>NZ_SMKT01000094.1 GCF_004348735.1 Actinomadura sp. KC06
CCCCCGAGCCTGAATGCCCACGATGAAGCTGACGCGCGACGCCGCCGCCCCCGACGGCCGCATGCCCCTCATGGAGCATCTCCGGGAGCTGCGCAACCGGTTGATCAAGGCGATCCTGGCGCTGCTGGTCGGCGCGGTCATCGGCTGGTTGCTCTTCGGCCCGGTGTGGGACGCGCTCAAGGAGCCCTACTGCTCCCTGCCCGCCTCCCGGGATCTCAACGGGCGCTGCTCCCTGGTCGTCAACGGGCCCTTCTCCGCGTTCTTCCTCCGGTTGAAGATGGCCTTCATCCTGGGCATGGTGATCTCCTCGCCGTTCTGGCTGTACCAGATGTGGGCGTTCGTCGCGCCCGGCCTGTACCGCAAGGAACGGCGCTGGACGTACACCTTCATGGCCGCGGCGATCCCGCTGTTCTTCCTGGGCGTCGTGCTGGCCTACATCACCGTGGACAAGGGCTTGGCGCTCCTGCTGGGGTTCGTGCCGGAGGACGTCGCCGCGCTGATCACCGTCGACCAGTACCTCGGCTACGTCCTGGCCATGCTGCTGATATTCGGGCTGACGTTCGAGCTGCCGTTGTTCGTCGTCATGCTGAACATGATCGGGGTCCTCACCCACGACCGTATCCGCAGGTCCCGCAGGCTCCTGGTCTTCGGGGTGTTCGTGTTCGCCGCGGTCGCCACCCCCAGCCAGGACCCGTTCACGATGCTCGCGCTGGCGCTCCCGACCATCGTGTTGTTCGAGGTCGCCGAGCTGCTGGCGTTCATCCACGACCGGCGCCAGGCCCGCAGGCCCGACCCGTATGCGGAGCTGGCCGACGACGAGGCGTCCCCGCTCGACCTGGACGCCATCGACGCCGAGCTGGAGAAGGGCGACCGCGCCCGCTGACCCCCCGCTGACCCCCGGCGGGCCCGCCGATCCGGCCCGCCGATCGGGGACGGGGCTCGCGGGGATCGTCCCCGGATTGGGAATCGGGCCGGTCGAAACCGTAGGCTCCAAGGTATGACCTCCCCCGACACCGACGCCGCCACCGGGTCGGCCGGCGAGACCCCGGCCCAGCGGTACGCCGCCTACCGCAGGCGCACCGCCGGGAGCGGCCCGGCCCTGCTGGACTTCCGCACCCTGTACGACTTCGAGCTGGACCCGTTCCAGATCGAGGCGTGCCAGGCGCTGGAGGACGGCAGCGGCGTCCTCGTCGCGGCGCCCACCGGGTCCGGGAAGACGGTGGTGGGGGAGTTCGCCGCGCACCTCGCCCTCACCGGCGGCGGGAAGTGCTTCTACACCACGCCGATCAAGGCGCTGTCGAACCAGAAGTACGCCGACCTCGTCCGCCGCTACGGGCCGGAGAAGGTCGGGCTGCTCACCGGCGACAACAGCGTCAACGGCGAGGCGCCCGTCGTCGTGATGACGACCGAGGTGCTGCGGAACATGCTGTACGCGGGGTCGCAGACCCTCGCGGGCCTGGCGTTCGTCGTGATGGACGAGGTGCACTACCTCGCCGACCGGTTCCGCGGCGCCGTCTGGGAAGAGGTGATCATCCACGTTCCGGACTCGGTGCGGATCGTGGCGCTGTCGGCGACCGTCAGCAACGCCGAGGAGTTCGGCGAATGGCTGCACGAGGTGCGCGGCGACACGGCCGTGATCGTCGACGAGCACCGTCCCGTCCCGCTGTTCCAGCACATGCTGGTCGGCACCCGCCTGTACGACCTGTTCGTCGACACCGGCAAGGGCAGGGACCGGCAGGCGAAGCTGAACCCGCAGCTCACCCGCATGGCGGTGGACGAGGTCCGCCGCGCCAAGGTCAACCAGGGCCGCCGCACCGGGCGCCGCCGCGCGCCCCGCCCGCAGCGGTTCAGGCCGCCGCCCCGCCCGGACGTGATCGAGCGGCTGGACCGCGCCGGGCTGCTCCCGGCGATCACGTTCATCTTCAGCCGCGCCGGGTGCGACGCCGCCGTCCTGCAGTGCCTGCACGCCGGGATCCGGCTGACGTCCAAGGAGGAGGCGGAGGAGATCCGCGCGCACGCCGAGCTGCGCACCGCCGACATCTCCGCCGAGGACCTGCGGGTCCTCGGCTACGGCGACTTCCTCGCCGCCCTGGAGCGCGGTGTCGCCGCCCACCACGCCGGGATGCTCCCCACCTTCAAGGAGATCGTCGAGGAGCTGTTCACCCGCGGGGTGATCAAGGCGGTGTTCGCGACGGAGACGCTCGCGCTCGGCATCAACATGCCCGCCCGCACCGTCGTGATCGAGAAGCTCGACAAGTGGAACGGCGAGGCGCACGTCGACCTGACCCCCGGCGAGTACACGCAGCTCACCGGGCGGGCCGGGCGCCGCGGCATCGACGTGGAGGGCCACGCCGTCGTGGTGTGGGGGCCGAACGTGGAGCCCGCGTCCGTCGCCGGGCTCGCCGGCACCCGCACCTACCCGCTGAACTCCAGCTTCCGGCCGTCCTACAACATGGCCGTGAACCTCGTCGGCGCCGTCGGGAACGAGCGCGCCCGGACGCTGCTGGAGGAGTCGTTCGCGCAGTTCCAGGCCGACCGGGCCGTCGTCGGCCTCGCCCGGCAGGTGCACAAGAACGAGGAGGCCCTCGCCGGGTACGCCAAGGCCGCCGAATGCCACCTCGGCGACTTCATGGAGTACGCGGCGATGCGGCGCCGCCTGTCGGACCGGGAGGCGGAGCTGTCGCGCGAACGGGCCGGGACCCGCCGCGCCGAGGCCGCCAGGTCGCTGGAGCACCTGCGGCCCGGCGACGTCATCCTCGTCCCGTCCGGCCGCCGGTCGGGGCTCGCGGTCGTCCTCGACCCCGGTGTCGGGCGCCGCTCGGACGGGCCCGCGCCGCTCGTGCTGACCGTGAACCGGTCCGTGCAGCGCCTGTCGATCCAGGACTTCCCGCGCGCCGTGGAGCCCGTCGAGCGGATCCGGATCCCGAAATCGTTCAGCCCCCGCAACCCGCAGGACCGCCGCGACCTGGCGTCCACCCTGCGCGCCAAGGTCCCCGACGACGCCCGCGGCCGCAAGCGCGCCCGCGGCGACTCCGCCGCCCCCGACGACGCCGAGATCACCGCGCTGCGCACAGAGCTGCGCCGCCACCCCGTGCACGGCTGCGACAAGCGGGAGGAGCACGCCCGCTGGGCCGAGCGGTACCACCGCCTCGACCGCGAGACCGAGCAGCTCCGCCGCCGCGTCGAGGGCCGCTCCCAGGTCATCGCCCGGACGTTCGACCGGGTCTGCGCCGTCCTGGAGCAGCTCGGCTACCTGGAGGGCGACTCCGTCACCGCCGAGGGGCGCCGCCTCGGCCAGATCTACAACGAGCTCGACCTGCTCACCGCCGAGAGCCTCCGCGAGGGGCTGTGGGACAAGCTCGACCAGGCCGAGCTCGCCGCGTGCGTGTCCGCGCTGGTCTACGAGTCGCGGCAGCCCGACGACGCCGCGCCGCCCCGCACCCCCGCCGGGCCCGCGCAGGACGCCCTCGCCGCCATGGTGCGGCTCTGGGGCGAGCTGGACGCCGTCGAGCGCGACAACCGCGTGTCGTTCCTCCGCGAGCCCGACCTCGGGTTCGCGTGGACGGCGTACCGGTGGGCCAAGGGCGACGACCTCGACGAGGTCCTCCTCGAAAGCGACCTCACCGCCGGCGACTTCGTCCGCGCCGTGAAGCAGCTCCTCGACCTGCTCGGGCAGGTCGCCGACGCCGCCCCGCCGAACAGCCACATCCGCAAGATGGCCCGGCGCGCGATGGACTCGATGCGCCGCGGCGTCGTGGCGTACTCCTCCGTCGCCTAGGGAACGGGGGAGCGGCGGCGGGTGCGGCGGGCCTTCAGGGTCCGGTCGACGCGGTACGCCGCCAGCCGGACGAGGAACGCCTCCGGCGGGCGCCGCAGGAACCCCGGCGTCACGCGGTGGACGCCGCCCGCCGTCCGCAGCATCAGCGTCGCTGTGCGGCGGCGGTTGTCCGTCCAGGGGAGGCCGTACTGGTCGCGGAGCGTGCCGGGCAGCAGCGCGGCGGTGAGCAGCCGGAACACCGCCAGGGCGGGGGACAGGGCGCGCAGCCTGCGCGGCCACAGGACGGCGTCGGCGACCTCGCGGGCCGTGTCCGTCACCTCCAGCGAGGCGAGCATGTCCGCCATGTAGGCGCGGAACGCGGCCAGGTCGGCGGGCTGCGACTCCAGCGGGCAGCCGAGGACCTCGGCGACCGCGCGGGCCTGCCGGTAGTACTCCTCCGCCAGGCCGCGGTCGTCGCGGCCGCCCCGGCCGCCGTGGAGCATGACGCTCTCATGGATGTGCAGCGCCGAGTCGATCAGCGTCGCGTTGACCCACAGCTGCAGGTCCGGGTCGTTGCCGGAATAGCCGTCGCCGCGGACCGTCCCGTGGATGCCGCGGACCTTCGCCGCGACCCGCCCGACCTGCTCCGGCGTCCCGAACGTCACGATCAGCAGGAAGTCGAGCGTGCCGAACAGGCGGGCCAGCGGACGGTCGGCGAAATCGCTGTGCTCGGCGACGCCGCGGGCCACGTCCGGGTGCGCGAGCTGCATCAGCAGCGCCCGCCCGGCGCCGAGGCCGACCAGCGGCTCGGCAGAGAGCCGGCGCAGCACGTCCCGGTCGGCGAGCCGGTCGCCGAGCTGCTCGGACGAGGGGACCTGCGGTGTGGCGGGCACGGTGCCTCCGGGCGGTGCGGAACCTGCGCGGCCATCCTCGCCCACTATTGACAGACGGTCAATAAGGCCGCTGGAACCCCGAAGGCAGCTGAAATGCCGGGAAATGGCTCCGTAACCTGCGATTCGGTGCCACAATCGGGGCGCCCGATCACCATTGAGGGCCGTGGGGAGCATGATGCGCCGGGGGCGCTGAGGACGGCGCGCACCGCGCCGGCGACGGCGCGCCTGCGCCGCCGCCGGAACCGGGAGCGGCCGCCGCCCACGAGAGACACGAGAAAGGTCCCGACCCGTGGCCATCCGCGACAAGATGCGCGCCAACGCGGCCCCCGTCCTGCAGCCGGGCGAGAACGTCCAGGCGGTGTTCGGCGCCCAGACCACCAGCCAGTACTTCGCGCTGCTGTCCTACTGGATCATCATCTTCGCCAACGCCTACCGCGTCGTCGTGATCACCGACCGGCGGATCCTGGTGTGCCGGTCCGGGCGGTTCCGCATGACGCCGGTGAACGAGGTCCTGCGCGAGCTGCCGCGCGGCACCCGCATCGGCCCGCCGAGCGGCCTGTGGTGGCGCTGCGAGACGCTCGGCGAGAAGCTCTACGTCCACAAGCGCTTCCACAAGGACGTCAACGCCGCCGACGGCGTCAACGCCTGACGCCGGACGGACCAGGGGCCTTCCCGCCGAGCGGGAGGGCCTCTCGCCTTTCCCGGCGTGGGCGGCGCACGGGCGGGCACCCTACGCAGGTCGGAGACGGATCCGCTGCACGGAGGATCCGGTACCCCGGCCGGGACCGCTAGCGTGATCCCGATCACGTTATTTCGCGAAACGACCACGCAGGATGTGTGCATGATCGAGGCGGAGAACCTCACCAAGCGCTACGGCGACAAGACCGCCGTAGACGATCTGTCCTTCACCGTCGTCCCCGGGCGCGTGACCGGGTTCCTCGGCCCGAACGGCGCCGGGAAGTCGACCACCATGCGGCTGCTGCTCGGCCTCGACCGGCCGGACCGCGGCGACGCCCGCATCGACGGCGTCCACTACGCCGACCTGCCTGCGCCGATGCGCGTGGTCGGCGCGCTGCTGGAGGCGCGGGCCGTCCACACCGGGCGCAGCGCCTACAACCACCTGCTGTGCCTCGCGCAGACCCAGGGGGTCGGCAAGAAGCGCGTCGACGAGGTCGTCGAGCTCGTCGGCCTCACCGGCGTCGCCCGCAAGCGCGCCGGCGGCTTCTCCCTCGGCATGGGCCAGCGGCTCGGCATCGCCGCCGCGCTGCTCGGCGACCCGTCCGTGCTGATCCTGGACGAGCCCGTCAACGGCCTCGACCCGGAGGGCATCGTCTGGATCCGCACCCTCATGCAGCGGCTCGCCGCCGAGGGCCGGACGGTGTTCGTCTCCAGCCACCTGATGAACGAGATGGCCGTCACCGCCGAGCACCTCATCGTCATCGGGCGCGGCAGGCTCATCGCCGACTGCTCCACCGAGGAGTTCATCGAGCGCAGCACCGAGAAGATGGTCGCCGTCCGCAGCCCCGACGCCGCCCGGCTCGCCGGCGTCCTCACCGACGAGGGCGCCAAGGTCAGGCCGTCCGAGGACGGGCTGCTGACCGTCACCCACATGGAGGCTCCCCGCGTCGGGGAGCTCGCCGCCGCCGAAGGAGTCGTCCTGCACGAGCTCACCCCGATGCGCGGCTCGCTGGAGGCCGCGTTCATGGAACTGACCCGCGAGAGCGTCGAATACGGCGCGGCCGGAGGCCCCGTGGCGGGACCCGTCCCAGGCGCGGGTCCCGGCGCCGGGCCCGCCGCCGGAGGTCCCGCCGCCGCGCCCGCCGCCGGCCCCGCCGGGAAGGAGGAGCCGCGATGACCGCCGCCACCACCGAGTCCGCCGCGCGGCCCGCGGGCCCGCCCGCCTACGACCGGCCGGGCTTCGGACGGCTCATGCTCGCCGAGTGGACGAAGATCCGCACGGTCCGCTCCACCCTGTGGTCGCTGATCCTGCTCATCATCCTCGACCTCGGGTTCACCGCGCTGTTCGTCGGGCTGACCACCGCGCAGTGGGACAACATGACCGAGGGCGACCGCGCCTCGGTCACCGCCGACCCGGTCAGCTTCATCCTCGGCAGCGGGTTCTTCCTCAGCCAGCTGACCGTCTGCGTCCTCGGCGTCCTGGTGATCGCCTCCGAGTACTCCACCGGCATGATCCGCGCCAGCCTGCTCGCCGTGCCGCGGCGGCTGCCGATGCTGTGGGCCAAGGCCCTGGTGTTCGCGCTGGTCGTCCTCGCCCTCGGCATCGTGGTGTCGTTCGCGTCGTTCTTCATCGGCTCGGCGCTCATCGGGGACAAGGCGGAGGTGTCGCTCGGCGACGAGGGCGTCCTGCGCGCCGTCGTCGGCGGCGGCCTCTACCTGGCGATGCTCGGCCTGTTCGCGCTGGCGATCGGCGCGATCGTCCGGCACACCGCCGGCGGCATCACCGGCGTGATCGGGTTCGTGCTCGTGCTGGCGCCGCTCGCCACGCTGCTGCCCGGCAAGATCGGCGAGCGCGTCCACGCCTACCTGCCGTCCGAGGCGGGCTACCTGATCGCCAAGGCCCACCAGGGCGAGGACGACCTGCTCTCGCCCTGGGAGGGGTACGGAGTGTTCGCCCTCTGGACGTTCGCGCTCCTCGCCGTCGCCGCGTTCCTCCTCAAACGCCGCGACGCCTGACCCCGCGCGCGCCGGCCGCGAAAGAAGCGGCGCGCGACCTCCCAACGCCCGAACGCCCGGCCGGACGGCCGGGCGTTCGGCGTGTTCAGGGACCGTCCCGCCGCCGGAACATTGCAGTGGGCAACGATCGCGGTTACGCTTTAAGCAAGTGCTTAAAGCGTTCGACCAATACAGGGGGCCGGGATGGCGGGCGGGGACGCGCCCACGCGGATACGGCTGCTGGAGGCCGCCGTCGAGGTGATGGCCGAGAGCGGCTGGTCGGCGGTGACGTCGCGGGCCGTGGCGGAGCGGGCACGCGCCAACAACGCGCTCGTGCACTACTACTTCGGCTCGGTGGACGCGCTGCGCAGGGCCGCGGTCATGCACGCGGTGGAGAAGGAGCTGGAAGGGCCCGTCGAGGCGCTCCTCCGCGCCGAGGACGTCCTCGACGGCGTCGCGGACGCCGTCCGCGGCCTCATCGAACGCGGCCCCGGCACGGCCCAGCAGCGGGTCGTGGTCGAGGCGCTGATGCAGGGCCTGCGGGACGAGGAACTGCGCGGCGAGGGCGTCCGGCAGATCCGGACGTTCCGCGACCTGCTGGCGGCACGTCTCGCCGAGAACCGCGCCGCCGGGCTGCTGCGCGCCGACGCCGACCCCGCCGCCCTCGCGGTGGTGCTCACCGCGCTCATGGACGGCCTGCTCCTGCACGTGCTGATCGATCCCGACACCGACGCTGCGGGCGCGACCGACCGGCTCCTCGCCCTTCTGCGCCCCACCGGACCCCAGGACGCGGGCGAGCAGACCCCCGACGAGTGAGGAGGCGACGATGGCGCGTCATGATCGCGTGCAGGCGACCGTCCAGGACGGTGAGGAGGCCCGCGCGGGCGGCCCGGCCGTGCGGCTGCGCGGCGTCGGCAAGACCTACGGGACGGGCCACGCCGCGGTGCATGCGCTGCGCGAGGTGGACCTGGAGGTCGAGCGCGGCGAGTTCGTCGTGCTGCTCGGCCCGTCCGGATCGGGCAAGACGACCCTGCTCAACGTGATCGGCGGGATCGAGCCCGCCACCGAGGGCGAGGTGACCGCCGGGGGCCGCGACCTGTCCGGCCTGGGCGAGGACGCCCGCACCGCCTACCGGCGCGACGTCGTCGGGTTCGTGTTCCAGTTCTTCAACCTGGTCCCGTCGCTGACCGCGCTGGAGAACGTCCGGCTCGTGGCCGAGCTCACCGGGCGCGGCGACCGCGAGCGGTCCGCGGCGGCGCTGGCGGCGGTCGGGCTCGCCGATCGCGCCGCGCACTTCCCGGCGCAGCTGTCGGGCGGCGAGCAGCAGCGCGTCGCGATCGCCCGCGCGGTCGCCAAGGACCCCGGGCTGCTGCTGTGCGACGAGCCGACCGGCGCGCTCGACCTGGAGATCGGACGCGGCGTCCTGCGCGTCCTGCGGGACCTCAACGCGCAGGGCCGCACCGTCCTGGTCGTCACGCACAACGCCGCGATCGCGGCCATCGCGCACCGCGTCGTGCGGATGCGGTCGGGCCGCGTCACCGAGGTCACCGCGAACGCCGCGCCCGCCACCGCCGACGAGGTGACGTGGTGAGCACCCTCACCGTCAAGCTGCTCCGCGACCTGCGCCGCCGCCCCGCGCAGCTGGTGTCGGCCGCGGTGCTGGTGATGCTCGGCGTCGCGCTGTTCGGCGCGTCCTACGACGCCTACAAGAACCTCGAATCCGGCTACCAGGCGGTGTTCGACAGGTACCGGTTCGCGGACCTGACCGTGTCCGGCGGCGACACCGCCGCGATCGCGAAACGGGCGCGGGACACGCCCGGGGTGGAAGCCGCGGCGGCGCGGACCGTCGCGGACGTGCCGATGCGCATGCCGGACGGCTCCACCCTCGTCGGACGCGTCGTCGGCTTCCCCGCCGCGTCGCAGCCCGAGATCAACCGCGTGAAGATCCTCGACGGCCGGTACCTCGACCCCGCCGCCCCGGCCGGTGTCCTCGCCGACAAGCACGTCGCCGACGACGCCGGACTGAAACCCGGCTCGGCGGTGGAGGTGTGGGACGGGCGCGCCTGGCGTCCCCTGAACGTGCGGGGCACCGCGTCCTCGCCCGAGTACCTGTGGCCCGCCGCCAGCCGCCAGGACGTGCTGCCCGCCCCCGGGACGTTCGGCGTCCTGTACGTCCCCGAGCCGCTCGCCCGGCAGGTCGGCGGCGTGACCGCGCCCAACGAGGTGACCGTCCGCTACACCGGCGCGAAACGCGCCCGCGCCGGCGAGCTCGACGCCGCCCTGACCGCCGCCGCGCGCGGGTACGGTGCCGGAGCGGCCGTCACCCGCGCCGACCAGCCCAGCAACGCCGCGCTCGCCCAGGACATCCAGGGCTTCTCCCAGCTCGCCGTGATGTTCCCGCTGCTGTTCCTCGCCGCCGCGGGCGTCGCCGTCTACGTCGTGCTGACCCGCCGCGTGGCGCGCGACCGCGTCGTCATCGGGACGCTGCGCGCGAGCGGGTTCCGCCGCCGGACGGTCGTGGCGCACTATCTGGCGACCGGCGTCGCGACCGGGCTCGCCGGGTCCGTCCTCGGCGCGGCCGCGGGGCTGCTGCTCGCCGGGTCCGTCACCCGCCTGTACGGGGACGCGATCGGGCTGCCGGAGACGACCGTGACCGTCCGCCCAGCGACGGTGCTGGCCGGGCTGGCGTTCGGGCTGGTCGCGGGCGCGCTCGCGGCCCTGGCGCCCGCGGTGTCGGCGGCCCGCGTCCCGCCCGCCGAGGCGATGCGCGGGACCGTCCCCGCGGCCCGGGGCGGCGGGCTCATCGTCCGCGCCGCGCGATCCGCGCCCGGTGCCGGGCGGCTGCCCGCCGGGGCGTGGCTGGTGCTGCGCGGACCCACCCGCCAGGTCCGCCGCACCCTCTACACGATGAGCGGCGTGATCCTCGCGCTCGTGCTCATCCTCGTGTCGTGGGGGATGCTCGACTCGTCCAGGGCGACCGTGTCCCGGCAGTTCGACCAGGTCCAGCGGCAGGACGCGGAGCTCACCCTCGCCGGGCCCGCCGGCGCCGCGACGCTCGCCGCGGTGTCGGCGACGGACGGGGTGCGGTCCGCCGAGCCGTCCGCGCACCTGCCCGCCACCATCACCGCCGGGGGCAAGGGGTACTCCACGTCCGTCGTCGGGCTGCCCGCCGGGACGCGGATGCACCGGTTCCTCACCCCAGGCGGCGGCGAACGGGCCCTGCCTCGCAGCGGCGCGCTCGTCGGCGCGGCGCTGCGCGACGAACTCGGCGTGGGCGCCGGTGACCGCGTCACCCTGCGCCTCGACGACGGACGGGCCGTCACCACCACCGTCGCCGGGTTCGTCGACGAGCCGCTCGGCACCTTCGCCTACGCCGACCTCCGCCAGGTCGCCGCCTGGGACCCGGCCGCCCGGCCCGGCACCGTCCTCGTCCGGTTCGACCCGGGCGCGGACCGCGCCGCCGTCGAGCGGGCGCTGTCGTCCCTGCCCGGCGTCATCGCCTACACCGACTCGCGGGCGCTGAAGAAGACCATGGACGACTACATGGACCTGTTCTACGTGTTCGTCGCCGTCATGTTCGCGTTCGGCGGGCTGCTGGCCTTCACCGTCCTGTTCGCCACCCTGTCGGTCAACCTCGCCGACCGCGGCACCGAACTGGCCACGCTGCGCGCGGCGGGCGTCGGGCGCAGGCGGCTCGACCGCCTCGTCACCGCCGAGAACCTCCTCGTCGTGGCCGCGGGCACCGTGCCGGGCCTGGTCGCCGGACGGCTCGCGACCGGCGCGTTCCTCGGCGCGTTCGACAGCGACCTGATGTCGCTCCACACCGGGATCCGGCCCGCGACGTTCGCCTGGTCCGCGCTCGCCGTCCTCGCCGTGGCGTGGCTGGCGCAGCGTCCCGGGCTGCGCGGCCTCGCCCGCTCCGACCTCGCCGCCCTCGTCCGCGAAAGGGCCGGTTAGCGAAGACGCGAACGGGCGCCCGCACGGGTCTCCGTGCGGGCGCCCGCGTCCGGCGGTTCAGGCGTACACGTCCTGCAGCCAGGTGCGCCACGCCTTCTTCGTCCGCTCCTGCTCAGCGGCCGAGCCTGGCGCGAAGTCGTGCACGGCGATCCCGACCGGGCCGCCCCACGCGTCGCGTCCGAAGAACCGGTACATGGCGTCGTCCGTGCGCAGGCCGAGGAAGTACTCGTTGCGGAAGTCGACGACCGCGTCCACCGCGCCCGCCCCGGGCACGTCCACCCGGACGGTGTCGCCCTCGGCGGCGGCGTCCAGGCCGAGCGCGCGGACGGCCGCGTCGAACGACCCCTTCGCCATGGACGCCTTCGGCCCGTGAACGTCGGACTGCGTCGCCGGCAGACCCGTGAAATGCGCCAGGTACTGCCGCAGGGTGTGCAGGTAGAAGTCGGTGTGCCGGTTCGCGCCGTCGTACTGGTTGTCCCAGTCGTCGGTGAAGATCCCGCTGTGCACGTAGCGGACCCAGGCGCGCCCGCCCTCGCGCGGCTCGATCAGGTTGTCGAGTTGGTTCAGCGACTGGGGGAGGCCCTCGATGCCGTCCGGGTCCTCCTGGCGGCTGGTCAGCCGGTGCGGCGGGTCCCAGGCGGTGACGACCCCGCCGAGCCCGGCGGCGCCGCCGACCCGCGGCTCGTACTCCGCCGGCCACAGCCACCCCGCGGCGCCCGTGGTGATCGCGTCCCAGACCTGCTCGGGTGAGGCGTCCACCTCGAACTCGCGGACGATCTCGAATGCCTTGCCCATGACGATTCTCCTTTACGTTTCGTGGTTGCGTTGCGCGGCGGCGACCGGCCGCGGGTCAGGACTCGATCTCTCCGGGGACGTCCCGCTCCGGTTCCGCTGCCGCCTCGGGTTCGGCCTTCAGCGACGGGTGGACGGCGATCACGACGCGGTGGCCCCGCCCGCCCTCCGACTCAGCGTCGTGGTACTTGCGGACCAGCGCGCCGACGCCGGCGGTCAGCTCCTCGATGAACGCCGCCCGGTCGGCCGCGGACGCGAACCGGACCTCCCCGTCCAGCGCGAACGTCGCCAGGCGCTTGTCGGCCCGCGCCGCGCCGGTGATCAGCGCGCCGACGTCGCGGACCAGCCGGGCCGCGAGCGCCAGCAGCCACCGCGCCGACAGCGCGTCCCGGTGCCGGTCCGGGTCCGGCTGCACCGACGCGAGCGCGAGCGGCGAGATGACGTAGGACGCGGCCGTGGCCCGCATCAGCCGCTCGGTCATGTTGCCCTTGCGGCGCTCGCCGACCAGCTCGACCAGGCCGTGCCGCTCCAGCGCCCGCAGGTGGTAGTTGACCTTCTGCCGGGGCAGCCCGACCCGGGCCGCGAGCGCGGTCGCCGACATCGGCTCGGCCAGCTCGGCGAGCAGCCGCGCCCGCATGGGGTCCAGCGAGGCGGCCGCCGCCTCGGGGTTCTCGATCACCGTCACGTCCAGCATGACCCCATCATGGCAACCGACAATCAGATTTGTCAAGACAGAATCTTTTGTCGGAATGCCCTCCGGGGGCGGCTGGCACACATTGGCGCGCGGGGCTCCGGGCGTTGTAGAAAGTCGTCATGAGCGAGCAGGCCGCCCCCGCCGGCGACGCGCACGGCGTCGACGAGGTCACCTCGGCGGTGCTGACCGCGTCCCGGCTGCTGGTGGCGATCTCCGTGCGGTCCCTCGCCGCCGTCGAGGACGCCGTCACGCTGCCGCAGTTCCGGCTCCTCGTCGTGCTGTCCTCACAGGGGCCGCTCAAGCTCGTCACGCTCGCCGGGCTGCTGGAGGTCAACCCGTCCACCGCCATGCGGATGGTGGACCGGCTCGCCGCCGCCGGGCTGCTGGACCGGCAGGCCAGCCCCGACAGCGGCCGCGAGGTCAGGATCCAGCTCACCGCCGCCGGCCGCGCCATCGTCGACGACGTCACCGCCCGCCGCCGCGCCGACATCGCCGAGATCGTCGCCCGGATGCCGCCCGGCCAGCGGCGCACCCTCGTCGCCGCCCTGCGCGCCTTCACCGAGGCGGGCGGCGAGCCCCCGGCCACCACCCTCGTCCCGCTCGGCTGGACCTGACGCCCCCGCGCCGCCGTCGAACGCCGCCGGAACGGCGTTGAACCCCGCCGGGGCGACGTGCGTACAGCCCGGGTGACGCACCTCTCCTCGACCGGAAGGACGGCGGCGGATGCGAACACCCCGGCCCATCCCCGTGGCGGTACAGGTCGCGGCATTGGGGCTCGCCCTGCCGCTGCTCCTCGGTGGCTGCACCGCCCTGGCGCGCCAGTCGGGCGACGGCGGAGCGCAGCCCGCGGGGGTCGCGGCCGAGAACGCCCAGCAGGCCACCGTCGCCACCGAATGGGGGCCGCTCGGGCCCGCCGACCGCGTCCTCATCGTCAAGGTCAGGCAGGCCGGGCTCTGGGAGATCCCCGTCGGGCGGGAGGCCGCGCGCCGCGCCGCCCGGCCCGCGACCCAGCGCAACCTCGCCGAGATCGCCCGCCAGCACGAGCGGCTGGACGGGATCGCCCGCGGGATCGCCGCCCAGCTCAACGTCCCGCTGCCGGACCGGCCGACCGCCGAGCAGCAGAGCTGGATGTCGGAGATCACCGGCAAGTCCGGCACCGAGTACGACAAGACGGCCGTGGCGCGGCTGCGGGTGGCGCACGGCCAGATCTACCCGCAGATCGCCGCCGTCCGCGCCAGCACGCGCAACACCCTCGTCCGGCAGTTCGCCAAGCAGTGCGAGACCTTCGTCCACACCCACATGGCGCTGCTGGAGGGGACCGGCTTCGTCACCGTCGACGCGCTGCCCGACCCGCCCGCCGTGACGGGCGCGCCCGAGCCCGGCAGCCCGAACCAGCCGCGGACGCCCGCGCCCGCCGCCACCTCGGTGATCAAGGGCTGACCGCGGGCCGGGCGGTTCGGCCGCGGGCGTCCAGCTCGGCGAGCAGCGCCTGGAGGGTCATGCCGAGCGGCGCGTCCAGCGTCACCCGGGCGTGCTCGTCGCCCCTGGTGGCGCCCCGGTTGACGATCGCGACCGGGACGCCGTGCCCGGCCGCGTGCCGGACGAACCGGTACCCCGACAGCACCGTCAGCGACGACCCGAGCACCAGCAGCGCGCCCGCCGCCTCCGTGAGCGCGAAGCACTCCCGCACCCGGCCCGGCGGCACGTTCTCCCCGAAGAAGATCACGTCGGGTTTGAGGACGCCGCCGCACCGCTCGCAGTCCACCACCCGGAACGCCTCGACGTCGGCGTCGGCGAGCACGGCGTCGCCGTCGGGTTTGACCGTCCCGGGGGCGGCGGCGCGGGCGTCCCAGCCGGGGTTCGCGGCGCGGAGCCGCTCGTCCAGCCGGGCGCGCGGCGTCCGCTCGCCGCACGCCAGGCAGACCACCCGGTCCAGCGCGCCGTGCAGCTCGACGACCCCGTCCGCCCCGGCGGCCTGCTGCAGGCCGTCGACGTTCTGGGTGATGATCCCCGTGACCAGCCCCCGGCGCGCCAGCTCGGCGACCGCGCGGTGCCCGTCGTTCGGACGCGCCGCCGCGATGTGCCGCCACCCCAGATGGCTGCGCGCCCAGTACCGCCGCCGCGCCGCCGCCGACCCGGTGAACGCCTGGTACGTCATCGGCTCGGCCCGCCGCCGTCGCCCCGTCTCCCCGCGGTAGTCGGGGATGCCCGACTCGGTCGACAGGCCGGCGCCGCTCAGCACCAGCACGCCGCCGCCCGCGACGAGATCGGCCAGCGTCCGCAGCCGCGCCCCCGCCTCCGTCCCGCCGCCGGTGAACCGGCTCTCAACCTGCGTCACCCCTCCATGGTGCACGACGGCGGGCGCCGCCCGGGTGCTACGTTCCGCTGCATGAAGCTGGCCATTCTCGGCGGCGGCGGGTTCCGGGTGCCGTACGTGTACGAGGCGCTGCTGCGCGACCGCGGCTCCCCCCGGATCGACGAGGTCTGGCTGCACGACACCGACCCGGCGCGCCTGAAGGTCATGACCGCGGTCCTCGCCGCGCTCGGGGACGGCGCCGCCGGCGCGCCGGAGGTGTTCACCGCCACCGGCCTGGACCGCGCGCTGGACGGCGCCGACTTCGTCTTCTCCGCGATCCGCGTCGGCGGCACCGCCGGACGGGTCTGCGACGAGCGGGTCGCGCTCGGCCTGGACGTCCTCGGGCAGGAGACCACCGGCCCCGGCGGGATCGCCTACGGCCTGCGCACCGTCCCGGTCATGACGCGCATCGCCCGCCGGGTGCGGGAGCTCGCGCCGGACGCCTACGTCATCAACTTCACCAACCCCGCCGGCATGATCACCGAGGCGATGCAGGCGGTGCTCGGCGACCGGGTGCTCGGCGTCTGCGACACCCCGTCCGGGCTCGGAACCCGCGTCGCCGCCGCGCTCGGCCTCGACCCGTCCCGCCTCCGGCTCGACTACGTCGGCCTGAACCACCTCGGCTGGACGCGCCGCGTCCTGCACGACGGCGCCGACGTGCTGCCCGCCGTCCTCGCCGACGACGGCCTGCTCGGCTCCCTGGAGGAGGGGGTGGTGTTCGGCCGCGAGTGGCTCCGCGACCTCGGGACGATCCCCAACGAGTACCTGTACTACTTCTACTTCAACCGGGAGGCGGTCCGCGCCACCCTCGACGCCCCGCAGACCCGCGGCGAGTTCCTCGCAGCGCAGCAGGCCGCGTTCTACGAGCGCGCCGCGGCCGCGTCCGGCGGCGCGGCCGTGGAGCTGTGGCGCGAGACCGTCGCGGCCCGCAGCGCCAGCTACATGGCCGAGATGAAGGGCTCCGCCACCGGCGCCGAACAGGCCGGGCACTCCGGCGTCGACCCGGTCGACGAGGGCTACGCCGGCGTCGCGGTGAGGGTGATGGCCGCGATCGCCCGCGACGAGCCCGCCACCATGATCCTCAACGTCCGGAACGGGGCGACGGTGGCCGCGCTGCCGCCGGACGCGGTGGTCGAGATGCCGGTGCGGGTGGACGCGGCCGGCGTCCACCCGCTGCCCCTCGACCAGCCCGACCTGCACCAGGCGGGCCTGATGCAGCAGGTCAAGGCCGTCGAGCGCCTGACGATCCGCGCCGCGCTGACCGGTTCGCGCCCCGACGCCGCCAAGGCGTTCGCGCTGCACCCGCTGGTCGACTCGGTCTCGGTCGGACGGCGGCTCCTGGACGGCTACATCGCCCGCATCCCGGAGGTCGCCGCCGTGTTCGCCCCCGGGTGACCCGCTACCGGCTCGCGGGGGCGGGGGAGCCGCCGGTCGCGCCGCGGTGCCGGGGGAGGCGGCCGGAGCCGGTCGCCAGGGCCAGGCCCGCCGCCAGGGCGAACAGACCGACGCCGAGGAAGGTCAGCGGCACGATGGTCTCCAGCAGCCGGATCTTGGCGGCGCCGTCGTCGGACTTCGCGAGCAGCGCCTTCCGCGACTCGGGCGTCATCTTCAGGTCCAGGTCGGCGACGACGAGGCTGCCCGCGCCGCCCTGCTGGGGCCGCAGCGTCGACACCACGTGCCGCTGCTGGTCGATGGGCGCGCCGGTCCGCGGGTCGATCCAGTACGTGGACTCGGACCGCTGGTAGCGGTCCACCGGCACGGCCGCGCCGCCCTTGGGGAGGCCGAGCAGCTCGGGCGGCACGGCGGGGAGACTGCTGGGGATCTTGGTGTCCGGGACGCGCTGGACGAACCGGTAGGTGCGGACGCCGTCGCGCCGCTCCTCCCCGGCGAAGACCATCGGCCACGCGCGCCGGGTGCCGGTGTCGAAGAGCTCCAGGCCCTTCTTCTCCGGCTCCACCGGCCAGAACAGCCCGATTCCGGACTGCCGGACGCTCTTGTCGCCCTCCACCGCCGCGCCGCAGCAGTTCTGGAGCCGCCCCGTCCGGCGGTCGAAGGCGAGCCGCTGCTTCTGGAGCTCGATCGTGACGCCGTTCGCCGTGTCCTGGACGACCGTGGTGGAGTCCCACACGGCGAACCCGTCCTCGCGGGCGTTCACATCGGCCCGGATCGTGTTGGTCGCCACGACCGTCGCGCCGGTCCGCGGCGTCAGCTTCCCGGCGTCGAAGTAGGCGGCGCCGTCGGCCTGCAGCCGCGTGACCTGGTACAAGTCCGTCGGCGCGCCGATCAGCGTCGGCGCGACGTAATAGCGCGCGAGGACGAACCCGGCCAGCATGAACGCGCCGATGCCGATGAGGGTGAAACCGATGGCCCTTCGCAATGCGGCCTCCCAGGAACGCGGCGAAAGTAAAACGGGTGCGCGCACAATCCCACAAAGGTTGCGTACCTGGCCAGAGGGGGACGAAAAGCATTTCTCATCGCGGGTGCGGCGGGTGTGAGCGGCCGTTTACGCGGAGGTGATATCCGCGACGTCCGAGCGAAATGGGCGCCGCTCAGAATCGGCCGCATGGGAGCCGACAGCGAACTGGACAGGCGGCTCGTGGTGGCCGGGCACGGCCCGTCCGCGCACCGCCTCGTGGAGGCCCTGCGCGAGCGCGACACCGCCCGGACCTGGACGATCACCGTCATCGGCGAGGAGCCCCGCCCGGCCTACGACCGGGTGGCGCTGACGGCGCACCTGGACGGCGCCGACCTCGTCTACCCCGCGCACGGCGGCGGGGTCGCCGTCGTCACCGGCGAGCGCGTCACCGCCGTCGACCGCGCCGCCCGGACGGTCACCACCTCGGCGGGACGCGTCGCCGGCTACGACGCGCTCGTCCTGGCCACGGGATCGGCGCCGTTCGTCCCGCCGGTCGAGGGCCGCGACCTGCCGGGCGTGTTCGCCTACCGGACCATCGACGACCTGGACGCCCTCCGCGAATACGCGGAAGGCCGGGCCACCGCGGCCGTCATCGGCGGCGGGCTCCTCGGGCTGGAGGCCGCCCGCGCGCTGCAGGGCCTCGGGCTGCGCGGCGCCGTCGTGGAGGTCGCGCCGTGGCTGATGCCGCGCCAGCTCGACGAGGGCGGCGGGGCGATGCTGCGCCGCCACATCGAGGGACTCGGCCTGGCCGTCCACGCGGGCGTCCCGGTCCGGGCGCTGGAGGCGGGGGAGGACGGCGCGGTCCGGCGGGTCGTGCTCGCCGGCGGCGCGGCGATCGACGCCGAGGTCGTCGTGTTCTCCGCCGGGATCCGCCCGCGCGACGAGCTGGCCCGCGCCTGCGGCCTGCCGGTGGGGGAGCGGGGCGGGATCGTCGTGGACGCGTCCTGCCGCACCGACGACCCGGCGATCTGGGCGATCGGCGAATGCGTCGAGGTCGGCGGCACGGTGTACGGGCTGGCCGGGCCGTGCCTGGCGATGGCGGAGGTCGTCGCCGACCGGCTGCTGTCGGACGCGAGCACCGCCGTGTTCGACGGCGCCGACACGTCCGCGAAACTGAAGCTGATGGGCGTGGACGTCGCCGCCTTCGGCGACCCGTCCGCCGGGCCCGAGCGGGGCGCGCTCAGCGTCACCTACACCGACCCCGTCGCCGGCGTCTACAAGAGGCTCGTCGTCAGCGACGACGCCCGGACGCTCCTCGGCGGCGTCCTCGTCGGCGACGCCGAGCCCTACGGGACGCTCCGCGCCCACGTCGGGGGCGGCCTGCCCGACGCCCCCGAGCGCATGCTCTTCGGCGGCGCCGAACCGGCAGGCGGCGGCGAACTCCCCGGCGCGGCGGTCGTCTGCTCCTGCAACAACGTCACCGCCGACCGCATCCGCCGCGCGGTCTCCGAGCACTCCCTCACCGACGTCCCGGCCGTGAAGGACCGCACACGCGCCGGGACGAGCTGCGGAAGCTGCGTCCCGCTGCTGAAACGGATCCTGGACGCCGAGCTCACCGCCGCCGGGATCGAGGTCGGCACGGCCCTCTGCGAGCACTTCGCCCACAGCCGCGCCGAACTGTTCGACATCGTCCGGGTCCGGCGGATCACGAGCTTCACCCGGCTCATCGAGGAGCACGGGACGGGCCGCGGCTGCGACATCTGCAAGCCCGCCGTCGCGTCCATCCTGGCGAGCCTCGGGAACGGGCACGTCCTGGAGGGCGAGCAGGCCGCGCTGCAGGACACCAACGACCATTTCCTGGCGAACCTGCAGAGGAACGGCACCTACTCGGTGGTGCCGCGCGTCCCCGGCGGCGAGATCACCCCGGCCGGGCTCATCGCGATCGGCGAGGTCGCCCGCGACTTCGGCCTCTACACCAAGATCACCGGCGGGCAGCGGATCGACCTGTTCGGCGCCCGCGTCGAGCAGCTCCCCGAGATCTGGCGGCGGCTGACGGCCGCCGGGTTCGAGTCCGGGCACGCCTACGGCAAGGCGCTGCGGACGGTGAAGTCGTGCGTCGGGTCCGCGTGGTGCCGCTACGGCGTCCAGGACTCGACGGCGATGGCGATCCGCCTCGAACTGCGGTACCGGGGGCTGCGCGCCCCGCACAAGCTGAAGTCCGCCGTGTCCGGCTGCGCCCGCGAATGCGCCGAGGCGCAGAGCAAGGACTTCGGCGTGATCGCCACCGAGAACGGCTGGAACCTCTACCTCGCCGGGAACGGCGGGATGCGGCCGCGGCACGCCGACCTGTTCGCCACCGACCTCGCCGACGACGAGCTGATCACCCTGATCGACCGGTTCCTGATGTACTACATCCGCACCGCCGACCGGCTGCAGCGCACGGCGACCTGGCTGGAGACGCTCGACGGCGGGCTCGACCACCTCCGCGAGGTCATCGTCGACGACCGCCTCGGCATCTGCGCCGACCTCGACGCCGCCATGGCCCGGCACGTCGCCGCCTACTCCGACGAATGGCGCGACACCCTGGACGACCCCGACCGGCTCGCCCGCTTCGTCTCGTTCGTCAACGCCCCGCACACCCCCGACCCGAGCATCTCCTTCGGCGTCGAACGCGACCAGATCAGGCCCCTTCTCCCGCTGGAGGTGAAGCGGTGAGCCCCGAAGGGACGGCGGGCGTGGTCGTCGTCGGCAACGGCATGGCCGGGTCCCGCCTCGTCGGCGAGCTGCGGGCCCGCGACGCAGCGACGCCCGTCACCGTGTTCGGCGCGGAGCCGCAGCGCCCCTACAACCGGGTGCTGCTGTCGAACGTCCTCGCCGGGCTGACGCGGCCCGAGCACATCGGCCTGGTCGACGCCGCCTGGTACGCCTCGCACGGCGTGGACGCCAGGCTCGGCGTCGAGGTCACGCGCGTCGACCGCGCCGCCAGGACCGTCCACGCGTCCGACGGGACCGCCACCCCGTATGGGACGCTCGTCCTCGCGACGGGCAGCACCGCGTTCGTCCCGCCCCTGCCCGGCCTGCGCGACGGGCTCCCCGACGGCGCGCTGGTGTTCCGCACCCTGGACGACTGCCGCCGCATCTGCGACCTGGCCGAGTCGGCGCGCCGCGCGCTCGTCGTCGGCGGCGGGCTGCTCGGCATCGAGGCCGCGCGCGGGCTGGCGGGCCGCGGCCTGGACGTGACCGTCCTGCACCTGGCCGGGCACCTCATGGAGCGCCAGCTCGACCCCGCCGCCGGGAAGGTCCTGGCGCGGACGCTGGCGTCCCTCGGCATCGGCACCCGCCTCCGGGCCGCCGTCACCGGGCTGCGCGTGTCGGACGGCGCCGTCACCGGCGTCGAGCTGGCCCTGCCCGGCGGCGGGACGGAGACCGCCGCCGCCGACCTCGTCGTCCTGGCGTGCGGCGTCCGGCCCGAGACGGCGCTCGCCCGGGACGCGGGCCTCGCCGTCGGCCGCGGCGTCATCGTCGACGACGAGCTGCGCTCGGTCACCGACCCGTCCGTCCGCGCCATCGGCGAGTGCTCCGAGCACCGCGACGAGGTGTACGGGCTGGTCGCGCCCGCCTGGGAGCAGGCGGACGTGCTCGCCGGGCTGCTCGCCGGCACCGACCCCGCCGCCCGCTTCACCGGTGCCCGGCAGATCACCCGGCTCAAGGCCGCCGGCATCGAGCTGGCGTCGATGGGCGAGACGCACTTCGGCGACGACGACGCGGGCGTCGAGGTCGTCCGCTTCACCGACGCGGCGCGCGGCACCTACAAGAAGGCGGTCATCCGGGACGGGCGGCTGATCGGCGCGATCCTGCTCGGCGAGACCGCCGCGGCCGGGACCCTCACCCAGCTCTACGACCGCGCCGCCCCGCTCCCCGCCGAGCGCCACGGCCTCCTCTTCCCGGGCCTCGACACGCCCGCCCGGGCGGAGGCGCCGCTGCGGATGCCGGACGCGGCGACCGTCTGCCACTGCAACGACGTCAGCAAGGGCCGGATCCGCGCCTGCTGGGAGCGCGGCGCCCGCACCGCCGGGGACGTCGCCCGCGAGACCAGGGCGGGCACCGGCTGCGGAACGTGCCGCGACGCCGTCGAGGGCATCGTCGCCTGGCTGGCCGGGCAGGAGCCCGCCGGAGTCGCCTGACCGGCGGCGGGTAGGCTCCGCCCCATATCCCAGGAAGGACGGCTCCATGACCGACGCGGGACCCTTCACCGACGACGTCGTCGGGCAGATCATGCGCCACATGAACGAGGACCACGCGGCCGACTGCCTCACGATCTGCCGGGCGCTCGCCGGCCGGCCCGGCGCGACCGCGGCCCGGATGACCGGCATGGACGCCGACGGGATCGACTTCGCGGTCATGGACGGCGGCGCCGAGCATCCCGTCCGGATCCCGTTCAGCGAGCGGCTCACCGAACGCCCGCAGGTGCGGCGGGAGGTCGTCCGCATGACCGAGGAGGCCCGCGCCGCGCTCAGCGGCTGACCTGCGGCTGGACGTTGCCGACGCCATGTCGGTAAAGTAACCGACGTCACGTAGGAAACTTCGCCGCCGCACCTTCCCAAACAGATTTAGGTAAGGCTAGCCTAAGTCGCGGGAACCGAGGAGGCCGGGATGGACAGCACGGGCACGGACGGCGCGTTCTCCGCGCGGCTGAGGGCCGCGACGTGGAGCGACCACGGGGACAACGAGACGTCCGCCTACATGAGCGCGCTCGTCGAGGGCCGCCTCGCCCGCGACGAGTACGCGGTCCTGGTTGCGCAGCTCCACCCCGTCTACGACCTCCTCGAAGAGGCCGCCGACCGGATGGCGTCCGACCCGGTCGCCGCCCCGTTCGACCTTCCCGGCCTGCGCCGCCGCGACGCGCTGGAGGCAGACCTGGCCTACTTCTACGGCCCGCGCTGGCGCGCCCGGATCGAGCCCGGCGAGGCCACGGAACGGTACTGCGACCGGCTCCGCGAGGTGTGCTTCGACTGGCCGGCCGGGTTCGTCGCCCACCACTACACCCGCTATCTGGGCGACCTGTCCGGCGGGCAGTACATCGGCAGGCAGGTCCGCAAGACCCTCGACCTGACGGCCGGCGACGACGGCGTCCGCTTCTACCGCTTCCCCGGCAAGCCCAAGGCGTACAAGGACCGCTACCGCGACCTCCTGGACGCAGCGCCCTGGGACGCCGCCGAGCAGGACCGCGTCATCGGCGAGGTCAAGACCGCCTACCGCCTCAACGCCGACGTCACCGAGGATCTCGGCCGGATCATCCGCCCCAGCGCCGCCTGACCGCGTCCCGGCGCCGGACGACCCTTCGGTAGGAGATTCGGCCGTCCGGAAAGGCCGCGCGGTTTGCGGAGCGGGTTCGCGGACATCCGGAAAGGCAGCCGACCTACCGGAGGCCGACATGCTCGCGATCGTCGCCGCGATCGTCTTCGCGCTCGCCCTGCTCTTCGACCTGGCGGACGTCACCTCGGACGCCATCAACAACGGCACGCTCACCGTCCTCGGTCTGCTGCTGATCGCGCTGCACTTCGCCGGCGTCGGGACGAGCACGAACTGGCGCCCGCGCCGCCGCGCCCGCCGCCGCTGACCCTCCCGGGGCGTCAGGCCGCGCGGGAGAAGCGGACGCGGCGGCGCGCCGGGTCCGCCTCCTCCAGCCGCACCCTGACCTGCTCGCCGAGCGGCAGCGCGTCCCCGTCGCAGCGGCCGAACACCGGCGGCGACACCGGCTGGACCCGCCCGCCGGACCGGTCGGCGCTCACGTCCACCACCACCGCGTCGAAGACGTCCCCGACGTGGTCGCGCAGCAGCAGCGCCTCGACGAGGTCGACGCACGCGTGGTCGATGTCGGCGGCGCGGCGCAGCGCCCGCTGCATCACCTCCGGCAGTTCGGGCAGCGCCTCGCGCGCCCAGCCGGGGACGGGGCGTCCCGCCGCGAGCGCCAGGCACACCTCGGTGGCGTACCGGTCGGCGAGCCGCCTGATCGGCGCCGTGACGTGCGCGTACGGGGCGGCGACGGCGGCGTGCTCGGCCTGCCCCGGCGGCGAGCCGTCGAACGCGGTGTACCCGGCGCCGCGCATCAGCGCCGCCGCGTCGTGCAGGAACGCGGCGTGCCGCGGCAGGGACGGGTCCAGCGCGCGGACGATGTCGCCGTACGCGGAGTCCCCGGGCCAGGCGACACCGAGCGCGCCGGCGGCGAGCCTGAGCCGCGCCACCGCCTCGGGCGGCGCGGGCGGCATCGTGCGCAGCAGCCCGACGCCGCCGTCCAGCATCAGCCGGGCCGCCGCCCGGCCAGTGAGCAGCGAGATCTGCGCGTTCCACGCCTCGGTCGCCAGGTCGCCGCGCAGCTTCAGCGCCCAGCCGCCGTTCGCGTGCACGACCTCCTGCTCGGGCAGCGGGAGGCTGACTCCGCCGCGCGCGGCCTCCGCCGCGATGAGCCGCTCGCCGATCTCGCCGAGCAGCGCGATCCGGGGGTCGCCGCCGTCGTGCCGGGCGGTCGCGTAGTCGAGCCGGGCGTGGCTGCGGACGAGGGCGCGCCGCACGTCCACGTCGGTGATCCGGCCGGCGTCGTCGATGTCGATCGTCCACGCGACGGCCGGGCGGTCGCGCCCCGGCAGCAGGCTCGCGGCGTTCTCCGACAGCGGGCGCGGGTGCAGCGGCGCGTTGGTGTCGGGCAGGTAGAGCGTGACGCCGCGGGACCGCGCCTCGGCGTCCAGCGCGCCGCCGGGCCGCACGAACCCGGCCAGGTCGGCGATCGCGTACCGGACCCGGTGGCCGGGGCCGCGCCGCTCCAGGTGCATGGCCTGGTCCAGGTCGAGGGAGCCGGGCGGGTCGAGGGTGAAGAACGGGAGCCCGCGCAGGTCGGCGCGGCCGTCGGGATGGGTCGCGGGCCCGGCGGCCTCGGTGAGGACGGCGGGCGGGAACGGGCCGGGCACCGAGTACTCGGCGCGGATCCGGTCGAGGCCCGCGCGGATCTCGGCGTCGGCCTCCGCGGTACGCAGTCGCAGCGGTCGGCGCGGCACAGCACCGAGCGTACGGGACGAAAACCAGGTTCCGGACGTGATCTACATTGTAAAGGCGTCGGCCGCGGGACGCTCCGGCGTCCGCGCGAACTCCCGCAGCCGCGCTGCGTCCACCACGGTGATCTTCCGGCGGCCGGTGACGACGAGGCCCTCCGCCCGCAGCGTGCCGAGCGCCCGGGCGACCGTCTCGCGCGAGGCGTCCATCCAGCTGCCGAGCTCCTCCTGGGACAGCGGCGGGCCGATCACGATGCCGCCGGCGGCGTCCGGCGGCGCGTGCCGGGCCGACACCTCCGCCAGCTCGGTCAGCAGGATCGCCAGCCGCCGCGCGCCGTGCGCGGACACGTGCGCCTGCAGCCTGCGGTCTGCGTCGTCGAGCCGGCGCACGAACGTGCCGCTGACCAGCCGCCACACGCCCGGATGGGCGTCCAGGAAGCCGGTGAAGCGGGCGGCGGGAACCACCAGCGCGCGCAGCGGGCTGAGCGCCGCCACGGTCGCCGACCGCTCCCGGCGGCCGAGCACCGCGCTCTCGCACACCAGGTCGCCGGGACCGCGCACGGCGAGGACCACCTCCCGGCCGTCCTCGCTGGCCGACGTCACCTTCGCCCAGCCCGACTCGATGATGATGATGTGGTCGGAATCGTCGCCCTGGTAGCACAGCGGCGTCCGCGGCGCGTACTTTCGCGGCCGCGCGACCGCCCGGAGCGCCGCGCGCTCGGGGTCGTCCAGCGCGGCCCAGAAGGCGTCGCCGGGGTCGGCGGCGGGACGGCCGCGGGACGCCGCCGCCGGCGCAGGCGGGCGAGCGGCCGGCGGGCGGTCGGTCGGCACGTGCTCGGTCACGGGTCCGCGTCTCCGGTTCCTGGGGTCGGGTGAACCGGTACCCGCGGCAGATGGGGGGAGTGGGGCGGTGAGGCCCAGTGCCGCGGATACCGGTCGCTCATGCGGCCGCCGGCCGGACGGGCGTCATCGTCCGTCCCGCGGCGGTGCACTGCCTTCATCCCAATGAGAACCCCTCACTGGGACGGATGCTGCACGCGGGAGAACGCCCTGTCTGCGTCATCTGACACTTTTGACGAAAATTGCAGCGACGATCAGTCAGGGCCCGGGTCAAAGGGCCGGTCAGCGCGACAGGGCGTTCAGCAGGCGGTTGACGGGGCTCGCGAGGTTCCACTGGTCCGCCAGCGCGACGAGCGTCTCGGGGTCGCGCGCGCCGGTGGGGAGCCGGTCGTCGAGGTTCGCCAGCTCGGGCGCGTCGATGTCGGTGACGACCCGCACGACCGTCTCGGCGGCGGAGAGGTAGTCCCGCGCGGCCTCCATGCGGCGCCGCGCGCCCGCCGGGAACCCCTCGTCGGTGCCGGCGTCGAGCGCGGCGAGGATCCCCGCCACCGACCCGAACCGGGTGACGAGCGCGGCGGCGGTCTTGTCGCCGACGCCGGGGACGCCGGGCAGGCCGTCGGACGGGTCGCCGCGCAGCGTCGCGTAGTCGCCGTAGCCGCGGCCGGGGATGCCGTACTTGGCCGTGATCTCCTTCTCGCCCATCACCTGCAGGTTCCGGATGCCGCGCGCCGTGTACAGGACGGCGACCGGGGCGCGGTCGTCCACCAGCTGGAACAGGTCGCGGTCGCCGGTCACGATGTCGACCGGGCCGTCCGCGGCGCCCCGCACGGCCAGGGTCCCGATGACGTCGTCGGCCTCGTAGCCGGGGACGCCCGCCCGCGCCAGCCCGAACGCGTCCAGCACCGCGTCGATGACCGGGAGCTGCGCCTCCAGCGCGTCGGGCGTCTGGTCGCCGCCGCTCTCGGCGACCCGGTGCGCCTTGTAGGACGGCAGCGCCGCCACCCGGAACGCGGGCCGCCAGTCGGCGTCCATGCAGCACACCAGGCGGTCGGGCCCGCGGTCCTGGACGAGCCGCGCGATCATGTCGATGAGGCCGCGGACGGCGTTCACCGGCGTCCCGTCCGGGGCGGTGACCGTCTCGGGCACCCCGAAGAAGGCGCGGAAGTACAACGACGGCGTGTCCAGCAGCATCAGCCCGCTCATGCGCCACATCGTGCCATGCCCCGCGGACACCCGGGGCGCAGGCGGGCCGGGGCGGCGCGACCCCGGTCAGCCTGCGATCCTGGTACCGCAGTGAAGACCGGAGAATGGAGACGGGTGTGACAACGGAGTTGTATCCGCGTGAGCGCCTCGGCCTGGTGCGGGACGCGGCGGCGAAGGCCGGGCTCGGGGCGGTGCTGCTGACCCCCGGCCCGGACCTGCGGTACGTCACCGGGTACGACGCCAAGCAGCTGGAGCGGCTCACCTGCCTGGTGGTGCCGGCCGGCGGCGAGGCGTTCCTGGTCGTCCCGCGGCTGGAGCTGCCCGCCGCGCAGGCCTCGCCCGCCGGGTCCCTCGGCGTGGAGCTGGTGCCGTGGGACGAGATCGACGACCCGTACGCGCTGGTCGCCTCCCGGCTCCCGAAGGACCCGGGGACGGTGGGCGTCGCCGACCGGATGTGGGCGGTGATGGCGCTGCGGTTCCGCGCCGCGATGCCCGCCGCCGAGCAGGTCGCGGCCGGGGGAGTGCTGCGGGAGCTGCGGATGCGCAAGAGCCCGGCGGAGGTGGCGGCGCTGCGCGAGGCGGGCGCGGCGATCGACCGGGTGCACCGCCGCGTGCCGGACCTGCTGAAGGCGGGCCGCACCGAGCGGGAGGTCGCCCGCGACATCGCCGACGCGATCACCGGCGAGGGGCACGCGCAGGTCGACTTCGTCATCGTCGGGTCGGGCCCGAACGGCGCCAACCCGCACGCCGAGCCGACCGACCGGGTGATCCGCCCGGGCGAGCCGGTCGTGGTCGACATCGGCGGGACGATGCCGAGCGGGTACTGCTCGGACTCCACCCGCAACTACTGCGTCGGCGAGCCGCCCGCGGAGTACCGCGCGTACTTCGAGGTGCTGGAGGAGGCGCAGCGGGCCTCGTGCGCGGCCGTCCGCCCCGGGGTCACGCCCGAGGCGGTGGACGCGGCGGCCCGCGACGTCATCGAGGCCGCCGGGCACGGCGCGGACTTCTTCCACCGCACCGGCCACGGCATCGGCCTGGAGTCGCACGAGGACCCCTACATCGTGGCGGGCAACCTGGAGCCGCTGGAGCCGGGCATGGCGTTCTCGATCGAGCCGGGCATCTACCCGGGCCCGCACGGCGCCCGCATCGAGGACATCGTCGTGTGCACCGAGGACGGCCACGAGCCGATGAACGTCACCGAGCACGGCCTGGTCATCGTCGACTGACCGGGCACGGGCGAGGGCGCGGACGGGTCTCCGTCCGCGCCCTCGCTGTGCCCGGCGGCCGGTCAGCTCTGCTTGTGGAAGTCGGTCACGGTGTCCTGGGGGCCGGGGGCGGTCTTGCGGACGGTCTCGGGGTGCCCGATCGCCAGGCCGCTGGACGGGTCGAAGAAGTGCAGCCGGCGGGTGTCGACGCCGAGGTCGACGTGCTGGCCCGGGCGCACGCGCGAGCGGGAGTTGACGCGGGCCGTCCACAGCGCCCGGTTGTCGGTGAGCGGGATCGCCATGTCGGCCTCGCCCTCGGCGGCGTCCTCGGCGAGGTCGGCGGTGTCCTTGTGCTCGACCGGCGGCGCGTCGATCGTGAAGATCACGTTGATCTCGCTGCCGAGCTCCTCGGTCACGCTGCTGCGGACCGCCATCGGCGCCCACTCGGGGCTGGCGTGCGCGGCGTCCTCGAAGTCGGACGGGCGGATGCCCAGGATGATCTGGCGGCCGAGGTAGTTCTGCAGGCCGGGCTTCTCGTTCAGGACGGACGCCGGGACCGGCAGCGTGTACCCGGCGAAGGAGACCTGCACGCCGCCGTCGCCCGAGGTGAGGTTCGCCGACACGAAGTTCATCGCCGGGGAGCCGATGAAGCCCGCCACGAACAGGTTGACGGGGTTGTCGAACAGCCGCTGCGGCGTGTCGACCTGCTGCAGCCGCCCCTCGCGGAGCACGCAGACCCGCGTCCCGAGCGTCATCGCCTCGACCTGGTCGTGGGTGACGTACACGGTGGTGACGCCGAGCCGCTCGTGCAGCTGGCTGAGGGACGCGCGCATGGACACGCGGAGCTTGGCGTCCAGGTTGGACAGGGGCTCGTCCATCAGGAACGCCTGCGGCTGCCGGACGATCGCGCGGCCCATCGCGACCCGCTGCCGCTGCCCGCCCGACAGCGCGGCGGGCTTGCGGGACAGGAACTGCTCCAGGCCGAGCATCTTGGCCGCCTCGCGGACCTTGCGCTGCCGCTCCTCCTTCGGCGTGCCGCGCAGCTTGAGGCCGAACGCGAGGTTCTGCTCGACGGTCATGTGCGGGTAGAGGGCGTAGTTCTGGAAGACCATCGCGATGTCGCGGTCCTTGGGCGCGAGGTCGTTGACGACCTGCTCGCCGATGGAGATCTTCCCGCCGGTGATCTCCTCCAGCCCGGCGATCATCCGCAGCGCGGTGGACTTGCCGCAGCCGGACGGGCCGACCAGCACCATGAACTCGCCGTCGCGGATCTCCAGGTCGAGGCCGTCCACGGCCTTGACGCCGCCGGAGTACACCTTGTCGACCCGGTCCAGCACGATCCTGGCCATCCGAACCCCCTCTTGGAAACGTTTCCATAGCCCCCTGGCGAGCAGGGGTTTTGCTCAGTAGCTGGAGTAAACATCATGGAAACGTTTCCAGGGGAGGGACGATCGTGAGAAGATGATCTAAAACCTCCTGAAGGGACTATCCGGGCATGACGGACAGGCGTCCCGCGACGATCAAGGACGTGGCGGCGTCGGCGGGCGTCGGCATCGCCACCGTGTCGCGCGTGTTCTCCGGGACGGGCTCGGTCAGCGCCGCCACCCGCGACCGGGTACTCGCCGCCGCCCGCGCGCTGGACTACCGCCCGAGCGCCCTCGGCCGCGGGCTCAAGCTGCGGCGCAGCGGCGGCATCGGGCTGATCGTCCCCGACGTCACCGACCCGTTCTGCGCCGAGCTGGTCGCCGGCGTGCTGGACTGCGCCCGCACCCTCGGCGAGCACGTCATCGTCGACGCCGCCGACGGCGACCCCGCCCGCGAGGCCGAGATCGTCGAGCGGCTCGCCGGGCAGCGGGTGGGCGGCATCATCGCCATGCCCGCCGGGGACGAGGCCGACTGGCGCGGCGCCGCCCGGGTGTGCTCCAGCGTCGTGTTCGCCGGCCGCGTCCTGCCGGGGCCGCCCGGGCCGCCGGACGTGCCGGACGTGCCGTCCGTCCTGGCCGACGACGCGGGCGGCGTCCGGGCCGTCACCGAGTACCTCGCCGGGCTCGGGCACCGCCGCATCGCGTTCCTCGGCGCCGTCCCCGGCGGCCCGCCCCGGGTGCGCGAGCGCGCGTTCCGCGCCGCCCTCGCCGAGCTCGGCGTGCCCGTCGAGGAGGACCTGGTCGTCGCCGCCCGCCCGGCCCGCGACGCCGCCTACGCGGCCGCCGCCGGGCTGCTGCAGCGCCGCGGCGACGTCACCGCCGTCCTGGCCGCCGACCACCTGCTCGGCGAGGCCGCCGTCCTCGTGGCGCGCGAGCTGGACCTGCGGGTCCCCGCCGACGTGTCCATCGCGATGGTCGACGACGTGGCGTGGGCGGAGCTGTGCGACCCGCCGCTGACCGCGGTCGCCCGCCCCGGCCGCGACATCGGCTACCGCGCCTGCGAGCTGGTGCTGCGCGAGCCCGCCCGGCGCGGCCGCGGCGGGCCGGTGCTGCTGCCGACCGAGCTCGTCGTGCGCGGCAGCTGCGGCCCGCCGCGCGCCCAGCGCCGCCGGACGCTCGCCGGCTGAGCCGGTCCGTGATCGGGCGGACGGGCCCGGGCACCGCCCCCGGCACGCTAGATTTCCCGCGTGGAGGAGATCGATCGTCAGATCCTGGGGTTGCTGGCCGGCGACGGGCGGATGAGCTTCACCGACCTGGCCAAGGAGACCGGCCTGTCGGTGTCGGCCGTGCACCAGCGCGTGCGCCGGCTGCAGAAGCGCGGCGCCATCACCGGGTTCGCCGCCCAGCTCGACAGCACGCAGATCGGGCTGCCGCTCACCGCGTTCATCTCGATCAAGCCGATCGACCCGGCCGCGCCGGACGACGCGCCCGACCGGCTGGCCCATCTCCAGGCGATCGAGGCGTGCCACTCGGTGGCCGGGGACGAGAGCTACATCCTCAAGGTGCGCGTCGCGTCCCCGAACGAGCTCGAGGACCTGCTGCAGAAGATCCGCGCCGCCGCGAACGTCGCGACGCGCACGACGGTCGTCCTCAGCACCCCGTGGGAGGCGCGCCGCCCCCCGCTGTGACTCGGCACCCGCTCGGGATTCAGCGCCGGCGGAAGGCGGCGCGGAGGGTCTCGTGGGCGGCGGGCGCGGCGGTGACGTGGTCGAGGGCGAGCAGCGCGGCGCCGAGCAGCGGCGGGTCCTCGGGGACGAGCAGCCGCGCGTGCGGGGCGAGTTCGGCGTAGCGGGCGGCGACCGCGTCCATGAGGAGGGGGCGGCGCGCCGCGAGGATCCCGCCGCCGAGGACGACGTCGGCGGGCTCGTCCAGCAGCCCGAGGCGGCGCAGCGCCACCGAGCCGAGCACCGCGACCTCCCCGGCGAGCCGCGCCACGACCTCCCGCGCCACCTCGTCGCCCGCCTCCGCGGCGTCGATAAGGACGGGCGCCAGCTCGGTGAGGCGCCCCTCGTCGAACTCGCCGAGATGGATGCCGAGCCCGACGTCGATGGCGCGCTCGACGCCGAAATATGACGCGACGGCCCCGGTGAGCGCCGTGCGGGGGCCGCGGCCGTCCTCGCCGCGGATGCCGTGCCACAGCGCCGCGCGGCCGAGGGAGCCGCCGCCGCCCCAGTCGCCGGTGTGGGGCCCGAGGGACGGGAACCTGGCGGTGCGCCCGTCCGGTCCGACGCCCGCGCAGTTGATCCCCGCGCCGCACACCACGGCGACGCCCCAGCCGGCGGTGACGGCGCTGCGCAGCAGCGCGAAGGTGTCGTTGCCGACCGCGACGCTCGCGGCGGCGCCCCGGCCGAGCAGCAGCTTCTCCAGGCGCTCCTCCTCGCCCGGCAGGTCCACGTTGGCCATGTAGGCGGCGAGGTGGGCGACCTCGCCGGGCAGCGCGCCCGCGCGGCGCAGCGCGGCGTCGATGACGGCCGACAGCGCGTCCAGCGCGGTGTCCAGGCCGTCGAGCTGGGGCCGGAACCCGTCGCCGCGGACGGTGGCGAGCAGCTCCCCGCCGTCCCCGACCACGGCCGCGTCGGTCTTGCTGTTGCCGCCGTCGACGGCGACCAGCACGCCCCCCGGCGTGTTCGCGGAAGCGGCCATCACGCGGCCCAGGGGAGGTGGTCGCGGTTGGCGGCCACCAGGTCGCGGGCGAGGCGGTCGGCGACATCGGCCTGGCCGATCAGCGGATGCGCCAGCAGCGCCGCGGCGACGCGGTCGACGCCGCCGCGCCGCGCCGCGTCCAGCGCCAGCTCCTCGTAGGCCGACACGTGCGCGATCAGCCCGGCGAACAGCGGCTCCACCTGCGGGACGGGCAGCGGCACCGCACCCGACGCGGTGATCCGCGCCGGCACCTCCACGACCGCCTGGTCGTCCAGGAACGGCAGCGTGCCGTTGTTGCGGACGTTCACCACCTGCGCGTCGCCACGCCCGGTCAGCAGCGACGCGGCGAGCTGCACGGCGGCCTCGGAGTAGAACGCGCCGCCGCGCTCGTCCAGCCGGGCGGGCTTGGTGTCCAGGGCCGGGTCGGCGTACAGGTCGAGCAGGTCGCGCTCGAGCGCGGCGACCTGCTCGGCGCGCGACGGCGCGCCGCGCTGCTCCTCGACCACCCGGTCGTGCTCGTAGAAGTAGCGCAGGTAGTACGACGGGACGGCGCCGAGCCCGCGCACGAACCCGGCGGGCAGGCCGGAGATCTCCGCGAGCTCGTCGGGGTGCTCGTCGAGGAGGCGCGGCAGGACCTCCTGGCCGTCCAGCAGCACCGACCGCACCCACGTGAGGTGGTTGAGCCCGGCATGGCCGAGGCTGATCCGGTCTGGTGGGACGTCCAGCAGCTTGGCTGCGCGGCGCTGGAACCCGATCGCGACGTTGCACAGCCCGACCGTGCGGTGGCCCGCGTCGAGCAGGGCGCGGGTGACGATGCCGACCGGGTTGGTGAAGTCCACGATCCACGCGCTGGGGGCGAGTTCGGCGACGCGTGCGGCGATGTCCAGGACGACCGGGACGGTCCGCAGCGCCTTGGCGAGCCCGCCCGCGCCGGTCGTCTCCTGCCCGACGCAGCCGCATTCCAGCGGGAGCGTCTCGTCCACGTGCCGGGCGGCCTGGCCGCCGACGCGCAGCTGCAGCAGCACGACCGTCGCGTCCGCGACCGCCTTGTCGAGGTCGCCGGTGGTCGTCACCGCCGCGGGGTGCCCGGCGCGCGCCAGCATCCGCGCGGCGACGCCGCCGACGAGGCCGAGGCGCCCGGCGTCCGGGTCGTGCAGCACCAGCTCCGACACCGGCAGCGCCGCGTGCGCGCGCGCCAGCCCGTCGACCAGCTCCGGGGTGTAGGTCGACCCACCCCCGATGACTGTCAGCTTCAACCCTTCACTCCCGTCAAGGTCACACCCTGGATGAACACCCGCTGGGCGAGGAAGAACACGATCAGCACCGGCAGGATCGTCAGCAGCGTCGCCGCCATCGTGAGGTTCCACTCGACCTCGTGCGCGGCGCGGAACGTCGCGACGCCGATCGCGAGGGTCCAGTGGTCGGGGTCGGCGTAGACGAGCGGCCGGAAGTAGTCGTTCCAGCAGTAGAAGAACTGGAACAGCGCGACCGCGGCCAGCGCCGGCTTCGCCATCGGCAGGATGACCCGCACCATCGTGCGGAACTCCCCGCAGCCGTCCACGCGGGCGGCGTCGGCGTACTCGCGGGGGATCGTCACCAGGAACTGGCGCAGCAGGAAGATGGAGAACGCGTCCCCGAACAGCTGCGGGATGATCAGCGGCCACAGCGTGCCGGTCAGGTCCAGGCGGGCCCACACGATGTACAGCGGCACCATCGTGACCTGCGGCGGCAGCATCATCGCCGAGATCACCACGACCAGCGCGACGTTGCGGCCGCGGAACCGGAACCGGGCCAGCGCGTACGCCACCGGGACGCTGGACACCAGCATGAACACCGTGGACAGTCCCGCGTAGACCGTGCTGTTGATCGTCCACTGGACCATGTCGCCGCTGAACACGTCCACGAAGTTCCCGAAGTGCCACTCGCGCGGCCACAGGTCGGCGCTGAGCGCCTGCCGGTCGCTCATCACGGCGGTCAGCGCGATGAACACCAGCGGCGCGAGGAACATCAGCGCGACGGCGACGGCGGTGGCGTGCACGGCGACCCACATCAGCGCCCGCCGCGTCCTGCCCCCGGACCTCATGCGGCCTCCTCGCCCGCGAACGCCTTGAACTGGCGCAGCAGGAAGAGCGTGAACACCATCGCGATGGCGAACATCACCAGCGCCAGGACGCTCGCGTAGCCCATGTTGAACTGCCGGAACCCCTGGTCATATAGCCACTGCGGGAACGTCAGCGTGGAGTCACCGGGATAGCCGGGCTGGTACTGGGTGCCGGGCAGGTCGGCCCGCCCGGACGCGACCTTCCCCGCCACCATCGCCTGCGTGAAGTACTGCAGCGTCTCGATCACGCCGGTGACGGCGCAGAACGCCAGCACGGGCGAGACGGTCGGCAGCGTGATGTGCCGGAACCGCGACCAGGCCCCGGCGCCGTCGATCTCGGCGGCCTCGTACAGCGACCGCGGCACGTTGAGCAGCGCCGCCAGCATGATGATCATGATGTCGCCGACGGCCCAGAGGCCGAGGAGCGTCAGGCCGGGCTTGGCCCAGGCGGCCTCGTTGAAGAAGTCGGGCAGCGTGATCCCGAGCTTGTCGAGGATCGTCGGGAACGGGCCGGTGCCGGGGTTCATCAGGAACACGAACGCGACCGTCGCCGACACCGGCGGGATCAGGTACGGCAGGTAGAAGATCGACCGCAGCACGCCCCCGCCGGCCTTGATCTTGGTGAGGAGCTGCGCGACGCCCAGGCCGAACAGCAGCCGCAGCGGGACGAGCACCGCCACCAGCCACAGCGTGTTCCGCATCGCCGTCCACGCCTGGCCGTCGTCGAGCAGGTAGGCGTAGTTGTCCCAGCCGACGTACTCCAGCGTGAACAGGTTGTAGCGGGTGAAGGAGAAGTAGACGGTCGCGGCCAGGGGGTAGCCGAAGAACAGCGCGATCCCGACCAGCCAGGGGGACAGGAACGCGAGGACGCGGAGCCGACGGCGGCGGCGCGCCCGCGCCGCCGCCGTCCCGGTCCGCGCGCCGCCGGTGAACGGCAGCCGCAGTGAACCGAGTGCCACAGGTCAGCCTCCGGCGAGCTTCAGCGCGTTGTCGACCTCGCCGTCGAGCTTGGTGAGCGCCGGGCCGAGGTCCTTGACCTTGCCGGGCTCCCACTCGTCCTGGACGAACTTCTGGAACCGCACGATGTAGTCGTTGCCGTTCGGCGTCGGCGGCGTGGTGGTGCTGGCGGGGTGCTTGAACACGTCCAGGAACGTCTTGAACTGCGGCGTCAGTTTCAGGTCGGTCGACGACAGCGCCGGGATGGTGGACGGCACGTTCCCGAGCCCGTTCGACAGCGTCACCAGCGCGGCGGTGTCGGTGGTGAGGTAGCGGACGAACTCCCAGCTCGCCTGGGAGTGCTTGGCGCCGCGCGGGATCCCGATGACGGTGCCGGCGATGAAGCCGCTGCCGTAGGTCGACAGCTTGTCGTCGGCGACGGGGGAGGCCGCGGTGTCGTAGTTGAGCTTGGGCGCCTCCTTCTCGATGAACTTGGTGCGCCACTCACCGTCGATCGCCATCGCCACCTTCCCCTTCTGGAAGGGGTTGGCCGCCTCGAACTCCTGGCCCAGCGAGCGCAGGAACTTCTTGACGTTGTCGTAGCCGTACCAGTCGATGAGCTCCTTGTTCCACTTCAGGTACGCCTGGAACGCGGGGTCCTTGGAGAAGTTGGCCTTGCCGTCGCCGGTCAGCCACTTCACCCCGAACGGCGGGGCGAGGTGCTGGACCTGGTGCTCGTAGTACTGCGCGGACGGCATGAACCCGGCGACCTTGATGGTCCCGTCCGGGTCGCGGACGGTGAGCTTCTTGGCCAGCGCGGTCAGCTCGCTCATCGTCTTGGGCGGCTGCTCGCCCTTCATCAGGTCCTTGTTGTAGTAGAGCCCGTAGGCGTCGGCCAGCAGCGGCATCGCGCACCGGACGCCCTGGTACTCGGTGTACTTCCGCACCGCCGGCGGGAACATGTTCAGGTCGACCTTGGACTTGTCGATGTAGGGCTTGAGGTTCTGCCAGGCGCCGCTCTTGCACCACTGCCCGACGCTGTCGGTGGTGAAGGACGACACCACGTCCGGCGGGTTCCCGCCCCGGATCGCGTTGGTGATGCGCTCGTCGGTGACGCCGCTGACGAGCTTCACCGTGATGTTGGGGTGGGCCTTGTTGAAGCCGGCGACGGCGTCCTGGAAGGCCTTCACCTCGTGCGCGGCGCTCCAGCCGTGCCAGACCTCGATGGTCTGCTTCTCGTCGGACTTCGGGCCCTCGCCGGTCCCGTCGCCGCCGGCGGTGCAGGCGGCGGTGAGGCCGAGCGCCGCGGCGGCCAGGGCCGCGGCGGCGCGGCGTGTCATGGTGGTGGGCACTCCGGTTCTCCTTCAGGGGGTGGGACGGCCGTCCGCAGCCGTCCGGGG
>NZ_SMKT01000095.1 GCF_004348735.1 Actinomadura sp. KC06
GGTGGGTGCGGGGCGGGCGGCGGCGGGTTGCCAGGAGGTAGAGGGCCGTCAGGGCCGTCGCTGCGGCAAGGATGTAGGTGAGGTACGCGGGCAGGCCGATGGTCGCGGCGGCCGTGATCCACGTGGCGAGCGCGGGGCCGAGCAGCCGGAGGTCGTGGGTCATACGCGGACCATCGGCTTCAGGTCGGCGAAGCGGCGGGCGCCTATGCCGCTGACCTCCTGGAGCTGTTCGATCGAGCGGAATCCGCCGTGCTGGGTGCGGTAGTCGACGATCCGCTGGGCAAGGACGGGGCCGACGCCGGGGAGATCGTCCAGCTGCTCGGCGGTGGCGGCGTTGAGGTCGAGCGGGGTGCCGGGCGCCGCGGAACCGTCAGGAGACGGGGGCGGGGCACCGGCGATGGGCGAGGGGCCGCGGACGCCGACCGGGATCTGTTCGCCGTCCACCAATTTCCGGGCGAGGTTGAGGGTGCCGGTCTTCGCGCCCGGGCGCACCCCGCCCGCCGCCTTGATCGCCTCGGCGACCCGGGAGCCGGACGGCAGGGTGATCACTCCGGGGCGCTTGACTTTGCCCAGGACGTGCACGACCACCGGTGGGCCGGACGCCGGGTTCGCGGACGCGGCAGGCCGGACGTGGGCGAGGGTGGCGCTCGGGAGCGGGCCGGCCGAGGGCTGCGGGCGCGGACGGGCCAGCCACAGGTAGCCGGCGGCCACGACGGCGGCGAGCACACCGATGAGGACGAGGATGCGCACGTTCGACCGGTCGGGACCCGCTCGTAAGCGGGCCGACGGCGGTGTCTGGGGAGGCCGCAGCTTACCCATCAGAGCGTCCAGCCGGTCCCTCGCGTCGGTTCTCATGTCGAGAGACGGTAAGCGCGACACGCGGCCCGGCGCGCACGCCCCGGAAATTGTGGATAACTCCGAGTCAGCGGTTCAGAGGTGGGGGGCCACGACTGCGGCGATCACGCCGGGGCCGACGTGGGCGCCTATGACCGGGCCGACCTCGCCGACGTAGACGTCCTGGACGTGCGGGATGCGTTCGCGGAGCCGGGCGGCCAGCGATTCGGCGCGGGACGGGGCGCCGAGGTGCTGGACGCCGAGGTCGACCCGCCGGTCGCCCGCCTCGATGACCGCGAGCTCCTCCAGCCGCGCCAGGGCGCGCGTGGACGTCCGGACCTTCTCCAGCGGTTCGATGCGTCCGTCCGCAATGTCGAGGAGGGGCTTCACCATTAGCGCCGAACCGAACAGGGTGGCCGCGGTGCCGATCCGTCCACCGCGCCGTAGGTGCTCAAGGTTGTCGACGTACAGGAGCGACCGGGTGAGTTTGGCCCGGCGTAGAGCGGCGTCCGCTGCCTGCTCACCCGTCCCGCCGGAGAGGGCGGTGGCTGCCGCAGAGAGCACGGCGAAGCCGAGACCCATCCCGATGGTTCCGCTGTCGACGACCCTTACGGGGACGGGTGCGTCATCGGCGGCGAGCCGTGCCGCCTCTACTGTCCCGGACATGCTCGCGGACAGGTGAACCGAGACGACTTCGCTGGCGCCCCCGTCCGCGGCGGCTCTGTAAACGTCCGCGAAGCGGGCGGGAGAGGGACGGGACGTGGTGATGTTCGGCGCTTCGGCCGCCTCGGCAAAGCTGATGTCGCTTTCGTCCCAATCGGTGCCGCCGACGGCGATCTGCAGGGGGACGACGGTCAGCGCCTGCAGTTCGGCGAGGCCCGGCGGCAGGTAGGCGGTCGAGTCCGTGACGACCGCGACGGCGCTGACCATGAGGGGACGCTACCCCGCGAACCGCGCGTCAGGGCTGGACGGGCACGCCGCCGCGCCAGATCCGTAGGGCGCGGAGGCCGAACGCCCACGCGAACGCGCCCTCGTGGTCGGCGTCCCACAGGACGATGTCGGCGAGCATGCCGGGCGCGAGGGATCCGCGGTCGCCGACGCGGAGGGCCGCGGCGCCGCCGAGGGTGGCGGCGCGGAGCGCCTCGGTGACGCTGAGGCCGAACATGGCGACGGACAGCCCGATGACGAGGGGCATGGACGTGATGCCGCACTGGCCCGGGTTGTGGTCGGTGCCGAGCGCGACGGTGACGCCGCGGTCGAGCATCTGCCGGACGGGCGCGGGCGCGCGGCTGCTGTTGAGGGCGCTGCCGGGGCAGACGGTGGCGGTGACGCCGGCGTGGGCGAGGGCCTTGATGTCGTCGTCGTTGGCCTGGGTGAGCAGGTCGGCGGACGCGCAGCCGACCTCGGCGGCGACCTGGGCCGCGCCGACGCGCTCGTTGGCGCAGGCGTGCATGCGGGCCTTCAGACCGGCGCGCTTGCCGGTGAGCAGGAGGGCGCGGGCCTCTTCGGCGGTGAAGTGGCCTTCGTCGCAGTACACGTCGATGGAGTCGGCTCCGGCGACGGCGGCGTCGCCCGCCCACAGGCGGACGGCCTCGATGTAGTCGCGGCGGCGGCCGAAGAACTCGGGCGGCAGGATGTGCGCGGCGAGGAACGTCGCGTGGATGCGCGGCATGGCCGGTTCGCCCTCGAGCGACCGCAGCATCCGGATGTCGGCGAGTTCGCCGTCGCGGGTGAGGTGGTAGCCGGTCTTGGCCTCGACGGTGGTCGTCCCGGCGAGGATCCACTGGCGGAGCCGTTCGCGGACGCCGTTGCAGAGCGTCCACGGGTCGGTTCCCCGGGTGACGGTCACGGTGGAGTTGACGCCGCCGCCCGCCGCGGTGATGGCGGAGTGGGACGAGCCGCTGGTGCGCATGGCGAGTTCGGCCCAGCGGTTGCCCGCGTAGACCGGGTGGGAGTGCGCGTCGATGAGCCCTGGCGTGACCAGTCCGCCGCCGAGGTTCTCCACGTGGTCGACGTCGACGATGTCGTCGATGATGCCGGGGACGCGCTGCGGCAGGTCGGAGGCGGGCCCGGCCCAGACGATGCGGTCGTCGTGGATGAGCACGGCCGCGTTGCTGCAGACGTCGGTGCCCGTCCAGAGCCTGCCGATGTTCGTCAACAGCCGTACGGTCATAGGGTCACCGACCCGGGTGGGGCATGGCGCGCTTCAGCGCGGGACCGGGCGCCGTGTGGCGCGGATGCGGGCCGCCTGCCCTCTTTCCCATGGTCGGACCTGCCGTGCGTGTGGGGCGGGCCACTTGCTCTCGATCTCGCGCTGGACCTGTCATGCGTGGGCCACCTGCTCTCGATCCGAAACGCCGACTGGGTGCCGGCGACTCACCGTCGGTGGGTCGGGTGGCCGGACGACCACCACTGGCAACGAGACCGGAGATATCGGTTTCGTCACGGTAGTGCACTGAAGGCCCGCCCGACAACCTTTGATCGCAGCGCATCGACAGCCATCACCCCGCCCCTTAGCTCTACGACCGTACGGATTTCAACCTGACCGTCAAGCCGATTGGGAAAGCTGTCACCGTTCAGCGACCAGGATGAACCCGGGCACGGCTTCCAGACGCGTCCGAACATCGCCATAGGCGGGACCGAAACCCGTCGCCGTGCCCGGAACCCTCCCGGCCTGGGCCGTCAGGGTCCCGGGCGTCTGCCCCGAAGCCTCAAGCGTCAGGCGGTCGGCGCCACGGTTTCGTAGCGGGACAGCTCTCCGGCGAGGTCCGCCGGCATCCTGGCGTGGAGCATCGTACCCTCGGCCAGGTGCTCCTGCTTGAGCACCTCGCCGCGCTCGTGCACCTGCGCGACGAGGTCGCCGCGCTCGTAGGGCACCACGACGTGGAGTTCGCTCTCCAGCCCGGGCAGGTCGGCCTCGATGGCCGCGCGCAGCTCCTCGATGCCGAACCCGGTGCGGGCGGACACGACGACGCTGTGCGGCTCCCGGCGCTGGAGCCGGGCGATCGCGAGGTCGTCGGCGGCGTCGGCCTTGTTGATGACGACGATCTCGGGGATCGCGTCGGCGTCGATCTGCCGCAGCACCTCGCGGACGGCGTCGAGCTGCGCCTCGGGGGCCGGGTCGGAGCCGTCCACGACGTGCAGGATCAGCCCGGCGTCGGTGACCTCCTCCAGCGTCGAGCGGAACGCCTCGACGAGCTGGTGCGGCAGGTGCCGGACGAACCCGACGGTGTCGGCGAGGGTGTAGGCGCGGCCGCCGGGCGTCTCGGCGCGCCGGACGGTCGGGTCGAGGGTGGCGAACAGCGCGTTCTCCACTAGCACCCCGGCGCCGGTGAGCCGGTTGAGCAGGGACGATTTGCCCGCGTTGGTGTAGCCGGCGATGGCGACGGCGGGGACCGCGTGGCGGCGCCGCTCGCCGCGCTTGGTGTCGCGCGACTTGGACATCTCGGCGATCTGCCGGCGCAGCTTGGCCATCCGGGTGCGGATCCGCCGCCGGTCCAGCTCGATCTTGGTCTCGCCGGGCCCGCGGCCGCCGATCCCGACGCCGCCGGCGGCGCGGCCGCCGACCTGCCGGGACAGGTTGCCGCCCCAGCCGCGCAGCCGCGGCAGCAGGTAGTCGAGCTGCGCGAGCTCGACCTGCGCCTTGCCCTCGCGGCTCTTGGCGTGCTGGGCGAAGATGTCGAGGATCAGCGCGGTCCGGTCGATCACCTTGACCTGGACGGTCTCCTCCAGGTGCCGGAGCTGGCTCGGGGCCAGTTCGCCGTCGCAGATGACGGTGTCGGCGCCGGTGGCGATGACGATGTCGCGCAGCTCCGCGGCCTTGCCGGAGCCGATGTAGGTGGCCGGGTCGGGGCGGTGCCGCCGCTGGACGAGGCCCTCCAGCACCTCGGAGCCCGCGGTCTCGGCGAGGAGCGCCAGCTCGCGCAGGGAGTTCTCGGCGGCCTCGGCGGTGCCGTCCGTCCATACGCCGACGAGGACGACCCGCTCCAGCCGGAGCGCGCGGTACTCGACTTCGGTGACGTCGGTCAGTTCGGTGGACAGGCCCGCGATGCGGCGCAGCGCCCGCCGGTCCTCCAGGTCGAGTTCGCCCGTCATGGGCTCGTACTCGGCTTCGTCCCGAGCGGTTTCGTCCCGAGTGTCGAACTCGGTCTGGTCTGCAGAGAAAGGCTGAGTCATATGTCCTCTGTGCAACGCCGCGGTGCGGCTGTGTCTTCCCGACGATCGTCTCACGCACCGTCCCCCGTGGTCACGCGGTTATCCGCGCCGTCTGGGGCAACCCCCGCTTTGACCCGTCTCGGCACCGCCGAGTAGCGTTCTCCACAGAACAGAACTCAAATTTCACTATACGAAATCTCATGGAGGGAAGGCAGATGGCTGGACTTGACGGCGTCGAGGTCACCGGACCCCTCGGCGATCGGTACGAGGAGATCCTGACCCCCGAGGCGCTCGGCCTGCTCGCCTCCCTGCAGCGCGCGCTCGGCGCACGGCGCGAGGAGCTGCTGGCGGCCCGCGCCGAGCGCCAGCGCGCCCTCTCCGCGGGTGGGACGCTCGACTTCCTGCCCGAGACCGCGAGCGTCCGGGAGGACGACTCCTGGCGCGTCGCCGACCCCGCCCCCGGCCTGGAGGACCGCCGCGTCGAGATCACCGGCCCGACGGACCGGAAGATGACGATCAACGCGCTGAACTCCGGCGCCAAGGTGTGGCTCGCCGACTTCGAGGACGCCAACACCCCCCTCTGGGACAACATGATCGAAGGGCAGCTCAACCTGCGGGACGCCCTCGACCGCGCCATCGACTTCACCGACGGGAAGAGCGGCAAGTCCTACGCGCTGAAGGACGACGCGGAACTCGCGACGATCGTCGTCCGGCCGCGGGGCTGGCACATGGAGGAGAAGCACCTCCTCGTCGACGGCAAGCCCATGTCCGGGTCGCTGTTCGACTTCGGCCTGTACTTCTTCCACTGCGCCCGCAGGCAGCTCGCCAAGGGCAAGGGCCCGTACTTCTACCTGCCGAAGATGGAGAGCCACCTTGAGGCGCGGCTCTGGAACGACGCGTTCAACCTCGCCCAGGACGCCCTGGACGTCCCACGCGGCACGATCCGCGCGACCGTCCTGATCGAGACGATCCCGGCCGCGTTCGAGATGGAGGAGATCCTCTACGAGCTGCGCGACCACTCCGCGGGCCTGAACGCGGGCCGCTGGGACTACCTGTTCTCCGTGATCAAGAAGTTCCGGGACCGGGGCGCCGACTTCATCCTCCCCGAGCGGAACGCGATCACGATGACCGCGCCGTTCATGCGGGCCTACACCGAGCTGCTCGTCCGGACGTGCCACAAGCGCGGCGCGCACGCGATCGGCGGGATGGCGGCGTTCATCCCGTCCCGCCGCGACGAGGAGGTCAACAAGGTCGCGCTGGAGAAGGTCCGGGCCGACAAGACCCGCGAGTCGGGCGACGGCTTCGACGGCTCCTGGGTCGCGCACCCCGACCTCGTGCCCGTCTGCCGGGAGGTCTTCGACGGCGTCCTCGGCGACCGGCCGAACCAGCGCGAGCGGCTGCGCGAGGACGTCCAGGTCTCCGCCGCCGACCTGCTGAACATCAAGGCGACTCCGGGCGAGATCACCGAGGCGGGCCTGCGCAACAACATCGACGTGGCGCTGCGCTACCTCGCGACCTGGCTGGACGGCGCCGGCGCGGTCGCGATCCACAACCTGATGGAGGACGCGGCGACCGCGGAGATCTCCCGCTCCCAGGTGTGGCAGTGGATCTACAACGGCGTCGAGACCGCCGAGGGCAGGAAGATCACGAAGGAGTGGGTCGGGGAGCTCCTGGACGAGGAGCTCGCGAAGATCAGGGAGGAGCTTGGGCAGGCGTACAACGAGCCCCGCTACGTCCAGGCCGTCGCCCTCTTCAAGGACGTCACCCTCGCCGACGAGTACTCCGAGTTCCTCACCACCCCCGCCTACCAGCGGTTCCCCTGATCGGCGTTCCCGCCGATCTTGCGGCTGGGGCGGGGGCGGAGGAAGGTGGAGTGATGGACGCGCGACTCGCGGTGCTCGCCGCCGGGCTGGAGGGGCTGCTCGGGGCCGGGCGGGTGATCACCGACCCGGTGCGGCTGCGCACGTACGAGTGCGACGGGCTGACCAACCACCGGTCGACGCCCGCGATCGTCGTGCTGCCGGACACCGCCGAGCAGATCGCCGCGATCGTCCGCGAGTGCGCTGCGGCCGGGGTGCCGTATGTGGCGCGCGGGTCCGGGACGGGCCTGTCCGGCGGGGCGCTCCCCCGGGCGGACGGCGTGCTGATCGTCACGTCGCGGATGCGCCGGATCCTGGAGATCGACATTCCGGGGCAGCGGGCCGTCGTGGAGCCCGGGGTGATCAACCTGGACGTGACGCGGGCCGTCCGCTCGTACGGGTACTACTTCGCGCCTGACCCGTCCAGCCAGCAGATCTGCTCGGTCGGCGGGAACGTGGCGGAGAACTCAGGCGGCGCGCACTGCCTGAAGTACGGGTTCACCGCGCATCACGTGCTGTCCTGCGAGGTCGTCACGCCGGACGGCGAGATCGTCGAGCTGCCGGCGGACGGGCCGGGCTACGACCTGCTCGGCGTGTTCGTCGGCGCGGAGGGCACGCTCGGCATCACCACCAAGATCACCGTGCGGCTGACGCGGGTGCCGGAGACGGTGCAGACGCTGCTGGCGGCGTTCGGGTCGATCGAGGCGGGCGGCGGCGCGGTGTCGGCGATCATCGGCGCGGGCGTCGTCCCGGCCGCGATCGAGATGATGGACGCGCTGTCGATCGAGGCGGCGGAGGCGGCGGTGCGCTGCGAGTACCCGCCGGGCGCGGGCGCGGTGCTGATCGTGGAGCTGGACGGCCCCGAGCCGGAGGTGGCGGCGCAGTTCGCCGAGGTGGAGCGGCTTTGCCGGGACGCGGGCGCGTTCGAGATCCGCATCGCCGCCGACGACGAGGAGCGCGCCCTGATCTGGAAGGGGCGCAAGTCGGCGTTCGCCGCGGTCGGCCGGATCAGCCCGGCCTACATCGTCCAAGACGGCGTGATCCCCCGGACGGCGCTCCCGGAGGTGCTGGCAAGCATCGACGCGCTGTCGGCAGAGTCGGGCGTACGGGTCGCGAACGTGTTCCACGCGGGCGACGGAAACCTGCATCCGCTGGTGCTGTTCGACGACGCCGAGCCAGGCGCGGAGGAGCGCGCGGAGGCGGTTTCTGGCGCGATCCTCGATCTGTGCATCGAGCACGGCGGTTCCATCACGGGCGAGCACGGCGTAGGGGTGGACAAGTCCCGCTACATGCCGCGCATGTTCACAGATACTGATCTGGACACGATGCAGATGGTCCGCTGCGGTTTCGACCCTGCCGGGCTGTGCAATCCGGGGAAGGTGTTCCCGACGCCGCGGCTGTGCGGCGAGGTGCCCGGCGTGCGCAGGGGGGCCCACCCGTACGAGGGAAAGGCGGACCTTTTCTGATGCGGCCCCTGGACGCTCTGGCAAAGGTCTGCGGCGATGTACGGCCCGGTGAGCCTGCGGAAGGTGTGCTCGGTGTGGAGCCCGCCCTGGTCGCCGCGCCGGAGAACGTGACCGAGGCCGCCGACGTCATGCGCGTCGCCGCCGAGAACGGGCTGGCGGTCGTCCCGCGTGGCGCCGAAACCCGTCTGGACTGGGGCGCGCCCCCGGAACGGTGCGATCTGCTAGTCGACACCCACCGGCTGGACGGTCTCATCGAACATGCCGCAGGGGACCTTGTGGCGAAGGTGGAGGCGGGGCTGCCGATGGATCGGCTCGCCGAGAAGCTCGCAGAACGCGGCCAGCGGCTCGCGCTAGACGTTCCCCTGCCCGGTTCCACTGTCGGCGGCACTATCGCTACGGGCGCGGCGGGCCCGCTGCGTTCGCTCTACGGGACGCCCCGCAACCTGGTCATCGGGCTGACGATCGTCAGGGCGGACGGTCAGATAGCACGTTCCGGCGGGAAGGTCGTCAAGAACGTCGCCGGGTATGACCTCGGCCGCCTTTTCTCCGGCTCTTTCGGAACCCTCGGGCTCATCGTGGACGCGACGTTCCGCCTTCACCCCGTTCCCGCGGCTACCGCTTATGTGGTCTGCGCTGTGAACGGCCCAGAGGACGCGTATGACGCCGTCCAGACCGTCCTTCACTGTGCGGTGGCGCCGAGCGCGGTGGAGTACATAGGCCACATAGGCCCGGGAACGGTCGCGGTGCTCTTGGAGGGCGTCCCTGAGGGTGTCGCCGCGCGCGCTAGGCAGACCGCAGAACTCCTGGGCGAGAACGCCGAAATCAGGGAGACCGCACCGGACGGCTGGGGACGGTACCCGGACGGCACCACGCTCATCGACCTGAGCGCCCCACCGCCCGCCCTCCGCGACCTCCTCACCCTGCTCGGCCCGGACATCGCCGTAAGCTGGAGTGGTAGCGGGCACGGCCACGTGGGCCTCCCCGCCGAGTCGACGCCGGACGAGGTAGCCGACGTCCTAGGACGCCTACGAGAGGCACTGGGCCGGCACCGCGGCGGCGCTGTCGTCCGCTACACGCCGGAAGAGGTGCGCGGCGAAATCGACCTGTGGGGTCCGATTCCGGCGCTCGCGCTGATGCGGCGCGTGAAGGACCAGTTCGACCCGGACCACCGGCTGTCCCCGGGCCGTTTCGCGGGAGGTATTTGATGAGCGCTGAGGACGACCTCCCAAATCTTCTGAGCGACTGCGTGCACTGCGGTTTCTGCCTGCCCACCTGCCCGACGTATGTCCTTTGGGGCGAGGAGATGGACTCGCCCAGGGGCCGCATCCACCTCATGCAGCAGCACGCTGACGGAACGCCGCTCAGCGACCCCATGGTGGAGCATTTCGACCGCTGCCTGGGCTGCATGGCATGTGTGACGTCCTGCCCGTCCGGTGTGCAGTACGACCGGCTCATCGAGATGACCCGCGCGGACGTCGAACGTGAGCACACACGTCCGCTGAAGGAACGTGCCATAAGGGAACTGGTCTTTCAGCTGTTCCCCTACAGGCGGCGGCTTCGTGCTCTACGCGGTCCCCTGCGCGCCTACCAGAAATCAGGTCTGGAACGGCTCGTCCGGCGTAGCGGCCTCCTGGAGCGTATTTCGCCGTCCGTCGCTGCTATGGAACGGCTCGCACCGCCCCTCGGAAAGGCGCCGAAACTGCCCGAACGTGTCGCGGCGCGTGGTGAGCGGCGCACCACGGTCGGGATGCTGACCGGCTGTGTGCAGGCCGAGTTCTTCCCGGGCGTCAACGCGGCCACGGCCCGTGTCCTGGCGATGGAGGGCTGCGACGTCATCATTCCCAAGGACCAGGGGTGCTGCGGCGCGCTGTCCATGCACTCCGGCCGCGAGGACGAGGCCCGCGCCTTCGCGCGCCGGACGATCCAGATGTTCGAGGCCGTCGACGTCATCGTGGTGAACTCCGCGGGCTGCGGGTCCGCGATGAAGGAGTACCGGGCACTGCTCGCCGACGATCCGGCCTGGTCGGGACGCGCGGACGCGCTGTCGTCCAAGACCCGCGACTTCGCGGAGTTCCTGGCCGATCTCGGGCCGCGCGCCAAACGCGAACCGGTTCCCGTCACCGTCGCCTACCACGACGCGTGCCACCTCGCCCACGCGCAGGGGATCCGCAGCCAGCCGCGGGCGCTGCTCGCCGCGATCCCCGAGCTGGACGTCCGCGAGATCGCCGAACCGGACATCTGCTGCGGCTCCGCCGGGACCTACAACCTGTTCCAGCCGGAGGCCGCCGGAGAGCTCGGCGACCGCAAGGCGGTGAACGTGGACGCCACCAGAGCCGAACTACTGGTCGCCGCCAACCCCGGCTGCTCGATGCAGATCGCCACCGCGCTGCGGCGGCGCGGCGCGGACATCGCCGTCGCGCACACCGCGCAGGTTCTGGACGCCTCCCTGCGGGGTCTCGGTCGCGACGCGCTCGTCGCACGCGATTCGTAAGCCCCTGACCAGTAACGTCGCCGATCCGGGCGTCCGGTATTCTGTCCGACTGCTTGAGACAGGACGCGCTTACTGAGCCTGGTGAAGGCCCGAGGGAGCACGCAGAATCATGGCCACCAGCTATCGACCGCAACGTTCGCACCGCCGAAAAAAGAAGAGCAACGCGGGGAGGCTCGGGCTCGCCGGGGCCCTCGCGGGAGCCGTGGGCATCGCCGCCGTGGCCGCCGGGATCGTCGTCCTCCGGCCGGACGGCGACCCCGGCGAGGGCCCGGCCAAGCCGGCGTCCGCTGGCCAGGGCGGCGGCGCGGGGACGCAGGGACCGTCCGTGCCCGCCCCCAAGGCCGGTCCCCCGGTCGGCTTCATGACGCCGGAGGGGTACGGCTACAGCCTCGCCGCCGTCAAGGCCGGGACGGACGAGCGGCCGCTCGGCGCCACCGCGGCCCCGCCGTCCGGCACGACGTACGCCTACGCCGACTACGTCCTCACCAACAGCCAGCGGCGGCCCGTGCTGCTGGACTATCCGGCCGATCTGTTCCTGCCGAAGGCGCGGGTCCCGTCGTCCATGCGGGAGCGGTGCATGCCGCAGCCCGGCATCCCGGACGACATGTGCACCCTCCCGAACCACAGCAAGATCACCGCGAGGGTCGGCGGGGCGAAGGCGCCCCTGGACGAGAACGGCAGCACGATGATCCCGGCGGGCGCGTCGTACGTGGTGCGGATCGCCACCGAACTTCCGGTCAACGACGACGTCTCCGCCGGCGACCTGCGGCTGTACGTGTGGAACGCGCGGTTCACCAACGACCGCAAGGGCATCCAGCTCGCTTTCCCCTAGGTGTTCAGTTCTGTTTGGGGGTCGTGAAGCCGATGTCCTGGTAGGCGGGCTCGAAGAAGCCGCAAGCGCCCAGGTTCGCCAAGCCCGCGCGGGTGGCGACGAGCTGGGGACGCTGGTACAGCGGCAAGACCGACGCTTGATGCCAGATAAGCCGGTCGGTTCTGTTCACAAGGACGTGAATTCTCGCCGGGTCGACCTCCGCGATAGCGCGATCCATTGCCTTGTCTATGGCCGCTGTACCGATGCGGGAGTAATTCTGCTGGACGCGGCCGCCGTTGGGCCGCGCGAAGACCGACTGCATGGGCGACACGGGAAACGAAGTGCCCAGCCAGGAGAACGGGACGATATCGAAGTTCCCTGGCGCGACGTACCGGTCGAACGCGTCGTCGGCGGGCACGGGCACGATGTCCACGCGTATGCCGATGCGTTCGAGCAGGGCGCGGGTAAGTTCCCCTTCCCGTTTGCTGATCGGAACCCCGGACGGGACGACGAAGCGTAGGGCGAGCATCCGTCCTGCCTTGGTCCGGTACTTGCCGTGGAGCGTCCAGCCTGCCTCGTCCAGGAGTTTCCGGGCGCGAGACGGGTCGTACACTCCGAGGTCCCCGGAGTTGTCCTGGTAGCCGTTTTGAGTGTTGACGTAGAAATGGTTGCCGAGCGTTTGGATGGGCACTCCGAGGCCGGACAGATCCGCTCTGGCGATGACGCGCCGGTCGATGCCGAGCATGACGGCCCGCCGTACACGCACATCGGACAGGACGGGCGTGGTCGCGTTGAGCGTGAGGTGACGCCAGTCTGGGCCGCCCGCCCGGCGTACTGCTGCTCCTGGAACGTCCTGGGCTCGTTTCAGGGCGCCTGCGTCGAGACCGATGTCCATCAGGTCGATCTCGTTGTTGGCGAACGCGCCGGGCATCGCGCTGGTGTCCATGACGCGGTAGACGATCCGGTCGAGTTTCGCCGGTGCGCCCCACCAGGCGGAGTCACGGACGATGGTGACGGTCTTGGCTGTGCGGTCAATACTGTGGAATTTGAACGGTCCGGACGTGACGGGCAGGCGATTCATCCATCCCGTGTTGAACGCGCGTGGCGTTGCGTAGGCTGTGGCCGGGTAAAGCGGGCTGAACAGGCTGCGCCAGTCCGCATACGTCCCGTCGAAAGTCACTTCTACGGTGTTGTTGTCTACGCCCTGTTCAATGTGCTTGATTCGGCGGTAGCCGGTGACGGTGGAAACCTCGTATCGCGGGTCGCGTCCAGAGAGCGCGTGCGCGTGGGCTACGAAATCAGCGTGTCCGATGCGGCGGCCGTCCGACCACTTGGCCTGCGGGTTGAGCCGGTAGGTGACGATCTGGCCGTGCTTGGTGCGCCTCAACGTCGCCGACCGCAGATACTCAGGGACGGGACGCGGCACGGCCTTCTCGTCGGGTCGCATCAGATACGGCAGAACGCCCTGGATGACGTGCTCGACCGCTCCTTTAGTGCCGTTGACGTGGTTGAAATTCCATTGGGAGGGGAACTCGGGCAATGGCCAGCGCAGCGTCCCACCGTTGACGACACGATCGCGCGGGGTCGGATTGACATCGGACGCTGGTAGTCGTCCAGACGCCGCGTGGGTGATCGGCTCCTGCGGCTCGTTGCAGCCACCCACGGCAATCAACAGGACGCCTACGAGTATGCGTTTCAAAGTTCGGCCTTAGCTTCGACAAGGGGATGGTGGCAGGCAACCGACCGATCGGCGTTGTCCGCGGCCCGCAGTGGGCGGGACGCTGGATCGTTTTCCTCGCAGAGACGTCCGTCGACGGCGGTGAGCGTGGCGTAGCGCGGACAGCGCGCACGGAATCGGCATCCCGTAGATAAGGCCACCGGGTCAGGTGGCTCTCCACGCAAAAGGAGGCGTGCGCGACGCCGCTCCAGGACCGGATCCGGCAAAGGGACCGCGTCCAGCAGCGCACGCGTGTACGGATGGGCTGGCGCACCGTATACGTCAGCCACCGAGCCGATCTCCATCATGCGGCCCATGTACATGACGGCGATCCGATCCGCGATGCGGTGGACGACGGCCAAGTCATGAGCGACGAAAAGGTAGGCCATGCCGAGTCGCTCCCGCAGTTTCTCCAACAGGGCTAGGACATCGGCCTGAACTGACATGTCCAGGGCCGCTACGGGCTCGTCCAGGAGTAAGAGACGTGGTTCCGATGCCAATGCTCTGGCGATGCCCACGCGCTGCGCCTCCCCGCCTGAGAGGCAATGCGGGAATCGCCGGGCATGCTCCGACTCCAACCCCACCAACTTCAGTAGCTCATCGACGCGGCGACCTACCTGGGACGACGGCACACCATGCAAGGTCAGCGGTTCGACGAGAATGGCGGCCACGCGCATGCGCGGATCGAGGGACGAATACGGGTCCTGGAACACGACCTGGACGTCTCGCCGCAAAGCCTTACGGCGGGACGGTCCCAGCGCCGCCGTGTCGTTTCCGAGGACGGCGACACGTCCCCTCTGCGGGCGCGAAAGTCGCAGGATCTCCATCAGGGTCGTGGTCTTGCCGCATCCCGACTCCCCCACCAGCGCTAGGGTCTCGCCCTCTCTGATGTCGAAACTGATGCCGTCCAAGGCCCTTACCGTCCCGGCTCGGCGGCGCAGCAACGCGCCCTTGTAGAGGGGATGGTGACGGACGAGGCCCTCCACCTCCAGAACGACGGGACGCCTAGCGCGCTCAGCGGCCGCCCTAGGAACGGACGACTCTTCAATACGTGGAACCGCCCGCAGCAACGCCGCCGCTTGAGGCGTATCCGGTCGCCGAAAGATCTGGTCCACCGGCCCTTGCTCCACGGCACGTCCCGCATGCATCACCATCACCCGATCGGCGAATCCGGCGACGACGCCCATGTCATGGCTGATCAGGACGATCGCCGCGCCGGTGGCCTCCTTGGCTGCCCGCAGCACGTCCAGGACCTGCGCCTGGACGGTCACGTCCAAGGCGGTCGTCGGCTCGTCCGCGATCAGCACGTCGGGTTCGTTGGCGATGGCCATGGCGATCATCACGCGCTGCCGCATCCCGCCGGACAGCTCGTGCGGGTACGCGCGGGCCACCCGAGCCGCGCCCGGAACGCCGACCAGACCGAGCAGGTCGACGGCCCGCGCCCGCGCCGCCGCGCGCGTGGCCCCCGAGTGGATCAGGACGGTCTCGGCGATCTGGTCCCCGGCCGTGCGGACGGGCGTGAGCGCCGACAGCGGATCCTGGAAGATCATCGATAGGTCGTTGCCGCGTATCCGGGAGAGTTCGGCGTCCGACCGTCCGAGCAGCTCCTCGCCGCGCAGCCGCACGGATCCCGCCACGCGGGCGCTCTCCGGCAGAAGCCCCATCAGCGCGAGCGCGAGGGCCGTCTTCCCAGAGCCGGATTCGCCGACGATCCCGAGCACTTCGCCTGCCCCGACCGTGAAGGTCACGTCCCGCACGGCGTGCACGTCCGGCGTGTAGCGAACCGTCAGATCCGTGACCCGCAGGACGTTCAACGAGCGCCTCCCGAGGCCGGATCGAGGACGTCGCGCAGACCGTCCCCCAGCAGATTCACCGCCAGGACGATGACCACCAGCAGCCCGGCCGCGAACCCGAACGGCCACGGATAGGCCGCCACGGCGCCGTGCCCGTCGGCGATCAGCGTGCCGAGCGACACGTCCGGCGGACGGACGCCGAGCCCCAGGTACGACAGCCCGCTCTCCGCGACGATCGCGACGCTGACGTTGAGGCTCGCGTCCACGACCAGCAGCGACGCGAGCTGCGGCAGGACGTGCCGGACGATCACGCGCGGCGCGCCCGCGCCGAGGAACCGGGCGGCCAGCACGTACTCGCGGTCGCGTAGCGAGGCGGTCATGGCGCGCACCATCCGCGCCGTGATCAGCCACATGAACGCGGCGAGCAGCGGCACGAGCACGGGTGCGCCACCGTCCAGGCGAGGGGCCAGCAGGGCGACGATCAGGAAGGGCGGCAGGACGAGCAGCAGGTCGACGCCCCACATCAGGGTCCGGTCGAGGCGTCGGCCCGCGTATCCGGCCACGGTCCCGACGACGGCGGCGACCGCGGTCGAGATCACGGCGACGGCGAGGCCGATGAGCAGCGACGTCCGCGCGCCGCGCAGGGTGAGGGCGAAGACGTCGCGTCCGCTCTCCGTCGTGCCGAGCCAATGCTGCGCGGACGGCCCCGCGCGGAAGGCCGCGAAATCCGTGTCGTCCCAGGTCCACGGCGACACGAGCGGCCCTCCGAACACCAGCGCGAACACCGATGCCAGCAGGACGAGCCCGGCGACGGCCCGCCGGCTCCGGATCACGCTCACACCGCCGCCCGGACGCGCGGGTCGAGGACGCCTTGCAGAACGTCCGCTATCAGCCCGGCCAGGACGACCCCGCACACCGCGACGCAGACGATCGCCGCGACCGCGTTGACGTCACCGCGCGCAATGGAGTCGACGAGCCACTCCCCCACCCCGTGCCAGCCGAAGATCTTCTCGGTGTAGAGACCGCCAAGGAGCAGCAGGCCGAAGGCGTAGACGAAGTACGTCGTCATTGGCGTCAAGGCTGTGCGCAGCCCGTGTCGCAGGAGCGCGCTACGGCGTCGCAGGCCCCTGGCCCGCGCGGTCCGTACGTGGTCGGCGTGCAGGACGTCCAGCATCATGACGCGCTGGTAGCGGCAGTAGAGGCCGAGTTGCGTGAGCCCGATCGTGGCCGTCGGCAGCAGCAGATGCCTGCCGCGATCAGCGAACCCGCCAAGCACTCCATAGGACGCGCCAGGCGTGGACTCCCCAACCCACACAAAGACCTGCATCCCCACAACGCCGTTCACCTTGCTCGCAGCGACCTGTAGCAACACCGCCAGGACGAACACCGGCACGGCCAGCAGCAGATAGGAACCGAGGCTGATGAGCCTGTCGGCCGTCCGTCCGCGCCGCACCGCCGCATAAACGCCGAGAAGAACGCCCAAGGCGCTGCCTAGGACGGCCCCCAGGAACATCAGCCGAATGCTCACCCCGAGCCGCCGCCACAACTCGGCGTTGACCGTTTCGCCGTCCCACGTACGGCCGAAGTCACCCTGGACGACGCCACCCGCCCAGGTCAGGTACCGGTCGGTCAGAGGCGTCCTGTCGTTCAGGTTGAGGGCGCTCAGCCGGGCGTCGATCACGGCCGCGGGCGGACGGGGCGTCCGTCCTTCGAGGTTGGCGCGCGGATCGAGCGCGACGGCGGCGAGCACGTAGGCGAGGCTCGCCGCCAGCACGGCCAGGACCACCCGGCTCGCCAGCCGCCGCAGCAGGAACGCCGCCATGCCTTCCCTTCGGACCACCCAGAAGAATCACAGAATGCTACCGAGTGATCACACACTGCGCGGGAAAACGGCAGATGTCAGGCGAGGGCGGGTTCGCGATCCGACACGGTCTCGTCGCGGGCGCGTTCGCGCAGTCCGCCGATCGCCAGCAGGACGAACCCGGCGGCGGCCCACCCCGCCAGGATGCCCGCCGCCCCGGCGGCGCCCGCGCCGTCGAAGAACGCCGTCGACCGCAGCAGCGTCACCGCGGCCCCCGGCGGAAGGAACTGGCCGATCTCGCCCCACGGCTGCGGCAGCATCTCCGGCGCCGAGGTGGCGGCCGACAGCGGGTTGCCGATCAGCAGCAGCGCCAGCGCGCCGAGACCGAACCCGGCCCGTCCGACCGCCGCGGCCAGGCCGACGACCGTGCCGGTCACGGCCAGGATGGTCAGCGACATCACCCCGGCGACCGCGAGGTAGGAACCGGGTAGCAAGGACAGCCAGCCCTGCGCGATCCCCGCCACGCCGAGCCCGCCCAGGACGGCGAACAGAACCACACCGGCGGCGCGCCACCCAGCCGCGGGAACCGCGAACGTCAGCAGCACCGCGGCGGCGAGCCCGGACATGATCAGCGGCAGCGCGAGCGCCCCGAACCCGGCACCGCGCGGGTCATCGGAGTCGGCCCCGACAACGTCCTCCACAAGCGGCGCGGACGACCTCCCAGGCGACGCGGGCGGGTTGAGGTGTTGGGCCATGGCGGTGAGTTGTTGTGCGATGACCGGAGACGCGGCGGAGGCGGTGAGGATCTTTGGGCCGGACGGGGTCGTCACTATGGCGCCGTACGCCTCCCGTTCGGTGAGGGCCGTGCGTGCGGCGGCCTCGTCGCGTTCCGTCCGGACGTCGAACGCGCCGGGGCGTTCGCGGTCCAGCCGTTCCGCGACGGCGGCGGCCTGCGGGCCGGTCACGACGATCGGGACGTCGCGCGGCGCCACCCGCGCGGCCGGCCAGGAGAACGCGATGATCATGATGAGCTGGAGCAGCGCGGCGGCGACGGCGACGCCGACGGCGCGCGAGGCGAGGGAGGACCGCATGGACGCCTCCTAAAACGAATGTCCGTTCTCTTTAGTATCGCCAGCGTCGCATCCGCCGTCCGAGGTTGTCAAGAAACGAACGTTCGTTTTATATTGGCCGCATGCCGCGAGTCAGCGAGGAGCACCTGGAGCGCCGCCGCCGCCAGATCCTGGACGCCGCCCGCACCTGCTTCATCCGCAAGGGCATCCACGCGACGTCCATGCAGGACATCTTCGCCGAGTCCGGGCTCTCGGCCGGCGCCGTCTACCGCTACTACAAGAGCAAGAACGAGATCATCGAGGCCAACATCTCGACGGTCGTCGGCGACCTCCACGCGTTCTTCCGCCGGCTGGTGGACAGCGACCCGCTGCTCCCCGTGGACGAGCTGATCGAGCGGTTCGCATCCAAGGTCGTCACCCTGTCCGGCCCGGACGGCCCGCTCCGGCTCGCGCCCGCCGCATGGTCGCTCGCCATGCACGAGCCGGAGATCGCCGGGTACATGGCCGACAACATCACCGGCATCCGCGAGACGTGGACGCGCTACCTGCGCCGCCTGGTCGACGTGGGGCTGCTCCCGCCCGACACCGACGTCGTGGCCGCGGGCAAGACCCTGTTCGCGATCCTGCCCGGCTTCGTCCTGCAGCGGCTCCTCATCAAGGACGTCTCGCCCGGGGAATTGCGGCGCGGCATGCAGGCGATCTGCCGCGACAGCATGTTGACTCTGAGGGCCTGACCCGCCGCGCACGCGACCCAAGGCATCGCTTGGGCATCCGAAACATACGATTTCGGTCGCCCGGATACACCCGACCTGGAACGGCGCCGGCGGCGATCCGGAACCCGCCCCGGTGCGGGCCCATAGCCGCCGCCTGCACCGCACCTCGCCGAAAGCCGGCGAACGGGGCGGCGAGCGACGCCAGGCGCCTCCGGCCGGACGACTCTGACCTGCACCTTCCGTTCTCACCGCAGGATTCCGCGGTTACCATCACGGCACGCGCCAATGCACGGCGACGGCCACGGCATCGACCGACCCCCGCCGCCGGTGTCCTGAGGCGGACGCCACGACGACTGCAGGACAGGGAACAGGACGTTTTAACATTCCATTACTTTTGCCCCGAGGAGCACATGGTGGAGACGGCAGAACACGACCGCGGAGCGGGCCGTGTCGCGTTCCCGCTCGCGCTCGGGGCCGTCCTCCTCGTCGCCGCGTCCCTCTACATCGGCACCCGGCTGCCCGAAGACCGTCGGATGGTCTGGTGGCACCCGGAGATCCTCGTCGCATTGGCGTGGACGCCGGTCGGCGCGGTCCTGGTGCGGCACAGGCGCGGGCTGACGGTCGCGTGGCTCATGCTGGGCTCCGGCTTCAGCGCCGCCCTGTACGTCCTGTCACTCAATTTGGGCCCTTGGTTCGAGCTCCACGACTGGACCGGAACCGGGTTCGTCCAGTGGCTCGCCACCTGGCTCTGGGCCATTGACACCTACGCCCTTACGCTCGTCCTGCCGCTGATCTTCCCGGACGGCCGGCTGGTCTCGCGCTGGTTCCGGCCCGTGCTCGTCCTCGCGTGCCTCGTCCCGGTCATCGTGTGCGTCCACCTGACGATCGACCCGGACGTGCGGCGCTGGCACAACGGCGTCTCGGTCTACCCGTTCGACGAGATCCCGGTGGCCATCACCGCGATCATCGTCGCCACCCTCGCCGCGGCGCTGCTCTCGCTGGCGGTGCGGTTCGTCCAGGCGCCGCCGGACGTGCGGCGGCAGATCGGCTGGGTCGTGTACCCGGGCGTGCTCGCCGAGGGGATCATCTACGCCGGCGAGAACGGCCCGATCGGGGACCCGTTGCGCAACATCACGATCGTCGCCGTCCCGATCTGCATCGCCATCGCGATCACGCGGTACCGGCTCTACGATATCGATCTCGTGGTCAGCCGGACGCTGGTGTACGCGGGGCTCGTCGTCGTGATCACCGGCGTCTACTTCGCGCTCGTCGGCGCGGCGAGCCTGCTCGCGCACGGCGAGGGCACCATCGCCGGGCTGGCCGGCGCGATCGTCGCGGGCGCCGTCTTCGAGCCCGTCCGGCGGCGCCTGCAGCGCACGGTGGACGGGTTCATCCACGGCGAGCGCGACCCGTACCGCATCGCCGACCGGCTCAACCGGCGGCTGCAGACCGCCGCCGACGCGGCCGCCGCGCTCGCCGTGGCCGCCGAGGTGGCGCGCTCGGCCCTACACGCCACCGGCGCCAGGATCGAGGTCCTGGACCGCGACGGCCGGACGATCTCCGCGGAGGACGGCGTGCTCGGCACCCGTCCGCAGCTCATCCCGCTCGTCTGGCACGGGGAGCCGGTGGGCCGGCTGCTGTTCGGCGTCACCCGCACGCCGGACGCCCGCCTGTCCGGCATCCTGGCCCGCAACCTCGCCGAGCTGGCGAACGCGGCGCGGCTGTCCGCGGACGTCCAGCGGTCCAGGGAGCGCATCCTGCGCACGCGCGAGGAGGAGCGGCGGCGGCTGCGCCGCGACCTGCACGACGGGCTCGGCCCGACGCTGGCGAGCCTCGCGATGACGGTCGACGCGGCGCGCATCACGCTGAAGACCGACCCGGAGGCGGTCGACGCGCTGCTGGAGAACCTGCGCGCGACGATGGGCCGCACCATCGGCGACATCCGCGACCTCGTGTACGGGCTGCGTCCGCCCGCGCTGGACGATCTGGGGCTGGAGGGCGCGATCCAGGCGCTGGGCGGCGTCGTCGCGACCGGCGACGGCCCGAAGGTGGACGTCCACGTGGACGGCGATCTGAAGGGCCTGCCGGCCGCCGCCGAGGTCGCCGCGTACCGGATCGTGCAGGAAGCCCTCACCAACGTGCACCGGCATGCGAAGGCGGGTTCCGCGGTGGTGCGGCTGCATCTCAACGGCGATCTGCACGTCACCGTCGACGACGACGGGGTGGGGTTGCCCTCGCAAGTACGTTCCGGGATCGGGATGTCGTCCATGCGGGAACGTGCGGCGGAACTCGGTGGATCGTGCACCGTCGGGCCCGGCCCCCAGGGCGGGACACTCGTACGCGCCAGTCTTCCCGTTAACGGCGTCCATCCGTAGTACATGAATACTTCTACGGATCAATACTTCTGCGGAACCGCCACCACTACCGCTGACACAGCCCACCCGGTGGGCTGAAAAGGTGCCACCCGGTGGGAGGGCCGGTGACCGCCCCCCGCCAAGAAGGTCGCCACCGGCCCTCGGGCTCCGTACGGCACCGGGGCTCCCATCCCGGTCCATACGGGCCATTCACCAGAGGGTGTGCAAGAAAGAAGTTATGCGGCGGAAGGTCCCGTTGGTGAGGGACACCTGTCCCGATCGAGCCGGGACGGTGCCGGATCGCGTTCCCCCCTGGTGAGAAGGGGATTCCGTCAGATCCAGCCGGGCCATGCCTCACCCTCGGCGACCAGGACCGCCGGACCCGTCAGGCGGGCGGCCTGTCCGTCGAGGGCGACGCTGACCCGTCCTCCGGGAACGTCCACCGTCCAGTCAGACGTCCCGGACGCTCCGATCGTTCCCGCGACGGCGGCGGCGGTCGCGGCGACCGCCACGGTCCCGGTCCCGCAGGAGCGGGTCTCGCCGGAGCCGCGCTCGTACACCCGCATCTCCACGTGCCGCTCCCCGACGAAGCGGAAGAACTCGACGTTCACCCCGTCCGGGAAGACGGCGGGATCGAAGCCGGGGGCGCGGCACAGGTCCAGCGCCGTGAGCGGGCCGTCGACGCGACACGCCAGATGCGGATTCCCCACGGAAACACGCTCGCCCTGGAAAACCGTTCCGGCCAGGGTCGCCTCGCCGGGGCCGAGGATCTCGACTTGGCCCATCTCGACGCACACGTCCCCGGACGGGCCGAGCGTCACCCGCCGAAGCCCCGCCCGCGTCGCCACGTCCCACTCGCCGGGCGCGGCGAGACCGGCGTCGACCAGATAGCGGGCGAAGACGCGCAGGCCGTTGCCGCACATCTCGGCCAGGCTCCCGTCTGCGTTGCGGTAATCCATGAACCACTCGGCGTCCTCGAAAGACCCACCGAAGGACTCCACGCCGGGGCCCGCCGCCTTTGTCCGGACGACCCGCAGGACGCCGTCCGCACCGATCCCCGCGCGCCGGTCGCACAGCCGCGCTACGGCGTCCGGTGTGAGTTCCAGGGCGCCGTCAGGATCGGGCAGGATCACGAAGTCGTTCTCGGTGCCGTGCCCCTTGATGAACCGCATTCTTCGAGCATATTGCCCGCGCCCGATGCGGAACGACTCCGTTCGGGACGGGCCTCAGCCGACCAGGGCCAGCGCGCGATCGACCAGGTCGGAGGCGTCGTAGGGAAGCCACTGGACGCGCGGATCACGGCGGAACCACGACTCCTGCCGCCGGGCGAAACGCCGCGTCGACCGGACGGTCTCCTCCCGGGCCTGCTCCTCCGTCCACTCCCCCGCCAGGAAATTGAGCACCTGCGCGTAGCCAAGGGCGCGTCCCGCGGTGAGACCGTCCCGGAGGCCGCGCTTGTCCAGCTCCCGGACCTCGTCGACCAGCCCGGCGTCCCACATCCTCCCGACCCGCAGGGCGATGCGCTCGTCCAGCTCGTCCCGGGGGACGCTCAGCCCGATCTGGACGACCGAGTCGTAGCGGTACCGGTGCTCGGGCAGGGTGGCGCTGAACGGGCGCCCGGAGATCTCGATCACCTCCAGCGCCCGGACGATGCGGCGCCCGTTGCTCGGCAGGATCGCCTCCGCCGCGGCCGGGTCGAGCCCGCGCAGCCGGACGTGCAGCGCGCCCGGCCCGACCTCCGCCAGCTCCTCCTCCAGGCGCGCCCGGACGGCGGGGTCCGTCCCCGGGAACTCGAGCCGGTCCAGCGCGGCCCGCACGTACAGGCCGGACCCGCCGACGAGCACCGGCCGCCGCCCCCGCTCCCGGATTCCCGCGATCGCCTCGGCGCTGAGCCGCTGGTACTCGGCGACGCTCGCCGTCACGGTCACGTCCCAGACGTCCAGGAGGTGGTGGGGGACGCCGCGCATCTCGTCCGGGGAGAGTTTGGCCGTGCCGATGTCCATGCCGCGGTAGAGCTGCATCGAGTCGGCGTTGACCGCCTCGCCGCCGAGCCTTCGGGCCAGCTCCACGGCGAGGTCGGACTTGCCGGCGGCGGTCGCGCCGACGACGGCGATCACATCTGGTGAGGTCACAGGCATAATTGTGGCAACAGAACGGGTATAGCCGGGTTGTACGGGTGTCGCGCGGATTCGCGCGCCGCCGCCGACGAGACGAGGGATCCGGGGGGATTTTCCAATGTCCATCGTCGACAAGGTCAAGCAGATGCTCGGGCAGCACTCCGACAAGGCCCGCGAGGGCGTGGAGAAGACCGGGGACAAGATCGACGAGCGCACGGGCGGCAAGTACTCCGACAAGATCGACAAGGCCCAGGACAAGGCCGGCGAGCAGATCGACCGCAGCGTCGAAGGCGGCCAGCAGGGCGGTCAGCCAGGCGGCGAGCAGCGCGGCCACCACGAGGGCGGCTAGCCCGACGACGGTCAGCCCTACCGACGCGCATGTGACCAGCCCGCCACGAAGTAGCCCACTCCGTACGGCGCTTCGTCGGCGAGGAGACGCCCCGTGAACCGGCCCGCGCCGCCTTCATCGGCGCGGGCCGCATCCATGCGGGCCGCATCCGCGCGGTCCGCACCTGCGCGGTCCGCATCCGCGGGGGCCGAGCCCGGGCCGAGGCCGTGGGCGCCGGCGAGCACCTGCCACGCCGCGCGCCCTGCCGCCTGGACCTCCCGGGAGAGTTCCGGGTCCAGCGCGGCGAGGACGTCGGCGTCGGCGTCCCCGAGAGCCCGCGCCACCGCCTCGTCGTAAGGACCCGCGCGCTCGTCGAGGTATCCGGGCGCCTTCTCCGAACGGCACGCCGACCCGTCGCCCATCACCAGCAGCGCGACCCGTCCGGACGACTCCGCGAGGTCGCGTCCAAGGGCCAGGCACTCCGCCGGCGAGGCATCGAACGCGACCGCCTGATATCGAACGTCGCCCCGATAGCGGACCTCACCGCCTGCGCTCTGCCGGTCGAGGAGCCAGCGCCCCATGCTGAGGGAGAGCGGCAGGGCCTCGGTTCCGTCCTTGGGATCGTCGGGGCTGGTCCAGGCGAGGCCGTACGGCTGGAGCGTCGCGTAGGCGTCCGGCCCGTATCGGCGCGTCTCCGGCGCCCCGCCCACCACGATCAGCGCGTCCCCGCCCAGCAGCGGCCGGACGGCCTCATCGCACGCGGCGCGCAGCGCGTCGAGCTCCGGCGCCGCCTCCCCCGCCATCGCGGGCACGAGGATGGGCGGATGCGGGCACACCGCGGCCGATACGAGCACGCTGCCTCCTGGAACCGGGCCTCAACGGGGAACACCCCCGATCATGCCCGAGGTCAGAGGCGGGTCGAGCAGCCCGTCGCGGGCGAGTCGGCCACGCGCGGAAGCTCCGCCGGACGCCCGATGGACGGCATTCCGAGCGAAACGCCCTTCGCGGGCTCGCCCTGCCCCTGGCGCGCCTCCCAGGCGTCGCCGGCGCGCGTCCGGCGGACGTCCAGCACCGGCTTGTCGGCGACCAGGTGGTGCGGCGCCGCGTAGGTGACCTCGACGGCGACCATGTCGCCGGGGCGGACCGGCTCGTCCGGCGCGCTGAAGTGCACCAGCCGGTTGTCGGCCGCGCGGCCCGACAGCCGTCGCGTCGCCTGGTCCTTGCGGCCCTCGCCCTCGGCGACCAGGACCTCCAGCGTGCGGCCGAGCTGCTTCTTGTTCTCCGCCCAGGAGATCTCCTCCTGGGCGGCGACGAGCCGCTCGTACCGCTCCTGGACGACCTCCTTCGGCAGCTGGCCGTCCATGGTCGCGGCCGGGGTGCCGGGACGCTTGGAGTACTGGAACGTGAACGCCGACGCGAACCGCGCCTCCCGCACCACGTGCAGCGTCTCCTCGAAGTCGGCATCGGTCTCGCCGGGGAAGCCCACGATGATGTCGGTCGTGATCGCCGCGTCCGGGATCGCGGCCCGGACCTTCTCGATGATGCCGAGGTAGCGCTCCTGCCGGTACGAGCGGCGCATCGCGCGCAGCACGGCGTCCGACCCGGACTGCAGCGGCATGTGCAGCGACGGCATCACGTTCGGCGTCTCGGCCATGGCGGCGATGACGTCGTCGGTGAAGTCCTTGGGGTGCGGCGAGGTGAACCGGACGCGCTCCAGCCCCTCGACGCCGCCGCACGCCCGCAGCAGCCCCGCGAAAGCGGACTGCCCGCCGGACGTCATCGAACGAACCTCGTCCGGCGCGTCCGCCAGGGCCCCGAACCCCGAGCCGTAGGCGTTGACGTTCTGGCCCAGCAGCGTGATCTCCAGGACGCCGTCGGCGACCAGCGCCTCGACCTCGGCGAGGATCTCACCGGGACGGCGGTCCTTCTCCTTGCCGCGCAGCGCCGGGACGATGCAGAACGTGCACGTGTTGTTGCAGCCGACGGAGATCGACACCCACGCCGCGTACGGAGACTCCCGGCGCGTGGGCAACGTCGAGGGGAACGTCACCAGCGACTCTTCGATCTCGACCCGCGCCTCGTCCTGGACGCGGGCCCGCTCCAGCAGCGCGGGCAGCGACCCGATGTTGTGGGTGCCGAACACCACGTCCACCCAGGGGGCGCGCTTGACGATGGTGTCGCGGTCCTTCTGCGCGAGGCAGCCGCCGACGGCGATCTGCATGCCGGGATGACCGTCCTTGACGGGACGCAGATGCCCCAGGTTGCCGTAGAGCCGGTTGTCGGCGTTCTCCCGCACCGCGCACGTGTTGAACACGACGACGTCGGGTTCGGCGTCCCCGGCGCGCACGTAACCGGCAGACTCCAGGAGCCCGGACAGCCGCTCGGAGTCGTGGACGTTCATCTGGCATCCGTAGGTACGGATCTCGTACGTACGGGGAGCCGTCTCCATTGGCGCACTCATGACGGTTACCAAGGGTACGGGCCTGACGCGACATCACGGAATCGGTAATCGCCCCGGTCACCCCGCACGTCCGACCAGCACCGATGATCACGCAGCGCCACCGCGGACCCCCGTCCGACATGGGTATTCGTGATCGTATCGGTACCGCGCGGCGACTTTCGCGCCGCTGCCGATGACGTAAAGTCCGAGCGCATGACCGACAGCGAAGGCGGGCCCGACCTCACCAAGGACGGGCCGGAGGAGCCCACCGAGCCGGCCGCCTCGGGTGACCGGCCTCTCGTCGTGGTCGAGAACGTCAACAAGCACTTCGGCGAGCTGCACGTCCTCAAGGACATCAACCTCACCGTCGACCCCGGCGAGGTCGTCGTCGTCATCGGCCCGTCCGGCGGCGGGAAGTCCACCCTGTGCCGGGCCATCAACCGGTTGGAGCCCATCGACGACGGGACGATCCTCCTGGACGGCAAGGAGCTGCCGAAGGAGGGCAAGGAGCTGGCGAAGCTCCGCGCCGACGTGGGCATGGTGTTCCAGTCGTTCAACCTGTTCGCGCACAAGACGATCCTGGACAACGTCACGCTCGGGCCGATCAAGGTCCGCAAGCAGGGGAAGCAGGAGTCCGAGAAGCACGCGATGGAGCTGCTGGACCGGGTCGGCATCGCCAACCAGGCCCACAAGTACCCCGCCCAGCTGTCGGGCGGCCAGCAGCAGCGGGCCGCGATAGCGCGCTCCCTGGCGATGCGGCCCAAGGTGATGCTCTTCGACGAGCCCACCTCGGCGCTGGACCCGGAGATGGTCAACGAGGTCCTCGACGTCATGACCGGCCTGGCCCGCGAGGGCATGACGATGATCGTCGTCACGCACGAGATGGGCTTCGCGCGGAGGGCGGCCCAGAAGGTCGTGTTCATGGCGGACGGGCAGATCGTGGAGGAGAACACTCCCGACGAGTTCTTCACCAACGCGCGCACCGAGCGCGCCAAGGACTTCCTTTCCAAGATCCTCACGCACTGAGAGAGCAGAGGTAGGACGAGAAATGCGAGTACGTCGTTTCGGCGCCCTGATCGGGGCGGGGATGGCGCTGTCACTGGCGCTCGGTGCGTGTGGCAGCGACACGGAGAAGACCGAGGCCAAGACCGTCGTCCAGAAGGCCAAGGACGATAAGAAACTGACCATCGGCATCAAGTTCGACCAGCCTGGGCTGGGCCTGAAGAAGCCGGACGGAACCTTCGACGGCTTCGACGTCGACGTCGCCAAGTACGTCGCCAAGCAGCTCGGCGTCCCGGAGAACGGCATCACGTTCAAGGAGACGACCTCGGCGAACCGCGAGGCGTTCATCGGCGGCGGGCAGGTCGACCTGATCTTCGCCACGTACTCCATCACGGAGGCGCGCAAGGCCCAGGTGACCTTCGGCGGCCCCTACTACGTGGCCCACCAGGACACACTGGTCAGCGCCGACAACAACGACATCAAGACGGCGAAGGACCTCAAGGGCAAGAAGCTCTGCAAGGCGGCCGGATCGAACTCCTTCCGCCGCATCACCGAGGGCCCGCCGGACGGCAAGCTCAACATCAAGGGCGTCACCCTCGTGGACGCCAGCAGCTACTCCGAGTGCGTGAGCAAGCTGAAGGCCGGCGCGCTCGACGCGGTCAGCACCGACGACCTGATCATCGCCGGGTTCGCCACCCAGCAGAAGGGCTCCTTCAAGGTCATCAACGACCCCTTCACCGACGAGAAGTACGGCGTCGGCATCAAGAAGGGCGACACCGAGACCTGCGAGGCCGTCAACAAGGCCATCACCCAGATGTACTCCGACGGCACCGCCAAGACCATGCTGGACAAGCACTTCTCCGGCGCAGGGCTGCAGCTCGTCACGACCGCCCCGCAGATGGAGGGCTGCGCCTGATCAGCGGGCCGCGTCCGACCCGCGGGCCGGGCCCGGCCGCCGGTCGTGCCCGCCGCCCGCCACGCGTGACGCCCGTCACGCCGGCGCGTCCCCGCGAGACGTTTCCCGGGGACGCGCCGGCCTGGCCTGACAGTGCTGGAACGCCATGAGACATCTGAGCAATGTTTGATTTCGGCCCGTTCTTCGACAACTTCGGCGAGATCCTCGACGGGTTCTGGGCGACGATCCGCCTTGCGGCCGCCGCCGCGGTGCTCTCTCTGATCATCGGCACGGTCCTGGCGAGCTTCCGGGTCTCCCCCGTCCCCGTGCTGCGCGGCTTCGGCACGAGCTACGTCAACATCGTGCGGAACACGCCCCTCACCCTGGTGCTGCTGATGTGCAGCCTGGGCCTCAACGACATCCTCTCGCTGAAGTTCTCCGACAACTCGTCCACGACGTACTACTGGTGGGCGGTCCTCGGCCTCTCGGCGTACACCGGGGCGTTCGTCTGCGAGACGCTCCGGGCGGGGATCAACACCGTCCCGCTGGGCCAGGCGGAGGCGGCGCGCTCGATCGGCCTGACCTTCTTCCAGTCGCTCCGCGTGATCATCCTGCCGCAGGCGTTCCGGTCGATCATCGCGCCGATGGGCAGCGTCCTCATCGCGATGATCAAGAACACCACCGTGGCGGCCGCGGCGAGCTTCGCCGAGGTCGCGCTGGTCACCAAGACGATCGTGGACAAGCCGTCGTTCGCGAGCGGTGTCATCCCGCTGTTCCTCGGCGTGGCCGTGGGCTTCCTGATCCTCACCCTGCCGACCGGATACTTCTTCGGCTGGCTCGCGAAGCGGATGGCGGTGGCGCGATGAGCAAGGGAGCGTCCGTACTCTTCGACGTCCCCGGTCCGCGGGCGCGCGCGCGGAACATGATGCTGACCGTCGTCATGTCCGTGGTGTTCGCCGCCATCTTCGCCTTGCTGGTCTGGCGCCTGTACGACAAGGGCCAGTTCGAGGAGAAGCTCTGGACGCCGTTCACCGAGTGGACGGTCTGGCGCCACCTGCTCCTGCCCGGCCTGCTGAACACGTTGAAGGCGGCCGCCCTCGCGACCGTCCTGGCGCTGCTGTTCGGCGCGGTGTTCGGGCTGGCCAGGCTGTCGGACCACTGGTGGATCAGGATCCCCGCCGGGGCCGTCGTCGAGTTCTTCCGCGGCATCCCGCTGCTGATCCTGATCTTCCTGGCGTTCTTCGTCCCGAACAAGATCAGCCCGGAGATCGCCGAGTCGCCGCTCGGGCAGGCGCAGCGGCTGTCGGTGGACTACTTCTTCTCGATCTTCGGGGTGGAGAGCAACGCCGGCGTCGTCACCGTCCCCGCGTTCGCCGCGGTCGTGTTCGGCCTGACGATGTACAACGGCTCCGTGCTCGCCGAGGTGGTGCGCGCGGGCGTCCTGTCGATCCCGAAGGGGCAGTCGGAGGCGGCCTACTCCGTCGGGCTGCGCAAGAACGGCGTGATGCGGCTCGTCCTGCTGCCGCAGGCCGTCACGGTGATGATGCCGGCGATCGTGAGCCAGATCGTCGTCCTGCTCAAGGACACGGCGCTCGGCTTCATCATCGCCTACGGCGAGTTCCTGCAGGCCGGGTTCAAGCAGGTCCCCGCCAACTACCACAACAACGTGCTCCAGGCGGGCATCGTCGTCGCGATCATCTACATCGCGATCAACATGTCGCTGAGCCGGGTCGCGACCTGGCTGGAGGCCCGCAGCCGCCGCAGCCGCAAGACGTCCGCCAAGACCCTCAAGGCGGGCGGCCCACCGCCCGTCGCGGGGGTGGGGGTGACTCAGCAGTCGATCTAGTCAGGGCCTGAGACCTCTTGGGCCGAGCCGTGTTTCCTCCGTGAGGGGCGCCGCCGATTCCGGTGGCGCCCCTCGCTGTTTCGGCGGCGTCGCTCCGCGGTATACGGGGCTCCGATGGACGTTCAGGACGAGCAGGCCGCGGACACCGGTGTTTCCGGTGGGTCGCCTGGTGGCCTGCAGGTATCTTTCCGAGTTCAAACGGCCCGTCATGGCCCCAACCCGTCCCCGTATGCGGGACGATTCCTGGTATGACCGCTCGTGCGACCCTCCCTTACGGCTCCTGGCCTTCCCCCATCTCCGCGGCCGACGTCGCCCGCGCCCGGCTGCGCCTCAGCTTTCCCACCGTCGCGGGCAACGACGTCTGGTGGCAGGAGACGCGGCCCGAGGAGGGCGGGCGGACAACGGTCATCCATCTCAAGGGCGGTCACCGCACCGAACTGCTGCAGGCGCCGTGGGACGCGCGTACGCGCGTCCACGAGTACGGCGGGCGGTCGTACCTGACGGTGCGCGGTGAGGGCGGCGGCCTGTCGATCGTGTTCGCCAACTACGAGGACCAGCGGCTCCACCGGCTCGACGAGGGCGACCCGAAGCCGTATCCGCTGACTCCGGAGCCGGCCGTCCCGGCGGGGCTGCGGTACGCCGACTTCGTGCTGTCCCCTGACCGGACGGAGATCTGGTGCGTCTGCGAGGGCCACATCGCCGCCCCCCAGGAAACGCCGGAAACCGCAGGCGCAGGCACGGATGCGGGCGCGGACACGAGCGCGAGCGATTCTGGGACGGCGGAGGGCGCGGGGTCGCAGGGCGGCGCGGACGACAAGCCCGCCACCCTGGGCATCAGGCGAGCGATCGTCGCGGTCCCCCTGGACGGCAGGGCCGCCGAGGACGCGGGCGCCATCCGCGAGCTGGTCACGGGCGCCGACTTCTACGCCTCCCCCTCGCCGTCCCCGAGCGGCGGCCACCTGGCCTGGGTGCAGTGGAACCACCCGCGCATGCCGTGGGACGGCACCGAAGTGCGCGTGGCGGCGATCGAGGACGGCGCGACGGTCGCGCCCCGCACGGTCAAGGGCGGGCTCACCGAGTCGGCGCTCGCGCCGGTGTGGCGCGACGACCAGTCCCTGTACGTCATCTCCGACTGGCCGGGCTGGTGGAACATCTACCAGGTCGGCCTGCACGGTGAGTCGCCGCAGGCGCTGTACCCGGCGGAGGAGGAGTTCGCCGGGCCGCTGTGGCAGCTCGGCGGCATGCCCTACGCCCTGCTCGGCGACGGCCGTCTCGCCGTCCTGCACGGCGAGGGGAACCTGCGGCTCGGCGTCTACGATCCCGAGACGCTGGAGCTCGTCGACCTGGAGGTCCCGTACGAGCACTGGCAGACGCAGCTGTCCACGGACGGGACGACGATCGTCGGCATCGCGGGCGGTCCCGACCTGCCGACGTCCGTCGTCCGGGTCGACACCACCACCGGACGCGTCGAGGGGCTGCGCAGGGAACTGGCCGAGCTGCCCGACGTCGCGTACCTGTCCAGGCCGCGTGCCGAGCGCCTGGACGGCCCGTTCGGACGTCCCGTCCACGCCTACATCTACCCGCCGACCAACCCGGAGGCGGTGGCGCCGGAGGGCGAGCTGCCGCCCTACGTCGTGTTCGTGCACGGCGGGCCGACCGGCCGCGTCTCCACGGTGCTCGACCTGGAGCGGGCGTTCTTCACCAGCCGCGGTATCGGCGTCATCGACGTCAACTACGGCGGGTCCACCGGTTACGGCCGCGCCTACCGTGAACGGCTGCGCCGCCAGTGGGGCATCGTGGACGTCGAGGACGCCGTCGCCGCCGCGCGGGCCCTCGTGGACGGCGGGATCGCCGACCCGGCCCGCCTCGCCATCCGCGGCGGCTCGGCGGGCGGCTGGACGACGCTCTCCACCATCACCCAGACGGACATGTTCAAGGCCGCTACGTCCTACTACGGGATCAGCGACCTGCAGAGCTTCGTCAAGGCCACGCACGACTTCGAGTCGCGATACCTGTTCGGGCTGATCGGCCCGCTGCCCGGCTTCGAGCGCGCCTACGAGGAGCGGTCGCCGCTGAACCATGCCGACAAGACGGCGTGCCCCGTCCTGCTCCTGCAGGGCCTGAACGATCCGGTGGTGCCGCCGGACCAGTCCGAGCGCTTCGCGGTGGCGCTCGCGGCGAAGAAGATGCCGTACGCGTTCCTGACGTTCGAGGGCGAGTCGCACGGCTTCCGGCGCGCCGACACCGTCATCCGCTGCCTGGAGTCGGAGCTGGCGTTCTACGGCCAGACCCTCGGCTTCGAGCCCCGCGGCGTCCTCCCCATCGACCTGACCGTCGGCTAGCCGGCCGTCACGGGACGATGTAGGAGCCGATGTCGAGCAGGGAGTGGTCGGCCGCGAAGAACGACACCGTGTCGCCGGAGGTGTTGTTCAGGAATCCCGTCGTGAGGCCGTTGTAGTAGGCGTCGGGACGGTTCGTCCCCGGCCCGACGTGCACGCGCAGCAGGCTGCCAGGCCCGACCACGTACCCGCGGCCGATCCTCATCAGGTTGCCCGCCTGGTCGCGCAGGTAGCCGCCGCTCACGTCGACCGGCCGGGACGTGGTGTTGCGCAGCACCACATGCTCGCTGTTCTCCGGCTGGACGTCGTCGCCGCTCGGGTTGGGGAAGACGCTGTCCACGACGACGCCGTTCGCCGCCGGGAACGGTGCCCTGCGCTGCAGGACCCGCTCCACCGTGGCGGGAAAGTTCGACGTGACCCAGTCATAGCCCTGATGCACCGCCATCGCGATCTCGGCGGGACTGTCCACCGGATCGCTGATCACCTTCAGGCCCTTGGCCCGCGCCCGTCCGATGTCGGCCGCGCTGGTCACCCGGGGGTGCGCGTAGACCGCGATCGTCCAGCCCGCCAGTTCGGCGAGTTCGCCGTCGCCGAGCATCTTCCCGCCCGTCAGGTAGGAGAGCTGCACCTTCGGCGCGGACGCGTGGAACTCCTTGAGCGCCGCCTGGTCACGGGAGTGGACCTGCACACGGTAGGCGCCCGACGGCAGCTTGGCCCCGTCCGTGAGCCGGGCCGCGTTCAGTTCCTTGGCGAGCAGGGTCGCCACACCGGGGCTGTTCGCGGGCGCCTTCATTTCCAGGCTGAGGCCCGTCCGGTGCCCGGCGACCGCCAGGAGTTCCTTCAGCGTCGGGACGCGCTGGCCCGCATACCGCGAGTCGAACCATGACCCGGCGTCCAGCCGCTTGATCTCGGCCAGCGTGAACTGCCCGACCGTCCACGGCGCCCGGTCGGGGTAGACCTCCTCCACGTCCGTCGTCCTGGCGAGCGTGTCGTCGTGCAGGAGGACGAGCCGCTTGTCCGAGGTGAGCTGGACGTCGCCTTCGAGCACGTCCGACCCGTCCCGGAGCGCGTTGCGGTAGGAGGCGAGCGTCTCCTCCGGCGCCTGCCCCGGCGAACCCCGGTGACCGACGACCACGGCATCGCCCCGCTTCCCACCGGCGCGCTCCGGAGAGGCCTGAGCGCTACCGGCGACGGCGAGGGCGGCGGCCACGACGGCACCGCCGGCAAACATGGAGACCCTGTTCACAAATCATCCTTCCGCAGGTGGACGACCTGATCATCACGGCCTCGCCTGTCAAGAACCCGTCCTGACGCTGAACATCCCCCCAACTGTCGTCCGCTCGCAAACACCAGCGAGCCCAGCCCCACGCGCACGAATCGGCACTGGGAGCGGGGTTGCGGGCGCGGCGTTGGGGATCAGCGGGCGAATTCGATGGCGCGGGATTCGCGGACGACGGTGACGCGGATCTGGCCCGGATACGTCAGTTCGTCCTCGACCTGCTTGGCGATGTCGCGGGCGATGACCTGCGCCTGGATGTCGTCGACGGAGTCGGGCTTGACCATCACGCGGATCTCTCGTCCTGCCTGCATGGCGAAGACCTTCTCGACGCCCTCGTGCTTGTCGCGCGCGATCTGCTCCAGCCGTTCGAGGCGCTTGACGTACGCCTCCAGCGACTCCCGGCGCGCTCCGGGGCGGCTGCCGCTGATCGCGTCGGCGGCCTGGGTCAGGACCGCCTCGACCGTCCGGACCTCGACCTCGTTGTGGTGCGCCTCGATGGCGTGCACGACGTCCTCGTGCTCGCCGTACCGGCGCGCGATCTCGGCGCCGATCAGCGCGTGGCTGCCCTCGACCTCGTGGGTCAGCGCCTTGCCGATGTCGTGCAGCAGCGTGCACCGCTTCGCGATCTCCACCGGCAGCCGCAGCTCGCTCGCCATGATCCCCGCGATGTGCGCGGACTCGATCAGGTGTTTCAGCACGTTCTGCCCGTAGGACGTCCGGTACCGCAGCTGGCCGAGGAGGGCGATGAGCTCGGGGTGCATGTCGGCGATGCCGACCTCGACGAGCGCGTCCTCGCCGGCGCGCACGCACAGCTGCTCCACGTCGCTCTTGCTGCGCTCGTAGATCTCCTCGATGCGCTGCGGGTGGATCCGCCCGTCCAGGACGAGCTTCTCCAGCGTCAGCCGCCCGACCTCGCGCCGCACCGGGTCGAAGCAGCTCAGCAGCACCGCCTCCGGCGTGTCGTCGATGATCAGGTTCACGCCGGTCGTGGTCTCGAACGCGCGGATGTTGCGGCCCTCGCGCCCGATGATGCGGCCTTTCATCTCGTCGCTCGGCAGGTGCAGCACCGAGACGACCGACTCGGCGGTCTGCTCGCTCGCGACCCGCTGGATCGCCAGCGTCACGATCTTGCGGGCGCGCTTCTCGCCCTCCGCCCGCGCCGTGTTCTCGATCTCCCGGACGATCGGGATGGACTCCCGTTTCGCCTGGTTCTCGACCGCCGTGACCAGTTCGGCCTTCGCCTGCTCGGCGGTGAGCCCGGCCGCGCGTTCCAGGATCTTGCGCCGCTCCTCCTCGACGCCGGCGAGCTCCTCCTTGCGGGCCTCGAGCGCCTTCTTCGCCTCGGCGAGGCGCCCGGACCACTCCTCGAGCCGCCGCACCTCACCGTCCAGGCGCTGCTCCCGCTCCGCGAGCCGCGCCTCCCGGCGTTCGAGATCCTCCCGGACGGTGCGCAGGTCGTCGCGGAGGGACCGGCCCTCCTCCTCGACCTCCGCGCGCGCCTCCGACGCGATCCGCTGCGCCTCCCGCTCGGCCTGCTCCAGGACGGCCTTGGCGTTCTGCTCGGCCTGCGCCTTGATCTCGTCGCTTTCGCTCCGCGCCCGGGCCATCTCCGCCGCGGCCTTGCCGGGCATGCCCGGACGCCACAGGACGACGATCACGAGAGCGACCAGGGCCACCAGCAGCGCTGCACCCAGCAGGACGCTCTCCATGAGGCAGATCCTTCCTCGCCGCGGGTCCGTCCGGAGTCGGGACCCTGCCTAGCGAGGATTTACTCGCGTCCAGCGGACGTCCGGATACGCGCCATCGCCGGGCCGCGCACGGCGCGCCGCCGATGACCAGGCCGAATCCGGTCGACGAACGTGTCCTGTATGCCTCTCAGCTGCTGGAACGTGCTCGGTCGTATGACAATCCGCGAGACGCGGAGTAACTCCTCACTGCCGTAACGGTAAGCGGCATGGAGGTAATGAGCAAGCAAACGCGGGGCATTCCGGACTAACCGAACGTCAACGTGAGTCCTCCCTTACCACGTTCCTGACTGTGCCAATTGCCGACACTCCTCTGGTCAGTCGAGGGGCGGGTCGTCGGGGAGCGCTTCCGGGTCGGTCCCCTCTTCGGCCAATGCCTCTCTCACGATCCGGTAGGAGAGGCCGGGCGAGTAACCCTTGCGGGCGAGCATGCCCACGAGGCGGCGCATGCGTTTGGTGGGCTCGACCCCCACCGTCGACGCGAGCTTCCGAACGACGAGGGCACGGGCGGTCTGTTCTTCCTGCGCGGGGTCCAGCGCTTCGACGGCGTCTTTGACGGTCTCATCGGCGACGCCGCGCCGGCGGAGCTCGGCCGCCAAGGCGCGTTTGGCGAGGCCGCGGCCGGTATGCCTGGACTGGACCCATGCCTGCGCGAACGCCTCGTCATCGATGAGGCCCACGTCGCTGAACCGCCCGAGTACCCGCTCGGCGACGTCATCGGGAATGTCCTTACGCCGCAACGCATCCGCAAGCTGCGCCCGCGTACGCGGCGCCCCCGACAACAAGCGAAGACAAACCTCCCGCGCCGCCCCCTCAGGATCCACACCACCCTTCCCACCACCAGCC
>NZ_SMKT01000096.1 GCF_004348735.1 Actinomadura sp. KC06
CACCCTGCCGTCCCCCGACGATCCGGACGCCTTCTGCTCGATGGGCGGTGCGATCGCGGGTCGGTGACGTTGGAACTGGTCATCTTCGCCCCTGCGCTGATCATCATGCTGCTGTTCGTCGTCGCCGCCGGACGCATCGCCCAAGCCCACCAAGCGGTAGAAGCCGCCGCCCGCGACGCCGCACGCCAAGCCAGCATCGCCCGCGACCCGGCCGCAGCACGGGCGAACGCGACCAGCAGCGCCCAAGCAACCCTCGCCCGCGAGGGCCTGAACTGCCCCGCGCAGGTCAGCGTCGACACCTCCGGGTTCGCCCGGCCCGTCGGAACCCCGGCCACCGTCACCACCCACGTAAGCTGCACCGTCCAACTCGCCGACGTTTCCATGGCCGGCGTCCCCACCACCACGGTGAACGCGCGTTTCACCAGTCCGATCGACCCGTTCCGAGGGCGGCAACCATGAGAGCGAGGGTCCTGGCCATCACCTGGGAGTTGCGCACCCGAGATGACGGGGCGATCAGCCTGCTCGTCATCGTGTTCTTCCTCGCCCTGCTGGCTGCCGCGGGCCTGGTCGTCGACGGCGGCACCAAACTCCGCGCCGCGCGCGAAGCCTCCGCCGTCGCCGAAGAAGCCGCCCGCGCCGGAGCCGGCCGGATCGACCGCGACCGCGCCTACACCCAAGGCGGCCGGTTCGTCGTCGACCGCACCGCCGCGGTCAGCGCCGCCCGCGCGTACCTGGCGAGTAGCGGAAACACAGGTTCGGTCACCATCACCAGCGGCCAGAAGATCCGCGTCACCGTCACCATCACCGAACCCACCCTTCTACTATCGGCCATCGGCATCGACGACCTCCAGGTGACCAAGACCGCCACCGCCGACCTCCTCCAAGGCGTCGAGCGGCCCACCTCACCAGGTTGATCACCGGAGACATCGCGAGAGCGGACGGTTGGCCTGCGCCGACGTCCGCCAACCGCGTACGGTTTCGCGGTCCTAACGCGGGACGCCCAGCACCTGAAAACCGGTTCAGCGCAGGCGCAAACGCGACTTGATCGGACGCAATGCAATCAAGGGTCTCTACGGAAATATAAAGGTTCTGGGGGAATCACCGCCCCAACCCAGATGCGGCGGATCGACCGGGACAACGGCTCACTTCTGCCACACGGCTATTACCGGAACCCTTGAGGGGCGTGCCAGATGGCGTCTTCACCGGTCATCAACGTTCGCATTCGCTTGTCCAGCTCGGACTTTGCTGCCACGGAGCCCGCGGCGGCGCGAATGTAGGCGGCGAGGGCCCGAATTTCCCGGGCTTGGTGCAGGAGCCGCATTCCCGGGTGGTGTTCCAGGTCGGGGTCGATGCCATAGGCAGAGCACATCTCCAACCAGCTGGTTCTCGGGCTGCCGAGGCGGACGACGCCATAAAGGCTGGGAATGAGGTCTTGGGCGCGCGGGCCGTAGCTGACCGAGTCCCAGTCGCAGAACACAAAGCCGCCACGAGCGGCAATCAGGTTGCCGGTATGTGCGTCACCGTGGATCAGGCCGTGGTCCAACTCTGGGGGCATCGCGGCTGTCGGGTAGGCCGCACTGATGTCGGCGCAGCGGCGATGAAGCCAGTCCCGCTGTTGCCGGGTGAGCGCTTCCGGGTGCTGGTGCAGATCGTTCGGCAAGGATCCCAGGGGATCGGTAGCGGGGAGTTCGATCGGCGGGGTCGGCAGGGTGTGCAGGCGGCGCAGCAGCCGAGCCAGATCGGTGACGTGCGCCGACGTTACATCCCCGTCAGGCGCCTCATATCGCCAGAAGGTGGCGGTCCAGCCATCGACAGTGACCGGCTGTGCGACCGCGTCCAGCGGCCGAACCGCAGGATAGCCCTGTTCGGCCAACCAATGCGTCACCTGCACCGAGGCAGACATGCGCCGGTCCCATTCGGGGCTGTTGTGCGTCTGGCGGAGCCGCGCCACGGCGTTCGCGTGCGGGAGCTGGTAGACCGCGTTGGCCCGGCCAGGCAACCGCAGCGCACCACGGGGATCAAGTCCGGCAGCCGTGCACACCTGTTGTAGGAGAATCACCTGCTGGTCGTGCCCGGCGGGATTCACGCCTCGCGGACTCGCTGTGTGCCCAGCTCGCTGCGCATGAAGTCGCGCCAGTCCTTGACCTGGGGATCGTCGGCGTGGGGGGCGAGTCTGTTGTCGAAGTCCCGAACCCACTCCACGGACCGCCGAGAGGTCAGAGCATTGGCCATGGGAACGGCGTCCTTAGCCGCGGCCAGCGCGTGGTCGAGATCCCCCATGCCCAGCCGAGCGGTAGCCAAATGCACAGTGTTGAGCTGAATGGCCCGAGGGAACCGGGAGTTCAGTCCGCGCACCGCCTGGTCGGCGCACTGGGCGGCACGCGGATACTCGCCGATCATCTGCCAGCACAGCCCAGCACAGGCAGTGAGCTCTGGTTTGCTGAAGTAGGAGATCCAGGTCGGTTCGTCGTCGCCGGGAGCGGCCTGAGCGAAGGCGTTCTCGGCCTCACCGATGAGGCGATGGACGCGTGCCTCGCCATGGGCATCGCGGGTGTCGGCCAGCGCGATAGCGGTAGCTGCTGCTCTTGCCTCTTGCAGCAGGAGGTGCGCCCTGACGCGTGGGGGTGCCTGGGCCTTCTGCCCCGCTTGGTGAGCCGCCGAGGCCAGCCGAACAGCCCATTGCGGATGCTTGAGGTCGCATGCTTGCTGAGCAAGGGACGACAGAATTCGAGAGGCGGTGAGGTGGTCCTTGGCTGTCTTGGAGAGCTGGAGCGCATGACCGTAGTGAATCTGCGCCAGGCCGTGGGAGCCGGTGTCGTACGCCTCCCAGCCGGCCAGTTCGGTCATCAGCGCAGCGGCCGAAGCTAGGTGCTCGCCGACCTCTTCGCTGTAGCGGCCTTCCAACAATGGAGCAACCTTGGTGTTCAGGTAGTCCACGACGGCGGGGCGTACCAGCCCGCCGCCGAACTGTTCGTCCATCTGACCAAAGGCTTGGGTCGCTTCCCGAATTCGTCGTACGTCCTCCATCCCGACCGATCTGCCCGAGCCCACGCGGGCCCTCAGCTCATCGACGGGATCAAGGTTCCAAGAAAGTAGCCATTCGCTCAGCACCGCGGGCACGAACGGCATCGTGCCCAAGAGGCGGCGTCGCGCAGGATCCACGTCCCACCTCCACAACTCACCGCAGGACTCCACGGTATCCGCCAGTGAGGTGAATCCCGCCTCCTGCGACAGCCATGGGACCACGGGCTCGGCCTGCTGCCCATCAGCCCACCGGTCGACTTCAGCGAGAGTGACGTCGAACATCTCCGCGAGCCGGGTGCGTGAGTGCAACCGGATGCCTTGCTTGCCCTGCTCCCAGCGCGCCCAGGTCGTCGCCGAGACTCCGGCCTCCTCGGCGGCGGCCTCCTGAGTCAGTCCTCGTCGTGAGCGCGCCGCGACTAAGCCCGGGCGCTGTCTACGGTCCGGCTTGTTCACAGCGACATTGCCTTTCTGACCTCGCAGGACATCACAGAGTGTCGCCCACCATGACGAGATAGGGGTGCTGGCTGCCGAAACGACCAGCAAACGACCAGAACCCGTATGCCCCCAGTGAACGGCCAAGCCAACGACCTTCACAACCCCCACCGGCGAACGCGAATCTGCACGGGCGAACGGAGGCGAGCTGCTCGGAAGTGATCCGTTTCCCTTTCGCTCGACTCCGCCCAGCAAGGGAAGTTTTCGGAACGGAAGGGTCACCACAGTGACCACTGAGACATCAACCACCGGCAATGTGATGCCGCTACCCACCGGGCCCGCCATCCCGGTGGGTGGCCCGGCCCTGCCGCTCCGAGACCTTGCCCGTCGCCTCGAAGAACGTGACTGGGCATGCGAACTCGTTGGCGACGGCGACGACACCGTCCTGCGCCTCCAACCGCCGGACGCCGACGACGACCCGGAGCGGACCGTGGAAGTCGTGGTCCGGGATCGCGGGCACGGCCCCTACTTCGCCTACGCCAAGACCCCGCATCGCCCGATCTCTGACGTCGATGACCTCGACCGCGCCGTCAGCGCGATCAAACTCGTGCACGGCAGCAAGCCCCCGCCTCCTCCGGCCGTTCCCGAGGGTCTGGTCAAGGCTGCCGCCGACCTGGCGGGCGTGCCCGGCGGCGCCGTCCCTTGACCGCGGCGGCGGGGAAACCGACCCACACCGGATCCCCGCCGCCGTATGCACCCCCGCATTCGCCACCAGGAACCGATCATGACCGCAATGCCCAAAGTCACCGACCCCGCTCAAGCCAAAGCGTGGTTGAAGGACGCCCACCCGGACTGGAGCATCGTGCGTTCGGACAAGGGCCGCTGGTGGGGCTTCCTCGACACCGACAAGCGTGGCAAGGACGCGGTCCCTGTCCGGACCACCGCCGCGGACGCCGACACGCCGCAGAAGCTGCACGAACTACTCGATGCGGCGGAGTCGTGATGACGCCCGGCCTGGCTCTGGACTTCACTCAAGCCTCGCGTGCCCGCGTCTACAACTTCTTTCTCGGCGGGAAGAGCTGGACGGAGGTCGACCGGGAGACCGCCCAAGCGGTGATCCGGACTTCACCGGACGCCCCGGCCGTAGCGCGGGAGAACTTCAAGTTCGCCGGCCGCGCGGCTGCGTGGGCCGTCGCCGAGTTCGGCATCCGGCAGGTGTTCGACATCGGTGTCGGCATCGTGGACGACGTCCCCCTGGATTCGGTGGAGACCTGCGTCCACCACGTCAACCCCGATGCCATGGTGCTCGCCTTCGACCATGACGAGGTTGTGCTCACGCACGCGCGGGCGTTGCGGCCCGGCTATGGCGCCGGCTTTGGCGGTGTGCTCCGCGGGGACGTCACCGATCTCGACACGATCTTCGACAACCCCGGCCTGCGGCACCCTGATCTAGCCGGCCGCATCGACCTGAGCCGGCCTGCCGTCGTTGTCTTGGCCGCCGTCTTGCATTTCGTGGACGACCCGGCCGCCGTGATGGCGGGGCTGCGGGAGCGTCTTGCTCCCGGCAGCGTCGTCGTCCTCTCGCACGCGACCTCCTCCCACATTGGCGAGGACCGCGTCGGCGGGATGACAGCGGCGTACGAACGGGGCAGCAGCTCTATCATCTTCCGCGAGGAGGAGGCCATCGCCGCCCTCGCCGACGGCTGGGACCTCCTCCCGCCCGGGTTGACCGACGTGCAGCTGTGGTCCCCCGACGGCACCTATCAGCAAGAGGTGTACGAGACGGTCCGCGTCGTCGGCATGGCCGCCGTGCTCCCCCAAGCCCCCGGCTCGGAGGAGGTGCCGCATGCTGCTCTGGCAAGCTGACGAGCTCACGGTCACTACCAAGATCAACCCGACGGCGCCGAACTCGGCCCGCGTATGGGACTACTGGCTGGGCGGCAAGGACAACTATCCAGCCGACCGCGACGCCGGAGACAAGGCTGCCGAGATCCTGCCCGGGATCATTCAGGCGGCCCGTCACGACCGCGCGTTCCTCGGCCGCGTTGTCCGGTACCTGGCCGAGGATGTGGGGATCCGGCAGTTCCTGGACGTCGGCGCTGGAATGCCAGCCGCCGTCGACAATACTCACGAGGTCGCGCAGCGTGTCGCGCCGGACGCCCGTGTCGTCTACGTGGACCACGACGCCCTCGTCCTGGTGCATGCCCGTGCCCTCCTCACCGGGACCCTCGAAGGGGCTTGCGACCACATCGACGCCGACACCCGTGACGTCGAGACCATCGTGTGCGAGGCCGCGCGGACGCTCGATCTCGCCCAGCCGGTCGCGCTCCTGCTGCTGGACATCTTGAACTACGTCGTCGACGACACCGAAGCGCAGGCGACGGTGGAAGGGCTGGTCGCGGCGCTGGCGCCGGGCAGCCACGTCGTTATCGCCCACCCGACCGCCGAGCTGGACGGCGAGCGGGTGCACCAGGCCCTGCAGGTCGTGATGGACATGGGCGGCGCCCCCGTTACCGCCCACAGCCCGCAACAGATCGCCGGCTTCTTCGACGGCCTGGAGCTGCTGGATCCCGGTGTCGTGTCCTGCTCGCACTGGCGGACGGAACCCTGGCCACCGGGCAAACCCGTCCTCCAGTACTGCGGCGTCGGTCGTGTCCCGGACCGGGAGGCCGGGCGGTGAGGGCGGGCCGGTTAGCCACCGCGCGGGGTCCCCCGTCGGCCGGGCCAGCACCACCTAGCCCCTCGGCCGCCGGGCCGGCGGCCACCCCCATCACAGCGCGATAGAAAGAGCCCCCCTTTGTCCCCCACAAAGTGCAAGATCTTCTCCGCGATCGCGGCCGGTACCGCGCTGGCCACGGTCGGCGCCCTGGCCGCGTGGCCGGCGGACTCCCGACCCGTCGTGGCCGTCGCCGAAACCTCACCGTCGGTGCTGGCCCGCCAGCTCGCGCAGGGCATCCTGCCGCTGCACGGCGGCGGCCCGCTCCAGACCCGGATCTCCGCCCAGGACGTCCGCGCGGCCAAAACCCTCACCCACGGCCTCACCGCTGCTGGTGAGGGTGCCGCGCCGCCCACCACGGCCCAATGCCGCGCCCAGTTCGGCGCCCCATGCTTCTCGGTCCGGCAGTTGGCCCGCGCCTACGGTGTCGACGACGCCCGCCGGGAGGGCTGGACCGGCAAGGGCACCACAGTGGTGTTCCCGATCTGGTACGGATCCCCCACCCTGAAGCAGGACCTGGCCCGCTTCAGCACCGCCTACGGCCTGCCCACCCCCGACACCGAGGTCCGCCAGTTCGGGACCATCGCGCCCATGCCCGCGCCGGACGCGCCGGACGCCCCGTTCCGGTACGCGGTGGCCGAAGAGGCCGTGCTGGACATGTCGATGGTGCACGGGATGGCCCCCGACGCCAAGCTCGTCGCGCTGGTCACCCCGGGCAACTTCGACGGACCCGACGCCGGGTACGCCGAGATCCTCCGTGCGATGCGGTCCTATGCCCGCACCCACCCCGGCGCGGTGTTCTCCCAGTCCTACGGCAACTACGAGGCCGACCTGCCCGCGCGGGTGCTGCGCGGCTTGGACCGGCAGGTCGCCCAGCTCGCCGAGCGGCACGCCGCGACGATGATCGTGTCCAACGGCGACACCGGCAACACCTCCGGCACCAGCCCCGACCCGGCCGTGCCATGGCCCGCCAGCTCCCCGCACGTCACCGCAGTCGCCGGAACCCGGATGCACCTGACCGACGCCGGTGACCGCACCCGCCCCGACACCGTGTGGGACGACCCGCACGGCACCGGAATGGCCACCGGCGGCGGCCTGTCCGCGGTGTTCGGCCGCCCGCCCTACCAGGACCCATACCGGAACCTGGTCGGCAACCGCCGCGGCGTCGCCGACATCGCCGCCAACGGCTCGGGGGAATCCCGGGTGGTGTTCTACTCCACCTACAACGTGCTCGGCGGCCAGATCGACCGGGACGGCGGGTGGCGGCGCGCGGCCGGCACCTCGGTGGCCGCACCGCTGATCGCCGGGGTCACCGCCCTGGTCCGGCAGGCCGCGCACCGGCCCCTCGGCGTGCTCAACCCCGCCCTGTACCGGGTCGCCGCCACCCCGCGCCGCGCCCAGGTGTCCGGGATCGCCGACGTCACCACCGGCTGCAACAGCGTGCCCGGCAACCAGGGATGGTGCGCCCGCCCCGGCTGGGACCCGGTCTCCGGCGTCGGCACCATCGGTGACGCTGCTCGGCTGGTGCCCGCCCTCGCCCGCCTGGGCCGTTCGGCCCGCTGACCAGATCGCCGCACGATGCCGGGCGGCCGACCACACCCCTGTGGCGGCCGCCCGGCCCCGACACCCCGACCTCCAGCCGCCTAGAACGGAGCACACCGTGGCGAGATCCCGGTCGGCGAAGCCTCGATCGAAGCCCCGCTCCACGCGCCGGACCACCATCGGTGACCAATGCAAGGAGATCATCGCCACCAGCGTCAACGGTGATCATTACGGTGCTTATGAGGCGTTCACCGCGATGACACATCGGCGCGACTTTCCCGAGATCGGCCCGATGATGGTCGAGGCTTTCATCGAGATCATCCAGCACGGTTGCCGCGCGGTGGGCGCCGTCACCGACGACGGCTTGCCCGATGTCAGCCGTTTCCTGGTCGACGAGCGCACGAGCATCACGCGTGTCCGGGCCGCAGTGCCCAGCATGACCGGGCAGGACATGGTCAAGGTCCGCGGGATCCACCGCGCCAACGCTCGCGCCGCCCAGCAGATGGTCGAGACCTACGCGGCAGAGGGCCGGGGATCGATCCGCACGCTCTACCAGGAACGCGCCGCAGCCCAAGAACGTGGCGCCGAGAACGTGCTGATCATGCTGTGGGGCACCGCGATCAACGTGCAACGCCAGGTCCGAGACGCCAACGCCAACCACGCGCGCGGACCGAGCCAGCAGCCGACCTGAGCAGCCCTAGCCCGCACCCAACCGCGCCCTGTTGGTCCCTTGCCCGGCCGCAGGCCCCGGACCGCGTCGAGTCGATGGCCCCCCGTCAGGCGGTCCACCCGGTCTCCGGCCGGGCGAGTACCCCTCCAATCCACTCCGCCTGGCACGCCTTAGGGAGTAACTCACACGTGCTACTCACCGTCATGACCTTGAATTTCCGCTACGGCGGCCGCGCCGACGCTCGCGGTCGTCCTGATGACCGGTGGGGTGACCTGGTCGAGATCATCCGGAAGGTCGAGCCTGATCTCCTGCTGGGCCAGGAGGCGCACGGCTGGGCGGTCGACCCGCGGTTGCAGGCCGATGCCGAAGACGACGTGGGGTTGCGCGCGCACGTCGCGCCGTCTCGGTCCGGGGCGCACACCGTGGTGATGCACCGCACCAGCACCTTGCGGTGGCGGCAATGGGAGACCAAGTACGCGCACGACACCCACCACGGGTTCGGCGTCGCCGTCCTGGACGTGCTCGCCGATCCCGAGGTGCAGGTGCCGCTCACCGCGATCTCCGCGCATCTGAACCCCTACTCGGTCCTGGCCGCCGCGCAGGAGGCGCAGCTGCTGGCGGCGCGCCTCTACCGGTACGGCGGTATGGGGGTGATCGGCGGCGACATCAACCACCTCCCGCCCGGCGATCCCGAGCCGGACTGGGAGAGCGTCCCGCCCTATAACCGCAGCTCCCGATGCCAACGCCGCTACCTGCCCGACCAGGAGTGGTGCGCTGATCGGGAGGTCGGCTTCACCCTGGCCGACGCCGGCCTGCTCGACGTCGCCGCCCTCATCGCCACCCGCCAACCCGCCCCCGGTACGGCCGAGGAGCTGCTCGTGCCCACGGGGCATCACGGCGGCGTGCGAACCGATCAGATCTGGGTCACCGACAACATGACCGAGGCCGTCTGCGACTACCGGCGGGTCGGCACCGGCCAGGCCAGCGACCACGACGCGACCCTCACGACGATCCAGACCACCGCCCTTCATCACGTCGAGGCCCGCGAATGGACATGACTCACCGCCCTCTGCCCGCGACCGTCCCCGCAGCCGCCGACGACACCCTCCGGATCGCCTCGGTCAACTGGCGCTATGGCGGCATCGACAACGACGGGTCGGATCAGCGCTGGCACCAGACCGTCGACGTGCTCGGCACGGCTGGCCCGCACGTGGTGCTCTGCCAGGAGTTCGGGGTACCGCAACCGGCGCTGCGCCAGTTCCGGCACGTGCAGCGCACCGCCAACGCCCTCAACATGGAGGCGGTGCTGGGCCCGGTGCCGCCGGGTGCCCGCTCCGCCCTGCACACTGCAATCCTGCTCGACACGCGCAGGACCGGGTGGAGCATCACCGACACCGGCCCCTACACCCACACCCGCTTCGGCGGCACCCAACACGAATCCTGGTGCCGGGTGGAGTTGAATATCCCCGAACTCCCCCTCCCGCTGCTGTGCTTCAGCGTCCACCTCCCCGCCCGATCCGCCGTCGACCAGCTCTCCCAGGCCCAAACACTCGCCGCCCTGATCGCCGAAACCCAAGGGCTCATCCTGGTCGCCGGCGACATCAACACCTACCCACGCGGCGGCCCGCCCGTCACCGCACGCGAATTGGACAACCTGCCAGCCCATCTGCGCGTGACCCGATGCCGGCAACGCGCGGACGGAGACCTGGAAGCCAACTACGACGTCGATGACGTGTTCAGCCGGGCCGGGCTCCTCGACATCGCCGCGCGTCTGCCCGCCGACCACCGCAACCCGCCGGAGCTGCGAGCGACCGGCAAGGGCAAGGCCCGAGTCGACCGGGCCTACGCCTCACCCGAGCTGGCCACCGCCGCAACCGGCTACTGGCAGGTGAGCATCGGCAGCGACCACGACGGGCTGATCTTCGACTTCAGCATGGCCGCCCTGCGCCGCATCCTCACCTCCCGCGCCGGGCCGCAAGGGGATGGCCCGATCACGCACGCCGCTGGCTGAGCCGGCTCCTGTCCGCCGCATCGACGACAGACCCGCACCCCCATTGAAAGCCACACATATGGACCATCACGATCCCTCACCCGGCACGCTGTTCCGGCTACGCCGGGGCGCCCACGAGTTCCTGCGCCGCTACGCCGCCAAGGCGTGGGAGCACGAACATAACGGTGAACGGTGGGACCTCGTCGTGCCGCCCGAGGTCGCCAAACTGCCCGAGCGCAAGCGCTACCGCGCCCACGCCCGCCAGGAGGCCCAGCGCCTGGCCGACGCCGCCCTCTACGACCTGGACCCCGACGCCACGCGCCACGCGGTCCAGTTCGGCGCTGCCATCCGCGAACACCGCCACCATGACGTGACCGCCCTGGCCGGCAGGCCCGACGTCGTCGACACGCTGGACATCCAGCCACCCCATCCAGCGGGGTTCCTACGCTGGCGCGACCCCGGCGGCATCAGCTACAACGCCCGCGGCGTGCCGATCACGGTCTGCCACTGGGGGCCCGCCGCCAGGCAGGGGGTCTGGATCGTGTGGTGGGCCGACAGCCGCGCCGTGATCAAGTCCTACGGCCACGAGAGCAAAGGCACGTGGGCAGAGTCGGTCCTGAGCGTCGGCAACGCTCTGCCGTTCTTCGGGCCCCTGTGGTACAGCGACCAGCAGCTCATATGGCCCTACCGCGACAGCGCACCCGCACACCCCACCCGAAAGCCTGCGAGGCCAAGCGCTCCGGCCGGTGACTCCGCCGCCGAGCCGATCACCGTCGACGACGACGTCATCGCTCAGCTCTACACCACGCTGGCCACCTGGTCTCTGCTGGCCGACCCGCCCACCGGCATCCACCTCCACCACCACCCGCCCAGCGACGCCGATCAGACCGCCGACCGCAACGCCGGCCTGACCACCCCTGCGATCACCATCGCCACCACGGTGAAGACCACGCCCTGAAAGCCAACCATCCACCCGAGCGACCTTCCTGCCGGAAAGCGAACGTTCATGCCTGACAAGCCCGCCATCATCCGCGTCGGCGGATACAACCTCTTCGAGGGTGGCCTGCCCAAGTCCGCCACCGACCGCGACCAGGACGACGACTTCGGACGTCCTCTCGATACCTCCCGCCTGCGCAAACAACTCGCGGTGCTGTCGCGGCTCAACCTCGACCTGCTCGGCCTCCAAGAAGCGACCTGGGGCGTCCATTCCCCCGACGTCACCAACTTCGTCTCCAGCGAACTCGGGATGTCCTGGCCCTACGTGGGCCGCTCACCCTTCTACGGCTGCGACCTGGCGGCCTTCGTCCGGCAGAGCGACCACCTCACCGTCGAAGACGCCACCCACCTGACCAGCCCGCCGTTCGTCCACAGCCTCATCAACCTCAAACTCCGCATCGACGGGCACCCTCGCCCCATCCACTTCCTGGTCGGCCACTGCGCCCCCAGCTCCCCCACCATCCGCCAAGCCGAAGCAGAACTCCTCACCGTGCACCGCCACCTGGACCTGATCTACGTGGCCGACTTCAACGCCGCAGCGATCGGCGACAAGCTCGACGCCCGCGAGCACGACCTCGACCCGTACAAGGCGGCCAAGAAATTCGACACCAGCCCAGCCGAGGAACTCGCCGCCGCAGGCTTCCAGGACGTCGGCCACATCTGGGGCGACCGCACCCCGACCGTGGGGCACGACGACGACACGCTCGCCTACCGGTGCGACCGGATCTATACGACGCTGCCGACCGAGTGGATCACCGGGTTCGGCGTCGAGCGCGGCGCCGACGACCTGTCCGACCACCGCCCCGTCTGGGCCGAGCTCACCATCGGCCAAGAGCCGGGGGAAGAACACGAGGGGCAGACGCACGGGGAAGCCCGATGACCGTGGATCCTCTCGACGTCGATCCGTTCGCGTCCGCCGACCCGGCCGCGCGGATCGATCACCTGTATCGACTGCGCCGCGTCACCCACCGCTGCATCGTCCGCCACGGCGAAAGCCTGTGGTCCCACGAGCAGCGCTACTGCGGAAGGCTCACCGCGCCAGCGAGCATCGAGAACCTCCCCGTCTCCCGACAGCCCGCAGCGATGGCGGAAGACGAAGCGGCGCGGTTAACCGACGCGCACCTGTACGGCCTGGACGAGGCCGCCACCGCCGCCGCCGTCACCTGCGGCGCCAGCATGGTCGACTACGCCGCCGACCTCGCCCCAGGGGTCCGCCGAGGATGGACCTACGTGGAAGGGCCACCTGCCGAGGCCGGCTTGCTGCGATGGGCCGACGGCGTCGGCTACGACAGCGTCGGCGTGCCACTGACGGCTTGTCATTGGGGCCCCGCCCCCGAGGGGATATGGCTGTACTGGTGGGCCGACCACCGCACTGTCGCCCGCCACAACATGGCCCAGGCTGGCTGGACACGCCGCCAAGCCCAGCAAGCACTGTTGGATATGGGCCCGTTGACCTTCGGCGGAATCGGGACGACCCTCGCGCCCTGCCCAGACGCCGACCCGGCCACCCACCCGGCCGCGGACGAATTCGCCGATCCGCCCGCGCATGACGCGCCGTCCTCGCAGGACCTCGCCGAACTGTTCGCGTTGACCGCGACCGTCATGGCCTCCTGGGCGCTGCTGACCACGCCCGGCGCCGCCCACCTGATCACACACGAACCCGACCCAGGCGAGGCCGTCCGCGACCACCGCGCCGGGCTCACGCCCCGCCCCGCAACCCTGGCCACCGCGCCGATCAACACACGGCCCCTCCAACACCTGTACACCCAGGAGCAGGCGTGACCCAAGATCAAGCCCTGCAAGAGCAACATCCCCCGCGCGAGCAGGCCCTACCCGAACAGGTCGCGCGAGAGCAGGAGGCCCCGCGAGAGCAGGCTCCGCGGGAGCAGGAGGGCGCGCCGGGGCGCGTGAGAGGCATCCTCACAGCTTTGGACACCCTGGCCGACCAGGCAGAGATCACGATGAAGACCCTGCGTGGGGGCCTGGACGACCTGCCTTTGTCCGGAGTCGTGGACGCGCTGGAGCTCCTGATGCACAACGTCGAGGTTCTCCATCAGATGGTGTCGGCGGTAAACGAACGCGCGGCGCAGATTCGGGAACGGGAGGTCACCGAACGGCCCGCGGGGGCCGCCCTGGAAACCATGGACTCGGCACTGGTGACCCTCGGCTACGGGCAAGAGACCGCGATGTCGATACACCGCCTGCTATCGCTAGGGCGCCGTGAACTGGTCCTCGTGGACGAGGGCGAGGTGTGATCAGCCTCTGACCAACATCCTGACCACGAGCCTGTTGACGCCGCGTAATGGGCAACTGCTCCGCAATCAGGGGCAAATATCTCCGTCACACTCACCCGATTTTGGATGCGCGTATGACAGGAAGGCTCGCTGTGAGTGTTTGCGCGTATTCGATAAGGCGATCATCGGTGACGTCCGACACAGACAACGATTGATCGATTTCGGTGATGGCCGCTTTTTCCGCCTCTCCGCTGAGTTCCTCGTCTTGAAGCTGGGCTTCCAGCTTGGCGATTCTAATCTTGGTCTCGCGCACTGCTTCGACCGCGGTAGATACTTTCGAGATCGCATCGACGGTTTCTGATGGAACCCCGAGCTGCGCGAGGAACTCTGTGAGCTGCGTGGTTTCCACTAGCAGCGGCATGCGATGCTCCTGCCAGGCTCCGCCCCAAAGCCGGCGTCGGCGCGCTTCGGGGAAGCCATCCTCGACAAGGGTCGGCTCTCCATCGGGATCCGTTTGGATCTTTAGACCGAGGCTCTCGAAGTGCTCCTGGGTCTTGGCCGCAAAATCGTCAGAATGCGGATCACCGGGGAGGGCCGGTCCGCCAGCGAGGAACACACCCAACTCGGCGAGCTTGCGGTCGTGCTCGGGGATCGGAGGAAGATGCTCCAGGTCTTCAGTTGTCATCCAGGAATAGGGATCGCCTGCAGCAACGCGAACGGCATTAGGCTTCTGGCCATGAGCGCTGAACAGGACAGCGACCATGGCGGCGTCCGCCCACCAGGCGACTAGGCCACGGAACGCCTCACGATGTTGCCGGGCACTGTCCTGGGCCAGTCTGCACTGCAATGAATGGAGCGTCTCCCGCGGCATAGGCGTAGTGATATCGGTGGTGGGTGCCGTACTTCTGGCAGCACGCTCCTCCAACCGTCGCTCGGCCTCGTCGTCCAACCGCTCGGCGAGCGAGTTCACCGCCAGGTACTCAGCTCTGAACTGCTCAACGACCGCAGCTAGATCGGCCAGCACTTGATCGATGTGCTCGTCAGACATCTGGATCACGGGATCCCGCGAAGGACCAGCCGCCATAGGACACTTCCTTCCGGATTTTATGCTCGAATCAAATAGCTGCCGTGAGATTTTAGGCGTTTTGTACCTTTCTGTGTCTCACTGAGGCAACTCACGAGAGTACCCTCCGCACTGAGACGTGGTGGCTGGAACACGTAAAAGGCATAGCTGCCGTACAAGCCCTTCACACAGGTGGGCAGTGCCGTATGCCTCTGGCGCGGGCCTCGGCCCAGGGCATGCCTGCTCGCGCACTTCTAGAGCAACCGTTCACGGTTTTCATCGACCTCGGCGCGGCGAGCCTAGCGCGTACCGAGCGGCCACGGAGCGCAGCGCATTCGGGCTTACCCGTCGGACGGAGACCACCGCGAGCGTGGGGCCAAAGACCGCCAAAACTCTTCCTCGTGCTCGTGCACGGCAAGCAGGGTGGTCCCGTCCCAGTGCGTGGAGGTCGTTTCCGTGACCAGTGTTGCCTGCTTCAGCGACCGCAAGGTGCCATCGAGTTGCGGTTCGGGGGAGGTGGACCTGTGAAGAAGCTGAAGCTGTGGTGGCGCAGGCATGTCCCTGAGCCGGTCACAGCACCCATAGGGCCGGCTTTGAGTGAACACAAGTGGTACCGCAAGGCTGCCGAGCTCTCCGATACCGGAATGCTCACCATGGCACGGCGCTTGCCAGTCCTGATCGGGCAGGTGATGCGGCTCGCTTGGCGGGCGAGCCGACGGGATCTGGCCGCGACGATCGCGTTCAACGTGATCGCGGGGATGTTCACCGCGTTCGGGTTGCTGGCGACTACCGGGGTGCTGACGGCGCTGTTTTCGGCGGGTCCGACCCCTGATCGGGTGCGGGCCGCGGTGCCGGAGTTACTGCTGGTGGGGGCGGCGGTTGCGGTCCGGGCGGCGTTCGCGACTGGGGCGCAGTGGGCGCAGGCTCGGCTGCGTCCGCAGGTGCAGCAGATCGTTGAGCAGCAGTTGTACGAGCTGACGACCGCGATCGAGCTGGCGGCATTCGACGACGCCGAGTTCCAGGACGACCTGCACCGGGCCCGGCTGCGGGGGATGGACTCGGCCCCGTCCATGGTCGACAATGCCGTGGACTTGTTCACCGCCGCCGTCGGTGTCACGGCCGCGGCCGGTGCACTCGGCGTGCTGCACCCGGTGCTACTGCCGCTGTTGTTGCTGACTGCGCTGCCCGAGGGGTGGGCGGCAGTCCGCGCGGCCCGGCTGGGTTATCTGACCCAATTGGATCTGGTGGAGGTCCGGCGGCGGGGCTGGATCATGTCCGAGCTGATGACCGAGCGGCGACATGCCGCCGAGGTCCGCTCATTCACCATTCGGGCCTTTCTGCTACGCCAGTACGCCGAGCTGGCCGCCCACATCCGTGGCGTCTTGTTGGACCTAGCGCGCCGGCAGACGGTGTCGCAGGTTTGGGGCGATGTTCTCAAGGGCGTCGCGACGGCGTTGATGTACACGGCGCTGGGGTTGCTTCTGTGGCGGGGCGTGATGCCGCTCGCGGTGGCGGGGACGGCGGTCCTGGCGATCCGCGCCGGGCAGACGTCCTTGGTCAACCTGGTCTATGCGCTGAACCGCTGCTACGAGGACGGCCTGTACTTCAACGACTACATGGCCTACTGCCAGACCGCCGAGCAGCGCGTCCAGCGAACCTGCGTCGGCGCCTGCGAGCGGGATGATACAGAGACGCAACTCCAGGCGCTGCGTGAGTTCCGGGAGATCTGCGCCGAAGAGGTGACCTTCACCTATCCCGACAGCGATGTGCCCTCGATGCACGAGGTGTCGGTGCGGCTCGGCCGTGGGGAGATCGTCGCGTTGGTCGGGGAGAACGGATCCGGGAAGACGACCCTCGCCAAGATCCTCGCTGGCCTGTACGCCCCGCAGGCAGGTGTCGTGCGCTGGGACGATACCTTGGTGGAGTATCTGGATCCCGAAGCACTGCGGCGGGCGATCGCCGTCGTCGCCCAGGACCACACACACTGGCCGATGACCGCGGCCGACAACATCACCATGGGCGATGACATCGCCGCCGCAGGCGTCCGGGCAAGCGTCGATGAGGCTGCGACCGCGGCCGGCGCCGACCAGGTGATCGCTACCTTGCCACTCGGCCTGGACACTCTTCTGGACAAGCGCTTCGCAGGCGGGTGTGAGCTGTCGGGCGGGCAATGGCAGCGGCTGGCGGCCGCGCGCGGCTTCTACCGGGACGCCCCCCTGCTGATCTGTGATGAGCCCACCGCCGCGCTCGACGCGCGCGCCGAGCACCACCTTTTCGACCAGATCCGCGAGCATGCCGCACGGCACGAGCGCACCGTCTTGCTGATCACCCATCGGCTGGCCAGCGTTCGGCACGCCGACCGCATCTACGTCCTCGACCGCGGCCGCGTCACCGAACACGGTACTCACCGCGACCTCATGGCACTGGACGGCCTGTATGCCGAGCTATATGAGCTGCAAGCGTCGGCGTACCGGCAAGGTGGAGACGACGACGGTGTTCTCACCATCGGTGCGGGGAACCGACCGCTGGGACCAGGAGCCCGACCATGATGAAGACACCGCTGGCCTCGTCGGCTCCCCCAGCACTGCTGACCGGCGCAGAGCCGGTGTCCACGGCGGGCAAGGACACGGGCTTGCCTGTTGTTGGGGCCGTTGCGCTTGGATGGAGGCGATGCCCTCGCCATCGTCCTCCAGCGCGCAAGCCGCCCGGCAGCGGCTGGCCGACCAACTCCGCGAGCTCCGCGTGAACGCGGGTATCTCGGGGGTCGAGTTTGCGCGCAGGGCCGGGTGGCGCAGTTCCACGAACGTGTCCAAGATCGAACGGGCGGTTCGTCCGGCGTCGGCCGATCACGTGCGACTTTGGTGCAGGGTTTGTGGTGCATCCGATCGCCGGGCACGCGAATTGCTGGCTGAACAGGCCGCCGCCGAGCGGATGTGGCTGACCTACCGGCAGCTCAACCGCGGTGGCCTCAAGCTCGCCCAGGAGTCCGTCCGGGACCGTTACGAGCGGGTCAAGCTGATGCGGACCTATTGCGCGCACGTGATTCCCGGCCTCGTGCAGACTCGGGCGTACACCACCAGGGCGCTGGAGTCGATCCGGATCGAGCAGCATGTCGAGATCGACGACGTCGCCGAAGCGGTGGCAGAGCGGATGGACCGGCAGCGCGTGCTGCGTCGGCCGGACGCGCGCTTTGTGTTCGTGCTTGAAGAGCAGGTGCTGCATCACCGTGTCATCCCAGCTCGTCAGCATGTCGAGCAGTTGGAGCACCTGCTGAGGGTGGCGCGGCTGCCATCGGTGTCCCTGGGGATCATCCCACTGACCACCGATCGTTCCCGGCTCGGGCACCGGGTGTGGCCCGAGCACACCTTCGTCATCAGCGACGCCGACCTGGTCACGGTAGAGCTGGTGTCGGGTTTCTTGTCGGTATCCCAGCCGACCGAGGTCGCCGACTATCTCGCCGCGTGGGATCGGCTTTTCGGTCTGGCGGTCCACGGCGAACCAGCACGACGCATAATCACTGAGGCCGCAGATCGGCTTGACGCCTGAACGCCGCGACAGAAAGGGTCGAGATGTCCTTCACTTTCGGCATTCACGGGAGTTTGCGTTGTCACTGCATCTAGTCGGCGAAGACCCGAACTCGCCCGAAGGTCGCTGCCCCGCCGTGTATGTCGATCCCGACACCGGTGACTACTACTTCCAGGGCCAACTGATCGAGGATCTGCGGGTGATCGCCGAGATCGCCCGCCACGGCAACCTGCACTCCGACGAAGCCGTCGTGAGGCTGCCGGCCCGGATGGCATCGCTCATCGCTGCGGCGGCGGCCGGCACCTACGAGCCCGACGGTCTGGGCCACGGCCCGGCCGACAGCACCGAGGTCCTCCAGTCCGCAAAGCGCACCGCGCTGCATCTGGAGATGCGCGACGCCTACGACCCTTCCCACCCCGCCTACCAAGACTTCCGTGCGGGCGGGACGGGCCGGTATGAGATGACCAAATGGCGCGGGATCGTCCAGGACGCGGTCGGGCGCGGCGTGACGATCCGCCGGGCCCGCGTGGTGTCCGAGCCGCCCTCGGACTACATCCGGTGGGAGCACATGCTCACCGAGCAGAACGTCGCAGCCGGTGAGGACGTGCGATGGCTGCCGCGTGAGCGGGCGTGGGACCTGGTGCTGCCCGCCGCGGATTTTTGGCTGTTCGACCACAAGCTTGTGATGTTCAACTTCTGTGCTGGTGACGGAACCGAGATCGAGCAAGAGAAGAGCAGTAACGATCCCGATATCGTCGCCCGCTGCCTGCTCGCGTTCGAGCGGGTGTGGGAACGCGCGACCCCACACGGGCAATACCATCTCCCTGACCCACACGACCAGCAATAACCCATCAGGCGCGAACTCCCATGGCCATACTCACAACAGTGTGATTCGTACGGCCTTGCCTAGTGTCGGTGCAGCCCCGAGCGCTGCCCTGGCTTCTGGGGAGATCAGGCCGGTACCTCACCATGCTCGGGAAAGCGACCAAGGCAACCAGGAAGAAGTCACGCAGCAGAGAACGGAATTGGTTTGCCAACTGGTGACGGTTCCAGACCGCGTCTTGCTGTGCGCGCCAGCGCCGCGATGGTCTGTAGGTCAGCATCAAACGCGTGAGCAAAGCGCCACAGGTCGCCAGGTTCAGATACTGCTCAAACAGCACCGCATGGCGGTCGTGTCGGACCGCCGACCGCTCAAGGCAGTAACGTTCCGACGCGAGTTGATCAGCCAACTCAAGACGGATCGCTACGAGATGTGTTGTCCGTGGGCGATGTCGAAGTGCACCAGATTCCTGGCCCTTGACCTAGTCGGCGGAGGTTCGGCCGTAGCGCTTGATTGCAGAATCTCAGCCCGCTCTGCTGTTGGGTGTCGGTGAGTCGTGCCGCTCGGTGCCGGAGTCAATGCGTCGGACCCGTTCACGAGCACGCTGGTAGGTCGTCGCTTCGGCGGCATGCTTGTCAGCGAGTTCAGCGATGCGCGTAGCGGTCTGGGCGAGACTTCGTGCAGCTTCGGCAACCCGGGGCTCCCACTGTCGGTCTCTCGACTTCAGCGCATCTGCACCGCAGGTGACTTCCCGCAGCGTTTGCCAGAGAGTCTCGGCAGACAAACGCGCATGTTCTTCGGCGCTGAGGAGATGTTCGACGTGTAGGGCTGCTGCTGCCGCCGCCTCATCTACGGCCTGGCGTGTACGCCAGGCGCGCTGACGACAAGATTTGGAGCAGTGCAGGGCCCGGCGTCCAGGGCGACCCTGGTAAGTCTGGAATTCCCCTTGACAGACTCTGCAGGTCGCCATTGTTGCGATGCCTTTATATTCCTGGCACCGATGGGAGTTACTTTCGCCTTCACGATTTTCTGTGGTTCTTCGAGATGGACGGCCGCGACGCCGTCTCCGGGTATCATCTGAACCGGTGTCGGAGATGTCTGCAGGAGACCGAGGGCAGCGGTCCCATGTTCCATCGACATCAGGGGCATCGCTCTTCCGTGTGCCACTCGGCATTTCAATCGTCGTACGGGTCGCCGTAAAGGTAATTGTAGACGTCGTCGTGGTAATGGTCACGCTCGTCACCGCGGGTTCCCATCTTTGATCGGGCACTACTGCCGTAATACTCGGGCTAACAGCCATCGCCGGGTCGGTCGTCGCGATCATCTGTGTCGCCCGACCACCATCACTCTGCGGTGAGCCGGTCCAGCGCGTCGATGATCTCAACGATGATAGCGAGATCGGCCTCAACCTCGGTGATCGGGATGTTGGCGCGTCCCCTGCCCCGGCGATCGCCGGTGTGCGCTATCAGATTTCGGCCACTCACAATGCGATCCAGTTGGTCTTCTGAAGTCTTGGCGGAGACTTTACGCATCTTATCAATGTCCGAAAATACCCCCTTCATGCCCACAAGTGCGAATAGTTGACCGATTTGCGGTGGTGCTGGGCTTGCGTGTTGCTGGACCTGCAGTTCGATGACCTTTCGCAGCCCCCACTCCCTTTTAGTATATTTCGATTCGATGGCTAGGTAGTCGTCAACCGTGAGCGAGAGTTCTGGCTGCCGGGACTGGCTGAGCAGCTTCCCGTACCCAACCGTGAACGTCCCCCGAGGAGAGGGAGAAGGCATGGCCGGCCGACGCGGAGGGCCTCCCCTACCAGTCAAAATCGCGGAGGAGGCGAGGCGTCAACTCCCGGCTGTGTTCGCCGCCGCACCACCACTGGACGGGGCAGGTGGACGCGACGTCCTCACGGTCTCCATGCCGGTGGAGATCACGGTCACGGGAGAGACTTCAGAAGATCGGCCCACTGATCGTCTTGCCAGCGCGACCTTGCGCGGCACGCTGCTGCAAGAGTTCATCGGACACATCGAGTCTGGCCGACTGGCCGATGCGGTGAGTACGGCGTTCTCCACGTACTGGGGCCAAGGCAGCCCCGACGGAGTCGAGATCCGCCCAAGTCCACGAAATCCGTTGGTAAACGCAGGGCTCCGAACGCCCGGTGGTGGGCCGGTGACCGATACTGATCAGCGGTCTTGGCCATGAACAGGGCTCTCATCCGCGCCCACTAGAGGTGACGCACGTTGCCGTCCCTTGTTGCTCAGCTCGAAGCTGCTCAGGATCTGTCGGACCTTCTTCCGACGTGCGCGCCTGTTGCACCGCTTGAAGCAGGTAAGCGCCATCGCATTCTTCGGTCGGCGGCAGCCAAAGCCGAGGCGGACGCTTTGGATGAGGCTCGACGAGGATCGGGCCAGCTTCACCTTCCTCCTCTAGCGAGGTGAAGTCAGCCGCAATCAGGATATCAATATCGTCTGCGACTGGGGCCAGGCGAACGCAGCGACTGAAGGACCCGCTGGGATACACAGCGTGCATGGCCGGGAAAGCGATTCGGCAAAGCTCGTTGATTTCTTCGAGAAGATGAGGTGGAGAGGTGTCGGCAAAGGACATCGACTCAAGGACCACTCCAGCAAGCTGGAGCGATCTTGGGACGGGCAACGCCTGCAGTTCAGCCGCTCGTCTCCAGGATTTGAGAGTACGGAGCAGTGGCGCCCGGCGAGGCCGGAGCTGACCTCTTACATCCTCGACGGCAATCGCCAGCGCCAAGTTCGAGCCGATGAACGAACTGAGCGTTCGACGGTCGACGTAAAATACAGAACCCGGTTTCCTGTTGAGGGATTGTGGTTCACTTTGGAGAACGGGGTCGTGCTGCATTGGTTGGATGTGTGCGCACGTTTTGATCATGTCGGCTTCTGAGCGTGCTTCGTCGAGGATCCGAACGGCTTTTCGCTCCGCCTCGGAGACGATCTGTTCTGATTTGCGCTGAGCCTCCTGGAGGGCACGGAGGGCGGTTTGTTCTGTCTCCTGTGCGCGGGCGGTCATAGCTTCGGCTCGTTCGCGGGCTCGACGCGTGATCGTGGCGGCGTTGCGGAGGGCTGCGTCCTCGAATTCCTGGGCGGCGCGCTGTGCGTGGGAGCGGGCGCTCAGCAAGGCCATGAGCAGTCCAAAGGTGAGGGTCTTGCCCGACCCGTTCCTGCCGGCGAGAACCAAGCACTGTCCATCTTCCTGGGACGGCTCAGTATCGACGCAACCAAGGGCTTGTGGTGACGGGGAGGCCGCTTGCTGGTCAGGCTCACCGCCACCGTTCTGATCATCGTCCTGAGCGCGCTGAAGGACTCGGCGACGCCGTGCGGCCACGGCCTCCTTGGTGAGGTGCCGCGTCACGACGTCATCGATGTCTCGCGCATAGGCCAGCAGTTCCTGCCTGGTCTCCTCCGTCTTGGACGGGTTAGGCGCGAGCGAGGTGGGCTGGTCGGGCTTGTAGTTGTGGTCGCTCACCGCTCGTCCTCCTGGGTCGCCGGAGCCGAAGGGCTGGGCTCAGCCTCCCGTGTGAGTTGGTAATCCTGGTGGAGCAGAGGCTTGAGTTTCTGGCGTGCCAACTGAAGATTTTTTCGGACGGTGGCTTCGGTCTTGCCGAGGTGATCGGCGATCTCGGTGATCGTGGAACCGTCGTAAAAGGCCGCCATCACCGCTCGCTGGACCGGGGGCAGTGTCTCCAACATCTGCTTGATCCACTGGCCGTCCTCCCAGAAGGTCAGTTCGTGGCAGATGTCGGCCTCCGGCGTCAGATGGCCACCCCGGATTTCCAGCGGCATCCGTCTGCGCTCTCTGCGGCGGTGACCGACAGCGTGACTCAGGGCCGCCTTGCGGGCGTAGCCGACCGGGTTGGTGAGCTCCGACCAGCGCTTCACGACCTCAATCATGGCCTCTTCAACGGCGTCCTGCGCCTCCGAGAGCGACACCCCCGTCACCGCCATCGTGACCCCCACCAGATTGGGGAATTCGGTATCGAAGAGCGCATCGAACCCCTCCGGAGAATCAGCCTCGGGCTCGGCGACGGCCTGCGCCGCCTCGCTCACGTGCTTCACCGCCGACGATCCTCCGATCGAGCCATCACTCCGGACGCCTCCTCGTTGCCTTGGTGCACGAGACGGACAGAGTGTGAAATGCGGGTGAGACGTTTCCTGGCAGACTCAAACTGGGACCGTGCGGCCTGCAGAGCAGGGGCCGTCACTTCTTGATCAGCGCCAAGGCCGCGAGCGTCAGGGCCGCGCCGCCGGCGATGACGGTGACCAGCAGCGAACCGGTGGTGGCGTAGGCACCGACGAACGCGGCGATCACGCCGTTGATCAACCCGAGTAGCGGACCGACCTCGGCGAAGACCCTGTGCCTTTCGTCCTGCCTGTCCGGCGGGGATGCCTCTTCCGAGGGCCGGGAGGCAGGCGACTGGCTCTGATGGGCGACCACGGTTGTTGTCCTTCCGCGCGGTTGGGTGGACTCTTGTCTTCGCCCCATCGGTGTGCAAGAAGCAAGAGTTGTGAAACCTGCAGTTCACGAGGCCGCTGAGGCGACAGTCCACCTGACGGGCCGCCGGGATCGGACATCGGCAGGGCAACTGCTGGTCTGGCGGCGGACGGTCAAGGCCGTGTCTGCGCCCAACCGCTCACCCACCCCATGGTCAGCCCTGGACGGCCACGGCTGTACTGCTCCCCTTTCTGCTCCCAGCGCGCGCACACTGCGCCGCCACGGGGTGGCTGTAGACCGACCGCTGGGTCTGAGCGCTGCTCGCCTCGACTAGGGCCAAAGTGCGCCAAATATCTTCCCCTGCTTGGTGTCCCCGGGTCAGGGTCGTGAGCGATGGCATTCCCATCCTTGACGATCACGAAAGGGCCGAACTGGTTGAACAGATTCCTTCTGGAGCGCGGTTTTATGTCGGCCCCGATCGGGAGGGCGAGCAATGTACCGGATCGCCAAGTCCTTCAGCTTTGAGGCATCACATCAGCTTACCGGACTGCCGGACGGCCACAAATGTGGACGGTTGCATGGGCACACTTACCGGGTCGAGGTGGTGCTGGAGAACGCGAATCTGACGGATTGCGGGTTCGTGGTGGACTTCGCCGACCTCGCACCGTTCAAGGCGTACCTGGATGCTTCGCTTGATCATCGGCATCTCAACGATGTCTTCGACTTCGCGCCGACAAGTGAGAATTTGGCCCATCACCTGTATGGGTGGTGCCGCGCTGAGCTGCCTTGTCAGGTCGGTGAGCTCGTGGCCGCGGTGTGCCTGTCGGAGACTGGCTCGACCTGGGTCGAGTTCCGCCCGGAGCACGCGGCTGGCGAGGGCGACCATTGAGGGCGCACATCAATGAAACGGCGAGGCATTCTCACAGCCTGTGGGTCTCCGAGCGCTTCGGTCCGACGTTTCAGGGAGAAGGGCCGTCTGCCGGTCGCCAGGCGGTGTTCGTCCGGCTGCTGTCCTGCAACCTCGATTGTGGTCGCGGAGAGGGGGCGGCGTGGTCGTGCGATACCCCCTACACGTGGGACTGGGATCGGTTCGACCGCAAGGCTGAAGGCAGGCGGGTTCCAGTTCGTGATCTGGTCTCCTGGATTCTCGACCGGCGCGTCGAGCTGATGGTCATCACAGGTGGAGAACCACTGCTCCAACAGCGCAGGCTGGTCGATCTCGTGGTCCAGGTGCTGGCCGAAGGGCGTCGGGTCGAGATCGAGACGAACGGCACTGTGGTTCCACTTTCTGATCTTTGCCGGGCGAACGTGACCTTCAACGTCTCGCCGAAGCTTTCGGCCAGCGGTGTCGCCACGTCCAGGCGAGTCGTGGACGAGCCGCTGCGAGTCTTCGGCCGACTGGCGCGGGCGGGCGGTGCGGTGTTCAAGTTCGTCGTCACCTGCCAGGCCGAGCTGGACGAGGTCGCCAGGCTGGTGGACGCCCATGCGCTCGCCCCGGTGTGGATCATGCCAGCGGGTACGGATGCGGACGTCGTGCTGCGGCGTGCCCGGGAGCTGGCCGAGCCGGTCCTTGCCCGGGGATGGCATCTGACGCCTCGGCTGCACACCTTGCTGTGGGGAGACGCTCGTGGACGCTGAGCGGCTTTCCTGGGGTGACCATGCGCGGCTCGTCGACGACATCGCCACCCGGGTCACCGCGGACGGAAAGCCGGACGTCATCGTCGGGGTCCTGCGCGGCGGAGCGGTTCCGGCGGTGATGCTCGCGCATCGGCTCGGGCTACGCGACGTCCGCACGCTGACCGTCGTCCACACGACCGCAGACGGCGTCAACGCTCCTAAGCACACCGAGCCCCGGGTGACAGATACCGGCGCGCTGGGCGGTGTCGGCGGCATGGACGTCCTGGTGGTCGACGACGTCGCAGGGAGCGGGAAGTCGATCGAACTGGCGCACCGGCTCGTCTCTGGCGGCAACGCCAAACGGATTCGCACGGCCGTGTGCGTTCTCAACCTCGGCAACTGGCCCGAGGCCGCCCCCACGCCGGACATTGTCGGCCGCCGCGTCCACCGCTGGGTGATCTTCCCCTGGGAGGTGTCGTGACCACCGTCGCCTACTGCCTGCTCACCTACCGTCCCGATCACCCCTCCGGCATCGAGCGGAGCATCGCCGCGCAGATGGCCGGTATGCGCGAACTTGGACACGAGCCGCTGGTGATCGCTGCCGGGCCGCCGCGGCCGGGAGATGCCGATGAGCCAGCCCTGATCCGGCTGAAGTCCGTCGTGCTGCCCGCGTTGACCCGCCACACCGAGGTGGTGGACGCGATCGCCGATGAGCGTGCGGTGGCCGCGGAGGTCCGAGGCGTACTGGCCGACCACGGCGTCGATGTGGCGTGCTGGGGAGCGCCGGTGTGGGGGCTCGGCCACCTGGGAGCGGCCCCACCGGGCACGCTGTCCGTGCTCATGGTGCACAACACCCTGCGTCCGACCTCGGACCCGGCACCCATGCACCGCGCGGTGGCCGCCGCCGACGTCGTCTGCCCAGCCAGCCCCTACGTCCTAGACAGCTACGCCTCCGCTGGCTGGGACACCACCGATTGGAGGATCGTCCCCAACGCCGTCCTGAGCACCGGCCTCCGGCCGCCCTCCCGGTGTGAACGTGAACAGCTCCGCAGACGCGGACCAGTCCGCATCGTCTCGCGCGCCGACCCGGGCAAGGGCCAAGCCTGTTTCCTTGAGGCGATGCCCGCCGGGTGGGACCGGCCCATCGAGATCGTCCTAGCCGAAGCCGACTTCGAGTTCGCCCACGGCCAGCAGGCCCGCGCGGTCGCCGACTGCCGCGCCCAAGCCGACCGGCGCAGTGACGTCGTCACCTTGCATCCGGCGCTGCGCTGGCACGACGTACCGGCCTACTTCGCCGAAGCAGCCGCGACGGTCATCACGTCGGTGGAACCAGAGACGTTCAGTCACACCACCGCCGAGGCACTCAGCGTCGGCACACCCGTGGTCGCTTTCGACCTCGGTTTCGTCCCCGACCTGGCAGGCCCCGCCGGGCGTGTCGTCCCGCTCGAAGATGGGTTCGCCGCCCTGTGGAGCAGGCTGCACCAACTCCTCCACGACTGCGACGCCTACCACGCCGCGAGCCGGGCCGCGCCCGGCCGCATCGCCCATCACAACCCTGTCACGGCCGCCTCGGCGCTGCTGGCGGCGGCCCTGCCCAGCCGGATCTGACCCCGACCAACCGCTTGCCGCACGGACATCGCCGTGTGGTCCCGTCTCCCCTTCCACGGAAAAGAGGAGGGTTCCATGTTCACCTTGTTCGGGCTCCAGCCCCCAGACCGCGTCCTGGTCGTCGCCGCTCACCCTGATGACGAGACGCTGGGGATGGGCGGGACGATCGCCGCGCTGACAGACGCCGGTATCGGCGTCGACGTACTCGCCGTCGCCTGTACCAGCGGCGTGATGCACGGTGGTGTCTCCGACACCGAGGTCCGCTCCCGCGAGTTCGACCGGGCCTGCACCGTCCTACAGGTCGCTCGCCGACGGCTCGCTTGGATCGATACCGATCGAGCGCACGGCCTGCCGTCGTGGCCGGCCGAGATCGTCCGGCTTATCGAATCGGGCGAGGAGGTGTCGCTGGCGGCGAGCCGACCGGCCGCGCTGTTCCTGCCCGCGGGGGGCCACCATCACGACCACCGCGCCGTCCACGCCGCCGCGCTCGCCGCCGTCCGTCCCGGCCACCGCCCCGACCGGCCGCTGCCCAAGCTGGTGGCGGGCTACGACGGCCCAGAAGACCGCTGCTGGTCCACCGCCGACGCGGCTCGCCCGCTGGTGGTCGACATCAGCGACTACACCCCCACCAAGACCAAAGCGCTGCGCTGCTACGCGAGCCAGCTCCGCGACGATCCGCATCCACGCAGCCTCGCCAAGGTCACCGCGCTCGACCTGGCCGCAGGAGCGGTGATCGGCGTGCAGGCGGCCGAACGCTTCGCGCTCTACCGGATGGTCGCATCATGAGCACCCGCGACGGAAGGCGGATACTTGTCGGTCATCAGCCCGCCTACCTGCCGGGCCCCGGCTACTTCTCGCGGCTGCTGGATGTGCCGCACTTCCTCGTCCTGGACCACGTGCAATTCAGCCAGGGAAGCTGGCAGCAGCGCAACCGGGTGCCAGGGCCGGATCGAGCGCCGCGCTGGCTCACCGTCCCGGTCCGCCAACGCTTCGGCCAGCCGATCCGCGACGTGCAGATCAGCGGGGACCGGTGGAGGCGTCGGCACTGGCAGAACCTGTCCCAGTCCTACGGGAGTGCCCCGTTCTGGTCAGCGTGGGAACCGCAGCTGCGAGCCGTGTACGACCGGCCCTGGTCACATCTGTTGCCGCTGAACCTGGAACTCATCCGGCTCATGCTCGACGGGTTCGGTATCGAGGTGGAGATCATCGGCTCCAGTGCGCTGGCGCCGCGGGGAGCCAAGACCGGCATGCTGGTTGACCTTTGTCGGCGGACCGGCAGCAACGTCCTACGCGTGGGGACCGGGGCAGCGGCTTACCTGGACACCGCTCTGCTCGATCGAGCCGGGATCGACGTTCAGGTCGCCTCCTACGCAGCCGACAACGAGGGGCTCTGGGAGGTGGGCTCGCCGGGGCTGACCGCGCTAGAGCTGCTGGTTCACTACGGGCCGGCCGCGCGCGCCCGCCTCGCCGACGGTGCCCGGCTGACGAACGGTTCGTTCGCGGAGGCGGCACATGAGTGATCTCGCAGACCCCGGGCGCACGGCGCAGACTCTGCAGTCCCGGCGTCGAGTCGATATCGCGGCCGTCGAGGATCTGTATCGCAAGATGCTCGAAGCGCTCGGCGAGGATCCCGACCGCGAGGGCCTGCAGGACACGCCACGTCGGGTGGCCGCGTGGTGGCGGGAGTTCCTGGACTTCGGCGCTGGCCGCTGCGACACGGTCTTCGCGCACACCACGATGACGGAGGGCCACCAACAGGTGACGGTCGCCGGCATCGTCGCCTGGTCGTTGTGCGAGCACCACCTGCTGCCATTCCGCGTGGAGTTCTCTTGCGGTTACGTCCCCAACGAGACGGTCGTGGGCCTATCGAAGATCGTCCGGATCGTCCAGGCGCACGCTCACCGGCTCCAACTGCAGGAGCGGCTCACCAGGCAGATCGCGACCTCTCTCGCCGAGGTCACCGGCAGCCGGGATGTGGGCGTGTGGGGGCGCGGAGAGCATCTGTGCATGAGCATGCGCGGTGTGCAGGCGCAAGCCGCCCGCACCGACACCAACTGTCTGCTGGGCCGTTTGTCCACCGATCCGGTGCTCGCGGCGCACCTGGCTCCGTCGGTATGCCGGGAGCATCGATGAAGGCTCGGCTGGACACAGCGCTCGTCACACGGGCCCGGCGAGCCGCGGGCTGGGTGAGCCTTGAGGGCGGCAACGGTGTCGGCAAAACCTACCTGGCCGCGCGTGCCGCAGCGCTGCTCGGCGAGCGCTGCCTCCACCTGCAGGAGCTGCCCGACTCCCCCGCCGACCAGATCCCCGGACAGGTCGTCGCCGCCCTCCATGCGGTCGGCGACATGTGGTTGCGCACCGGCAGGCCCCGCACCGAAACTCTGCTGCTGGCCGCACTGCAGGTCCACCGATACGAGGCGCTGCCTCCCCACGCATCCCACCGCATGGTGCTAGAGGACCGTGGCCCGCACAGCGTCGCGGTGTACCAGTCGGTGATCCTCACCGACCCCGAGGACGGCGACGATGGGGCACTGCGCACGGCTCAGTCGATCCTCGCTCAGATCGCCGCATGGCGGCCGCTGCCCGACACTGCGGTGCTGGTCGTGGACGATCCCGACCGGCGCCTGGCACGGTGGCGGCGCCGCCTCGGCCGTCCGCCGTCCGCGGACGAACTGGACTTGATGGCGCGCGCTGTCCACCTCTACGACCTGCTCGAACGAACCTCGCCTGGGACTTTCCAGATCGTCGACCGCCGGGAACTACACGAGGACGCCTGCATCACCGCAATCGTCGATGCCTGCCGCGCAGCCGCCCGGAGCGGTGAGGAGCCGACATGCCAATCCACCTAATCCGGAAGCCCGGCGCGGCCGCCGGGAGGGTGACGCTGCTGTGGGCGTTGCGGTCCCCATGCAATCTGGGATGTCGCTACTGCTACTTCGGGACGGTCGGCGATCACCGGCTCCAGCCCGTCACCCAAACGGGCCGACTGTCGCACCTGGCGCGCACCGACCTGTCCGCCGACCGGGTCATGGCTTTCGCCCGAACGCTCGAAGGCTCGGCAGTGCGGCGGGTGTTTGTGGCGGGGGGAGAGCCGCTGATCTGGCCGCCCGTCCTCGAACTCCTCGCCATTCTCAAAGCCGCCAGCGTGCAGGTCATCGTCTGCACCAATGGCATTCCGCTGAACCGCTCAAACATCCGGACTGGGCTGCTCGATCTGGGCGTCGACGCGGTGTCGGTGTCCCTGGACTCGGCGGACGCGGCCTACAACGACGCCTGGCGGCCGTCCCACAACAGCAAAGATGGCTGGCGACAAGTGATCGAAGGAATCACCGCGCTCCGCGATTCGCGTGGTCGGCGTCCCAGCCCCCGGATCGGGATATACACCGTGCTCACCCGCCATAACGCAGCCGACCTGCTCGATGTCGCGCGCCTGGCCTGCGACCTGGAGTGCGACTACTTCGTTCCACAACCGATCGCCCTGGACGGCGATCACGCGCTACACGACGAACTGTCGCTCACCAGAGCCGACGTTTCTTCTCTGCGCGCGGCGTTCACAGAGCTGCAGCAGGCACAACTTCCGCTTCGGCTTCCCGCCGCGCCGTATGCGGACCAGGTCACCGCCGCCGTTTCCCATCCGACCGGCGTGATTGAAGGATGCTTTGGCGGCAGCACCTTGAATTTCATCGAGCCGGACGGCTCGGTCTGGGACTGCCCGTCCTCGCTGCGGATCGCGGCCACCCCGCCCGAACGCCGACGGAACATCCGTGGCGCCGACGCACGCACGCTCTTCGCCGCCCGCGGTTGCACCGACTGTTCCTTGTTCTCCGTCGACTGCGTGAACATGTGGCCGCTCATGGGCTTCGACCGCTTCCTCGCCTCCAACCGCCCGAACCAGGACGCCGAATGAACGCTGAGCCACAGGACCCCTCCAGCAGAATCGGCCAACCAGCGACCGCCAGTGCCGCCGAGCGGCTCGGGCCGGTGCTGGCCCGCATGCCGGACCCGTTCGCCAACCAGCAGGTCAACGCTTTCCAAGACGAGCTGGCCGCCGCCTATGACACCCGGTATGCGGTCGCGGTCTCCTCGGGCACCGCCGCACTGCACACAGCACTCGTCGCAGCCGATGTCGGCCCTGGCGACGAGGTGCTCGTCCCCGCCTGCACGGTGGTGATGACCGTTGCGGCCATCGCCCTGTCAGGGGCCCGCCCGGTCTTCGTCGACGCTGCTGAAACCGGCGAACCGCTCGCCCTGGACGACCTCACCGCAAAGATCACCGATCGAACGCGCGCGATCCTGCCCGTTCACCTCGCCGGCAGGACCGCCGGGCTGTTGGACGTCATCGATCTCGCCGAACGCCATGACCTACGCGTCATCGAGGACGCCTGCCAAGCTCACGGAAGCCGCAACAACGGCAAGCTCGCCGGAACCCTCGGCGCCGCCGGTTGCTTCTCCCTCAAGGACGGCAAGATCACCTCCTGCGGTGAGGGCGGGTTCCTGCTCACCGACGACCCACTGCTCGCCGCGCGGGCGGCGAGCTTCCGCAGCCATTGGCAAAATGCCGCCCCGGGAGAACCACCAGGCAGCAGGCTCGGGACCAACTACCGGCTCGCCGAACCGCTCGCCGCTATCGCCCGGGCCAGTCTCGCCCAGATGACCAACGCGGTGGCCCGGCGCCGCCACCAGACCTCGCTCCTCACCGACCTCGTAGGTCATCTCGACGACCTAGAAACGATCGACGCCGACCCCTGCGAGGAGCCGAATGGACACAGCGCTCTGTGGCGCCTTCACCTGCCCGACCCCCGCCGGTTCTGCCAGCGTCTAGCCGATGCCGGAGTGACCAACAGCGTCGGTACCCATGGGCTCCGCGCCGCCCCGGACCATCCCGCGTGCCAGCAGTTCCACCCCGCCCCCTGCCCCCGGGCGTCCCGCGCCGTGGAGACCGCGTTGGCGGTACCGGTCACCGCACGCGACAGCGACGAACACATCGCCGAACTCGCGGCGATCATCAGAAAGGAGGCGACAGCATGGGCCCCATGACGACCGAACGGTCCTCCGCCGGGCTATCCGTTTCCGCCCCAGAAGGTTCCGGCCCGTGGTTCTCCGACCGGGCCTTCCCGCAGACGACCTTCGTCGTCATCGACTTCGAGACGCTCACCCCGGCCGGCCGACCGGCCGAGCCCATCGAGGTCGCCGCCGTGGCGGGGCGGTTCGAAGAGGGCGGCTGGCAGGAGAGCGGCCGTTTCGAATCGTTGATGCGGCCACCCGCCGACGTGCCGGTCACCAGCCTCGACACCGCCCAGACGGGCATCACCAGCCAAATGTTGAGCGGCGGCCCCTCACAGGCACAGATCATGCAAGAGTTGGACGCACGGCTCACACATCCGCCGTACCGGCTCGTCGCGCACCACGCCGCGACCGAAGCCGGCCTGATCGCCGGTCAACGCAGGCACTGCCCCACGCTGGCCAGAACGCCCCTGCTGTGCACGGTCAAGCTGGCTCGCACAGCATTCCCCGAACTCAGCAGCCACCGGCTGGACGCCCTGCTGAAGTACCTGCGCATTCCCGTCCCCGCCGACCGGCACCGGGCCATGCCCGACGTCGAAGTCACCGTGCAGGTGTTCCAGCACGTCCTCGCCGCAGGACTGGCCCAGAGACGCTGGTCAACGCTCGCCCACCTGGACGTCGCAGGCGGCGTCCACCCGCCGTCCCCTCCGGCCGGAGCCGACGATGAAGCAACCCAGGAACAGCTCTTCGAGCTTTAGCCGGTCACACCGCAACAATCGCATCCACCGACGCGAACAACTCCTTGGCCTGCAAGCGGGTGTCCTCAGCAAGATCGGGCAGGTCCGCGACTTCGTGCTCGGTAACCCAGCGCACGCGGGTCTCAGGTTCACACACATCCGCCACCCACTCGGCGACGAATACGTGGTCCACATGAACGTGCTCGTCCCGAGTGTGATTGTCCGGACTAGCCCCCATCTCAACGATCCACCACGGCACGGTCGCGGCCGTGTGCGGGAAGCCGACCGGAAGAGGCTTCGACGGCCCGGGCACCAGCCGGACACGGCACCCGAGTTCCTCGCTCGTTTCCCGCTCGGCGGCCTCAGCCGCCGTCTCGTTCGCCTCGACATGACCGCCCGGGGTGATCCACCCCTGAAACCGCGGATGCCAGACCAACCCCAATCGCCATCCCACCGCCTGCGACCTGCGGAACACGAAAACGGTCGCCGTCACCTCTTTGATCACCTGGCCTCCATTCCGGCCCCTGCACCGACGTCGAGCCCCGACCCTGCCACACCCTCTTGCCTCGATACCCGGCACATGCATCCCTCGGCATGCCTACCTCATCCGTCACCCCCGTCATCCAAGAGGAGAGCAGCGTGGAGCCCATCTGGAACGGGATCCTCACCTGTGACTACGAACGCACCCGTCCGAACGGCAGCCTCCTGGAATGGGAGCTGTACACCCGATCATTGATCTCCTGGCCCCAGATCCTGATGGACGACTCCAGCCCTTACGGCCGGCTACGACGCGCGGGCATCGTCGACATCCCCGAAACCGACCACGCCCGCATCACCTGCGCATGGCACGCCCGGCTCGCCGTCCCCCGATACGTCGCCGAGCTGATTGCCCTCACGACTCGCGACCAGAACGCCGCAGCCACCGCACTCGACCTCTGCGACAACGCCCGCCACAGCGGCGACGCCGTCGCCTGGACCTCAGCCCTCGCCTCCGCGACCAACGAACTCATCCGCGTGAACGCCACCCACATCGTCAACTGGCTCCTGCCCGAAGAGCGGTGGACGACCCTGCTCACCGGGCTGTTCGACTCCCGCACCAAGGCCGAAGCCTGCATGGTGGCCCTGCAACTCCCCGCCGAGCCGAGCCATGTACTCGCCGCCCACCAAGTACTCCTGGACGCGGCCTCGACGTCGGACCCCACACAAGCCGCCGAGCACGTAGCCGCGACCGGACACCTGTACGGCTCTCACCCACCAGCCACCACCGCAACGCCGTACGAAGACCCCGACGGCGCCACCGTTCTGATCGCGACCATCGATCCAGCCGAGGCCGCCACCACGTCCCGCCGCATGGCCGCGCACCGAACCACAGCCGTCTCCCGCCGGGACGCGTGGCAGACCGCCGCGATCCTGGCCGCGGCCGGCGACGACCGCGCCGTCACCGAAGTCCAAGCCATGGCAGCCGCACTCGGATGGGCAGCAACCTGTGAAGAGCGCCGCAAGCCGCTTCGTGACCGCTACCTGGCCACGGTGCGCCGGTGGTGTGCGACCTACGATCTCGACCCAGCCCGCATCACACTCGACGACCTCGCCAAGGTGACGTAGCCGTGACGACGCACCTGATCCCCTTGGCGCAGGTCACGGACCCGTCCCGGTTCGGACGCAAGGCCACCACTCTGGCTCGTCTGGCCCGCGCCGGGCTCCCGGTCCCGGACGGATTCGTGCTGCCAGTCGATCTCACCGATGAACAAGCCGACACGATGATCCCCCACCTCCTGTCGGCACTCACGCCGCTGGCCCCCCATGGAGTGATCGCCCGCTCGTCGGCCATCTGCGAGGACGGGCAACGCGCTTCGTTCGCTGGCCTCTACACAAGCCGCTTCTGCCCCACCGATCCCGCATCCCTGCAACGAGCCGTCCACGACGTCCGGGCGTCGGCCACCTCCACAGCCGCACACGCATACGCAACCGCCCGGAACATCGCCTACAACCCAGCCATGGCCGTCCTGATCCAGCCCGCAATGCGCCCCTTTGCGGCCGGAATCCTCGCCGCAGAATTCGGGCGACCCCCGATGAGATGGCGCATCGAAGCGATCCGCGGCCTCGCTGAGCCTCTCGCCAGCGGAGCGCAAACGGGCGAAATCCACGATGGCGAGCAACAGATCATCCCTGCTCAGCAAACCGAGATCGTCCTACCCGCCACACCCGAAGAGCTTCAACTCCCGCCCGGCGAATGGATCGATCTACCACTCATCGACCGAACCCACGAACGCGCCAAAATCCGCACCTCCGCCGCCGGACTGATCCACCTTCATCCAGCCGATCCCCGTCCGGTCCTCGAACCTCCCCACCGAACACGGCTACTCGAACTCGCCCTGGTCGCCGCTGACGTCCTTGACTTGAACAGCGTCGACCTTGAATGGGCCATGCTCCCTGACGGCACCGTCCAACTCCTGCAAACTCGTCCACTCACCTGCTCGCTCCCCGACCCCTCCTCCGCCGACCGTTGCGTCGGCGATCGAGAGTGGCAAGGCATCCCCGCTTCCCCTGGCCAAGCCACCGGCCCCCTCGCACATCTGTCGGATCTCCCCGAAGGCACAATCAAGAATCACGTGCTCTTGAGCGGCAACATCGGCGCCGACGCCGCCGCAGCACTCCTCCAAGAACCAGCCGCCATCATCACCACCTGCGGAGGGCCGCTCTCCCACGCAGCGATAACCGCCCGAGAACTCGGTATCCCCTGCGTCACCGCGCTCCCAGAAACCATCGCCGCCGTCCCAACAGGAACCAACATCAGCGTCAACGGCCTCACAGGAAGGATCTCCTCGATCCCACCCTCGGTGACGCGCCTCGAACGCGCCGACGACAGCACCCTAGAGAGCTCAAGCAACTTCGGGACGGCAATAGTAGTTGCCAATCCAGCATCAGACTCAGGCAACCACGACGGCCTCCCCACGCTCCTTATGCATCATCCTGGCCATCCAGTAATCAGGCGCATTCTCAGCAGTCCCACCGTCGGACCAACAGGACTGTTCCAACCCACCGAAACCCCATCCTTCAGCACATTGCCAGAGGGCTACACCGACCACCTCATCCCAGGTCTCGGCAGACTGGCCTGGCCCAACGACCTCGGTCTCCTGCCACAGCAACTCCTCGTCCTCAACGGCGCCAACGTTCTTCACCAGCGCCGAGTAACTATCGCGCGGCCAGCCGCATCTGGGAGTGTCAAGTTAACGGCTGATTTGGGGTTTGGGTGGTCAGTGGGTGGTTGGGGTGAGGCGGCCTTCGAAGGCGATCTGGAAGGCGTTCAGGGCGGGCTTCCAGCGCTGGACCCAGCGTTTCTGG
>NZ_SMKT01000097.1 GCF_004348735.1 Actinomadura sp. KC06
CCCCCGCAGCCTCCACCGCCGCCTCCGCTGCTTCCGCAGGAACCGCCGCCGCCGCAGGAGCCGGACGAGCACACCGAGGCGGTGCTCGAACACGAGGAGCCCGAGTACCCGCCGGACGCGGTCGTGGCCGCCGTCATCTCCATGTAGCGGCCGAGCCCGACCGTCTGGACGAACATGGGGTCGAACGCCATCAGCGCCGCCGTCCCGAACAGCGCGACGCCCAGCAGCACCGACGGCGCGGGCAGCCCGGCGTAGGAGGCCGTGTACCGCGGGTCGAGGTGGGCGTTGGACGTCCTGAGCTGCTCGACCGCGCGCTCGCCCTCCTTCGTCCTCTCGGCGCCCGTGTTGAGCACGCTCCCGCCGACGACGGCGACCCCGCCGATCGCGGCGAGCGGGAGCAGGACGCCCGGGAAGCCGTCGAAGACGTCCAGGATGAAGAACAGCATGCCGAGCGCCATCCACGCCCAGAGCACCAGCCAGCAGATCCGCAGGGTGCGCCGCCCGTCCGGGCCGATCACCATGCCCTGCGCGACCAGCCCGTCGCCGAGCTGCTCCAGCGCGGCCCGGACCCCCGGCTCCGCGGTGAGCTCGGCGAGCGTGCCGGCCCGGCCGCCGGCGATCGCCCCGAAGACCGCCGTGTCCAGCGGCTTCCCGGCCGCGCGGGGCCCGGTGGCGGACGGGGTCAGCGGGATCATCCGGCCGTCGGCGTAGGCGTCGACCGCGCCGTCGAGCCGCAGCGCCGTGATCGAGGCGGCGATCGCGTGGCGTCCGCCGCCGTGCAGGTAGGCGACCTCGTACGGATGCAGGTCGCGCGTCGGGGGGGCGCCCCGCATCGCGCTGGCGCGCACCTTCCGGGCGATCGCGATCAGGATGATCCCGCCGATGACGTAGGCCGCGAAGACCGCCAGTTCGGTTCCGGAGATGTCGTCGATCACGCTGGGCTCCCGTCCAGGCACCTTTTGGTGCTCAGACGCCGGGGGCCGGGCGGCGGTTCAGGCGGTTTCGTCCCCGTCCTCCGCGTCGAGGCCCTTCTCGATGGCGTACCGGACGAGTTCGACGCGGTTGTGGAGCTGGAGCTTGCGGAGGGTGTTCTGCACGTGGTTCTGCACCGTCCGGTGGGACAGGACGAGCCGCTCCGCGATCTGCTTGTACGTCAGGCCCTTCGCGACGAGCCGCAGGACCTCGGTCTCGCGCTCGGTCAGGCGCGGCGCGCCGTCGTCCTCGCGGGCGGGGGCGGCGGCGAGCCTGCGGTACTCGCCGAGGACCAGGCCCGCGAGCCCCGGGGTGAAGACGGCGTCGCCCTCGCCGGTGCGGCGGACGGCGTCCAGGAACTCCTCCCGCGCGGCGGACTTGAGCAGGTAGCCGGTGGCCCCCGCCTTGACGGCGTCCAGGACGTCCTGCTGCTCGCCGCTCGCCGACAGCACCAGCACGCGGACGGGCGGGTCGGCGGCGGCCAGATGGCGGGTGACCTCGACGCCGCCGATGTCGGGGAGCTGCAGGTCGACGACGGCGACCTGCGGGCGGGCCGCCGCGGCGACGCGGACGGCGGCGCGTCCCTCGCCTACGGTCGCGACCACCTCGTGGCCCGCCTCGGCGAGGTCGCGGGCGACCGCCTCGCGCCACATCGGATGGTCGTCCACGACCATGACCCTGAGGGGAACGTCGCTCACGGATCACACCATATGGCGCAAGCCCCCTATAAACGCAGGCGGCCGCGGGTCAGGAGCGGGGGACGGTCATCTCGATCTCCGTGCCCGCGCCCTCGGCGGAGGAGATCTCGACCGTGCCGCCCAGGTCCCGGACGCGGCCGCGGATCGACTGCGCGACGCCGAGCCGTCCGTCCGCCGCGGCCTCGTCCAGCCGTCCGGCGGGCATGCCGGGGCCGTCGTCGCGGACGCTGACGGTGACCGCGCGCTCGCCGTCCTCCAGCAGGATCCACGCGCGGGCGCCGTCGCCGCAGTGCCGCCGGACGTTGTCGAGCGCCGCCGCGACCGCCGCCTCGACCTCGCGGGCGGCGTGCGCGGGCAGCCGCACCTCGGTCGCGGGAGTGGACACCGTGACGGACGAGGACGCGTGGCCGGTCAGCAGCGGACGGAGATCGACGTCGTCGCCCGCGTCAGGCGCGGCGGCGGGGACGGCGGGGGCGCCGCCGATGAGCGTCCGCAGCGCGGCCTCCTGCTCCCCCGCCAGCCGTCCCAGCTCCGCCGCCGCGCCGCCGAGCTCGTCGCCGCGCCGCCGCACCATCGCCAGCACCTGCAGCACCGAGTCGTGGATGCGCCGGGCCAGTCGCTCCCGCTCCCTGGTAGCCGACTCCAGCTCCACGGCCCGCGCCAGGCGCGCCTCCGCGTCCAGCGCCAGCCGGACGACGTGCCCGACGACGAGGCCCGCGAGGAGCAGCAGGACGATGCCGTTGAAGGTCGTCCGGCTGATCCCGCCCGACGTCCCGACAATCGCGTGGACCAGCAGGTTCGCCACGGCCAGGACGAGCGCCGCTGCAACGCCGAGACGCCGTCCGCCGGCGACGGCCCATGACAGCACCGCCGCCGCCACCCATGACACGGGCAGGGTCGGACGGCCGTCGGCGATGTTCGCGGGCGTCTCCACCCATGCCGTGGCGACCAGGCACCCGGACGCGACGGCGAGATCGGCGGCCAGCAGCGGCCATCCGCGCCGCCGCGGGTCCCGGAAGGCGGGGACCGTGTACGCCGTCCAGACGGCCATCACGGCGAGCACTACCCACCCGCCGGCCGGACGGGCGTAGCCGTCGAAGTTCATGGCGATCACGGCACCGGCGTACACGAGCGCCAGGCCGCGGTAGACCGCCAAGGCCCGCCACAGCGCGGCCTCCAGCCCCATCCCCCGATCGGCTTCGCTCATCCGCCGTCGCTGAGCCCTTCGTCGTCGTCCACCGGGCGGACCGGCTTGCCCGCCAGCTCCGCCTTGACCTCGGCGGCGTACCGGTCGACGTACTCCTGGCCCGACAGGTCCCTGATCGCCTGCATGATCTCGTCGGTGATCTGCCGCAGGACGTCCTTGTCGTCCTCGCGGCCGTAGTACCGGGAGAAGTCCATGGGCTTGCCGAACCGGACGCCGGGCCGCACCCCGAGCCGCGGGTACGGCTTGCCCGGCGGCATCAGCTCGAACGTGTTGACCATCGCCATCGGGATCACCGGGACCCGCGACTTCAGCGCCAGCCGCGCGACCCCCGTCTTGCCCCGGTACAGCCGGTTGTCGGGCGCGCGGGTGCCCTCCGGGTAGATGCCGAGCAGCTTGCCCTCCGCGAGGATCCGCAGCCCCGTCTGCAGCGCCGCCTCGGCGGACGAGCCGCCCGTCCGGTCCACCGGCACGACGCCGACCCCGGTGAAGAACCCCTTGCTGATCAGCCCCTTGATCCCCTTGCCGGTGAAGTACTCGCCCTTGCCGATGAAGAAGATCGGCCGGAACAGGGGCAGCGGGCCGAAGAAGTGGTCGGCGAACGACAGGTGGTTGCTCACCAGCAGCGCCGGGCCCCGCTTCGGGACGTTCCGCGCCCCGCGGTTCCGCGGCCACCACCCGAGGTACAGGATCGGCGTGAGAACGATCCTGAGCAGGATCCAGAACCAGAGCATGCGGGGACCTTCCTCGGACCGCGCGCCTCAGGGATTCGGCGCGGACGGTCCCTGACCGACGGGGATGATGGGACATCTTCCCACTCCGCGTCTCAGCGTTCTACCAGCCGGTACATGGCCGGACGCGGAGCATCGAACCGGACGGCCCGGGCCCGTCGCGGCCGGGCCGCGGGGCGTTGCCCGCCGGGCGGCTCGCGGGGGGCGGGAATGAACGTAGGCTCTGAGGCGTCAATCTCAATCGGGTGCGCCCGGGGGCTTGTCCCGGGCGACGCAGCGAATACCGTGGGACACATGTTTCAGGGTGTCCGGGAGTGCCGCCGCGAGCCGGCGGCGCGTCCGGACCCATGTCGATAGGGGCGGAGGCCGTCATGCCGGTGCCGTCGGTCACGCCGGAGTCGTCGAAGGAGCCGGCCCCGTGAATCGCCGTGGCAATGGACTGTCAGCGGACACCTACGCCCCACTGGTCGACCTCGCCCCGCATCTCGCCGACGCGATGCTGACGGCGCTGGGCGAGGCCGGGGTGGCGGCCTACGCGGCATCGCCGTCCGACCTGGCCGAGCTGGCCGACCTGGCCGAACGCGCGGACCTCACCGACCGCGCCGAGCCCGCCGGTGAGCAGGTCGCCGGCGACGTCCTCGACCGGCTGTACGTGGACGTCGACATGAAGCCCGCCGCGGAGGGCATCCTGCGCGCCCATCTCGCCCGGCTGCGCGACGCGTCCTCGCGCGGCTCGGACGGCGAGCGCTCCGACGGCGGCGACCGTCCCGAGACCGGCGTCGCCGACCTTCCGGGGACGGCCGACTCCCCCGGCCGGCGCGGAACCGCCGACCCGGGCGACCCGCGCGGCGGCGCGGAGGGCGGCGCGGCCGCCAAGGACGCGGACGGGCCCGGAGAGCGCGACGAGGACGCCATCTGGGCCGAGATCGTCGCCGGCTTCGACTCCGCGCCCGACGGCGAGGACGTCCCCTGGCCCGACGAGGAGAACGTCCGAGAGCCCGCCGACCCGCCGCAGGAGGGCGACGACCGCACCGGCCGCCTCCCCCGCGCCCGCGTGATCAGGGCCGCCGAGACGCCCGAGTTCCCGCCGGACGCCGACGACGAGGGCCACTACGTCCCGCCCCCTCCCCCGCCGCTGCCCAGCGCCGACCCGCTCACCAAGGGCGCCTGGATCGCCCTCATCGGCGGCCCGCTCTACCTGCTGATCACCGTCGTCCTCGACTGGGACGTCCCCGGTTGGGCCGCGTTCCTCGCGGTCGCCGCCTTCATCGGCGGATTCGTCACCCTCGTGCTCCGCATGGGTGACGAGCCCAGGGACCCCGACGACGGCGCCGTGGTCTGACCCCAGACCCCCTGCCCGGCACGGGTCTCCTCGCTCAGGCGTTGGGGAGTTCTAGGTCCGCCAGCAGGGGGCGGTGGTCGGTGGCCCTCGGGTAATCGGCGGTCAGCGGTTCGTCGGTGGGGACGCCGCAGGCGGTGATCTCGATTTCCCGGTCGGCGAAGACGGCGTCGATGCGGCGGCGGGGGTCGCGGGAGGAGAACGTCAGCTCGTCGCCGGACGGAGCCGTGGCATAGGCGTCCTGGAAATGGTCGGTCAGGAGGGTCCAGGACGGGCCGCCCGGCTCCTCGTTGACGTCCCCGGCGAGGACGGCCGGGGCGCGGTGGCGGTCGCGGGCCCGGGCGAGGTGGGCGAGGACCTCGTGGACGTGGCGGAGCCGCGGCCCGTCCCGCAGGTCGAGATGGGTGGACGCGGCCAGGAAGCGCGCGCCGCCGATCTCCAGGACGGCGATCGCCAGGCCGCGGCGGTGCAGGCCCGGGTCGGGCGTGAGCAGGTGGAACTCGCGGGCCACCCGGCGGACGTGCGGCGCGGCGAGGACGGCGAGCCCGCAGGCCCGCCGTCCAGCCGCGATGTCCAGGCCGCACGCGCGGGCGAGGCGGCGGCGCTGGATCCGCCACGTCCAGAAGCGCGGGACCTCCTGCAGGCAGACGACGTCCGGGGCGAGGGCGCGGACGACCCGGGCCACGGCGGCCGGATCGTCGCGCAGCGACCGGACGTTGTAGCTCAGCAGGCGGACGGACGGCACGTCTCTAGACGACGACGTCCTGCAGAGGGCGGACGCGCGCCAGGTCGGCGGCGCCGACGATGCCCGCCGCGGAGCCCAGCTCGGCGATGCGGATGTCGGGCAGCGGGCGGTGACCGCGGCCCGTCAGCGCGTCCTCGAACGCGGCGCGGATCGGGTCGAGCAGCAGGTCGCCGGCGTCGGACAGGCCGCCGCCGATGATGAACGCGCCCGGGTCGAGGATGGCGCTGAGGTCGGCGAGTCCCTGGCCCGCCCAGTGCGCGATGGTGCGGAAGCACTCCAGCGCCGCCTTGTCGCCCTCGCGGGCCGCCTGCGAAACCTCGGGCCCGCTGATGCCCTCCGGGCGCCCGTCGCCGAGTTCGAGGAGCCGTCCGGCCATCGCGGGCGCCACCCGGGCCAGGTCGCGTGCCTCGTGGACGAGGGCGTTGCCGCTGGCGTACTGCTCCCAGCAGCCGCGGTTGCCGCAGCCGCAGCGGCGGCCGTCAGGGACGACCCGGAAGTGGCCCATCTCGGCGCCGATGCCGAACCGGCCCCGGTACAACTCGCCGTTGATGATGATGCCGCCGCCGATGCCGGTGCCGAGGGCGACCAGGACGAGGAAGTTCTCGCCGCGTCCGGCGCCGAACCTGGCCTCGCCCCACGCGGTGGCGTTGCCGTCGTTCTCCACGACGACGGGCAGCCCGACCAGGCTCTCGACCTTCTCCTTGATCGGCTCTTCCCGCCAGGCCAGGTTCGGCGCGAACAGCACGTTGGAGCGGTCCTCGTCGACGAACCCGGCGGTCCCGAGACCGACCGCCGACACCTCTTCGAACTTGCCCTTCAGCAGGTCGACGACCTCGGCGATGGTCTCGGCGGTCTCCTTGGGGTTGGTCGACGGGGTGGGCCGGCGAACCTTCTCCAGGATGGTTCCCCGGTCGTCGACGACCCCGGCGGCGACCTTCGTGCCGCCCACGTCCACGCCGATGGTCAGGGCCATGTACGCTTCCTCCTCCTCGCGCGGCACGGCCGGAGCCGGCACCGCACTACCCGATGTCGATGGGGTCGCCGCCGGTGGCGGCGGACCACGGCCCGCCCGCACCGGGTCGGTCCGACCGCTCGGACCTACCCGCCCGCGGGCGTCCCGACGCCTCCGGCGGACGGTACCGGCGCGTACGGCCGGAGGCGGCCCGGCCGGAGCCGCCCTGCCGGTGGCTCATGGGTCCATCTTCCATCCGCCGTCGGCGTGAACGGTATCGCCTTCGCGGTGGTCAGCTCTCCACATGGCGCTTGAGGCCCTTGAGCGCGGAGTCGATGATCCGCTTCTCGCCCTTGCGCTTCACCATGCCGATGAGCGGGATCCGGACGTCCACGGCGAGCTCGTAGGTCACCTCGGTGGAGCCGTCCCGCTCGACCAGGGTGTAGGAGCCGTGCAGCTTGGTGACCACCGAGCCGGGGTCGACCAGCGTCCACGCCACGTGGTCGTCGCCCTCCCACGTGTAGGCGAGGCCGATGGTGTCGATGAACACGCCGCCGTCGAACGTCAGCTTGGCGCGGGACGCGCGGCCGTCCTCGCCGGTCTCCTCGACGGTGATGCCGCGGATGCCGCTCGTCCACTTCGGGTACGCGTCGAGATCGGCGATCACCGCCATGATCTCGGCCTTTCCTGCCTTGACCGTGATGGAGGAGCTGGTGCGGTCCGCCATCTGCGTCTCCCTTGGCTCTGGTCGGGCCCGCGCGGGCCCCTTGTCGTAGAGAAAGTATCTTTCACACCGTCAGGACGTACGGCACGCCACGGGCCCGGAAGTGGCCCACGTTCACGCATTCGGTGCGGCCGATGCGCATCCGGCTCGCCAGGGGCTGGTGGACGTGCCCGAAGAGAACGTACTGCGGCTGCGTCCTGCGGACGGCGTCCAGGATCGCCTCGCTCCCCCGCTCGAACCGGCGCGCGACCGTGTCGTACAGCAGTTCCGGGACGGCGGGCGGGATGTGGCAGCACAGCACGTCCACGTCGCCGACGGCCTCGACCTTCGCGGCGTACGCGTCGTCGTCCAGCTCGTAGGGGGTGCGGTACTCGGTGCGCAGGCCGCCGCCGACGAACCCGAACCGCAGGCCGCCGATCTCGGTGGTCTCGCCGTCCAGGACGTGGTGCCCGTCTCGCAGGTGCCGACCCCACATGCGAGGGACGTCGACGTTCCCGTACGTGAGGTACGCGGGCGACGGCATGGCGGCGAACAGCTCGGCGTACTGCCGGTCGACGGCGCGCTCGATGTGCGGCCACGCGTCGCCGTCCAGGGACGCCCACAGGGCCCGGGAGAACTCGCGGGCCTCGTCGAAGCGCTTCTCGGTGCGCAGCTCGATGAAGCGGTCGGCGTTGTCCTGCCCGAACAGGTCGGCGAAGATGCCCTGCCCGTGGTCGTGGTAGTCGACGAACAGGATCAGGTCGCCGAGGCAGATGAGCGCGTCGGCGCCGTCCGCCGCGGCCGGCAGCGCGTCCGCCCGGCCGTGGACGTCGCTCACCACATGGATCCTCATGAACCGACTGTAATGGGACGCGCGTCCCGCGAGGACGGTCAGCCCGCGGCGGCGGACACCAGCGAGCGCCATTCGCGCACCAGCGCCGGGTCGACCGGCGCGTCCCAGGCCCCGTCCGGGCGGACCGCCGTGCCCACGTGGAACGCGGTGACGCCCGCGGCCGCGAGGACCGCGACGTGCTTGCGGCGCAGCCCGCCCCCGGCCATGATCATCTTGGCGGCGGCGGGGTCCTCGGCGGCGCGCCGGACGAGCACGTCCACCCCGGTGTCCACGCCCCGCGCCGACCCGGCCGTGAGGACGGTGTCCAGCCCTCCGCCGAACCCGCGGACGACGTTCCACGCCTGGGCCTGGTCGGCGGCGTGGTCGAGCGCGCGGTGGAACGTCCAGGGCAGCGGGGCGACGTCGGCGGCGAGCTTGCCCACGGCGCCGGTGTCGACATGGCCGGAGGAGTCGAGGAAGCCGAACACGAACCCGTCCGCGCCCGCCTCGGCGAGGCCCGCCGCGGCCTGCCGCAGCCGGTCCAGCTCGCGGCCGGACGTGCGGAACCCCGCGTTCGCCCGCAGCATCACCCGGATCGGCAGGGACGTGGCCGCCCGCACGGCGGCGACGAGCTCGGGATCGGGGGTGAGCCCGTCGGCGGCCATGTCGGCGACGACCTCGAGCCGGTCGGCGCCGCCGTCCTCCGCCGCGCGCGCGTCCTCGGCCGTCAGCGCGATGATTTCGAGCAGCGACATGGCGTTCCCCCGGACCACACTCGTGTACGACGGGCTAAGAGTAAGCGACCGCGAGCCGTCCCCCACCGCCGGCGTGCGACCTTTGCACTGCCGTTACCCCACCGCCCCGCTTCTCAACCCATCGATGCCCATAGCCGGTTGGACAAGGCAATTCTCCTACTCGTGGGTATCATGCGGTTTCGGAGAAGCCTCCGCGGACTTCCCCGTTCACCTGTCGAAGAACGACCACAGGAGCAGGCCGTGCGCGAGTTCAGCGTCCCCGCGATGGTGGAGGTCCCCGACTCCGCCGTACTGACCGACGCACCCTTCACCAGGGCCGCAGAGGAACCGGGGACGATCGTGGCGCGCCGCAAGAGCGGCCCCGCCGAGGCGCCCGTGTGGAGCGCCGTCACCGCCGCCGAGTTCGCGGCCGAGGCCGCCGGGATCGCCAAGGGCCTCATCGCCGCCGGGATCGAGCCGGGCGACCGGGTCGGGCTGCTGTCGCGCACCCGGTACGAGTGGACCGTCCTCGACTACGCGATCTGGACGGCCGGCGCGGTCTCGGTGCCGATCTACGAGACGTCCTCCGCCGACCAGATCGAGTGGATCGCCGGCGACTCCGGCGCGAAGGCGGTGTTCGCCGAGACGGACGAGCACGTGGCGGCGGTCGAAGGGATCCGCGAGCGGCTGCCCCAGCTCACGCATGTGTGGGGCATCGACGCGGGCGGCGTCGAGGAGGTCGTGCGGCTCGGCGCCGAGGTCGGGGACGACGTGGTCGAGGAGCGCCGCCACTCCCGCAACGCCGCCGACGTCGCCACGCTCGTCTACACCTCGGGCACGACCGGGCGTCCCAAGGGCTGCGAGATCACCCACGGGAACCTGGTGTCGACCGCCCGCAACGCCGTGCAGGGCGCGATCTCCGAGGTCACCGTGGACGGCAGCTCCACGCTGCTGTTCCTGCCGCTGGCGCACGTGTTCGCCCGGCTGATCCAGGTCGCCGTCATCGAGGGCGGCATCATCCTCGGGCACAGCGACGTCCCGAACCTGCTGCCCGACCTCGCCACGTTCCGGCCGACGTTCCTGCTCGCCGTCCCGCGCGTCTTCGAGAAGGTCTACAACGGCGCCGAGCAGAAGGCCGCCGCCGACGGCAAGGGCAAGATCTTCAAGGCGGCGGCGGAGACCGCGATCGCCTACAGCCGCGCGCTGGACGGCGGCGGCGCCGGCATCGGGCTGAAGGCGAAGCACAAGGTCTTCGACGCGCTCGTGTACAAGAAGCTGCGCGCGGCGGTCGGCGGCGAGGTGAAGTACGCGGTGTCGGGCGGCGCGGCGCTCGGCGAGCGGCTCGGCCACTTCTTCCGCGGCGTCGGCATCACGATCCTGGAGGGCTACGGCCTCACCGAGACGACCGCGCCGGCGAGCGTCAACCGCCCGACGGCCATCAGGATCGGGACCGTCGGGCAGCCGATCCCGGGCGTGGACGTCCGGATCGCCGAGGACGGCGAGGTCCTCGTCCGCGGCGTCAACATCATGCGCGGCTACTGGAACAACGAGGCCGCGACCAAGGAGGTCCTGGAGGACGGCTGGTTCCGCACCGGCGACATCGGCTCCCTCGACGCCGACGGCTTCCTGAAGATCACCGGCCGGAAGAAGGAGATCCTGGTCACCGCGGCGGGCAAGAACGTCGCGCCCGCCCCGCTGGAGGACAGGATCCGCGCGCATCCGCTGGTCAGCCAGTGCCTGGTGGTCGGCGACGGCCGCAAGTTCGTCGCCGCGCTCGTCACGCTGGACGAGGAGGCGCTCGGGCCGTGGAAGGAGCGGCACGGCAAGCCCGCGGAGATGACGGTGGACGAGCTGCGCCGCGACCCCGACCTCGTCGCCGAGATCGACGCGGCCGTCGCGGCGGCCAACACCTCGGTCAGCCACGCCGAGGCGATCAAGAAGCAGGTGATCCTCGGCGTCGACTTCACCGAGGAGGCCGGGCACCTGACGCCCAGCCTCAAGGTCAAGCGCAACGTCGTGATGAAGGACTTCGTGGACGAGATCGAGGCCCTCTACACCGCCTAGCCGCCGCCGAGGGCGGGGCGGAGCGACGCGACGGCGTCCTCGATCCGGGTGGGGCCGTTGAGCAGGTCGAGCGTGCGGCGCCTGACGTCGGACGCGTCGAGCAGCGCCACGATGACCGCGGCGACGTCGTCGCGGGTCACCACGTCGTGCCCGATCGGCGGTTCGGCGAGGGTGACGAGGCCGGTGGGCGGGTCGTCGGTGAGGCGGCCCGGACGCAGGATCAGCCAGTCGAGGGCGTCGCGGCGGCGAAGGTCGTCCTCGGCCTCGCCCTTGGCGCGGATGTAGGCGTCCCAGATGTCCCCGCGCCCCGGCGCGGGGGGTTCGCCCGCGCCCATCGCGGAGATCTGGATGTAGCCGCGGACGCCCGCGCTTTCGGCCGCGTCCGCCATCAGGACCGAGGCGGCGCGGTCGACGGTGTCCTTGCGCGCGGCGCCGCTGCCGGGGCCCGCGCCGGCGGCGAAGACGACCGCGTCCGCGCCGGTGACGTGCCCGGCGACCTCCCCACGGTCCGCGGACTCCAGGTCGCACACGACCGGCCCGGCGCCCGTGGCCCGCACGTCGCCGGCGTGGTCGGGGTTGCGGATGAGACCGAGCACGGTGTCGCCCCGCGCGGCCAGCAGCCGCGAGAGCCGCAGCGCGATCTTCCCGTGCCCGCCCGCGATCACGATGTTCATAGCCAGATCGTACGGTCGGGCGCCCGGATGGGTGCGGAGGCGGCCGGTGAGGCGCGCCGCCTATGGTGGCGGGCGGGCGCGTCGTCCTCACCGGCCGCGCGTCCGGGGTCACCCCCGGGCGGTCCGGTTCTCCCGGACGCGGGTTCCGGTCAGCGGCGCCGGCCGGAGTTGATGGTGGCGACCGCCTGCCGCATCAGCCGGTCTCCCATCACGTTGATGAAGTCGCCGTGGTCGGTCACCGGGTCGTGCCCCTGCTCGGGGAACGAGTCGAGCGCGAACGCCAGCGCCCTGGCGGGCACCCGGTAGGACAGCGTCATCCGCAGCTGCGGGATGGCCCTCGTTCCCTGCGGGCACTGGCCCGTCCGCTTGTCGGCGAAGGAGACGTGGGACCGGTGGTTGGCGCTGTCGGTGTTCTGCCCGTCCCAGCAGCCCGCGAAGTTCAGGATGCGCAGCACCTGGCTGCCCCGCGGGCAGAGCGGGTACTTGTTGGTGAAGCCGCGGTTCTGGAAGCCGCTGCACGACCACAGCGCGTTCGCGTTGGCCAGGCCGTTCGTCGCGGACTTGGCGTCGCCGGTGGCCATCCGCAGGAACGGCGGCATCGCCGTCACCCTGCTGCGCGCGTTGCCGAGGAACTGCAGGCGCACCGACGAGGGCTCGACGATGCTGCCGACGTTGCCGTCCAGGCGGCTCTGCTCGGCCCGGTCGGAGTCGTCCTCGCCGGAGCGCAGCCGCAGCACGGGCCAGAAGTATGTGGACTTGTCGCCGTTGGTGCAGGTCGTCCCGGCCGCGGCGAGGGTCTCGTCGGTCGAGAACGCGTCGGTGTCGAGGTTGCCGACATAGTCGTGGATGTGGTGCGCGCCGTTCTGGACGCCGGGCGCCGCGACGACGTTGTCGGGGTTGCTGTGCGCCTGGCCCTCGTTCGTGCCGCAGTTCACGGAGAACACGCCGCGCGAGCCGCTGCGGGACGTGCGCGGCACCTGGATGCGCGGGGCCCGGCGGATGTCGACGAACTGGTCGCGGCGCGGCCCCGGCTTCACCGCGCTCGGCGGCGGGGGCGCGGGTGCGGACGGCTCGGCGGACGGGTCCGCCGGCGGCTCCGCGGGAGGCTCCGCCGACGGGTCGGCCGACGGATCGGCGGGCGGCTCGGCCGACGGCTCCGCGGACGGGTCGGCGGGCGGCTCCGCCGACGGGTCGGCGGGCGGCTCGGCGGTCGGGTCGCCGGGGGCCTGCAGGCTCAGGCCCGGCTGCGCGGACGCGGTCCCGGCGACCGCCTGGCTCACCGACGTGGCAAGGGCGAGCGCCGGAATCATCACGGCGAATGCTTTCTTCTTGCGTCCCATGGAAAGGTGCTCCCTTGTGCGGGGGTGGGATGTACGTCAATGCAGGGCGCGCCTGGGCACCAGGCCCGTGCTCTCCAGCAGCGACATATGCGTGTTGACGAATTTCATCGACCGTTCGGCGAACGCGCGGATCTCGGTGTTCTCGCTCTGCGCGCGCACCTTGGCGATGACGGTGAAGACACTTCCGTGCGCGGCGCGCAGCCGCAGCACGAACGTCTTGTCATAATCGATCCCGTACTTGCCCGACATCTCTCTCAGCCAGCTTTTCTGGCTGCCGTTGGGCTCGTTGGGAAGGAGCACGCCGAGCCGCTGCGCCGTGGCGCGGGCGTCGGCGTCCAGCTGCACGTGCTGCTGCATGATGATCTCGCCGACCTCCCGCACCCGAGGCCGGGACGCGCGCTGCTGTGCCTGCTGGCCTGCGGGAATCTCCCACAGGCCGGCCTGCCTGACCGCGACGAGCAGCTTCCTGTCGTCGGTGCTCAGCCGTCCCCAGCGGGTGTTGACCGTGCCGCCGAGATTCGCCGCGCCGCTGGCGGGGACGCCGACCGGGTTCATCACGACCGCGAAGGCGCCCGCCACGGCGGCCAGGGCCGCCAGGACCAGCAGCACGCGGCCCCGGCGAAAGCGCGGCCGCCTTCGCGTTTCGGCGATTCCGTAGGATTTCCTCAAGGGAACTTCTTCCTCCTTTCGAGGATCTCTCGACGGACCCGGCGCGGGTTCGGTGTGAGATACGCACCGGACCGGGTCCGAGGTTCAACGTTGTCCATGTTTTTTTGGTTTTCTCAATGTCCGGAACGGCCTCCGGCCCGGGCCTGTCAGCCGCGTCTCGACGGGACGTCCGGCACGCCCGCGACGACGCGCAGCGCCAACGCCGGGCACATCGCGACCGCCTTCTGCACGTCCTTCTCCATCCACGACGGGATCTCGGTGCCGAGCACGACCGGGAAGCCGTACCGGTCGAGCTGGATGAGTTCGGGGACGAGGTACGCGCACAGCCCGTGCCCGTCGCAGCGGCTCCAGTCGATCGCGACCCGCCCCTCAGTGCCGTCCGGTATCGGCAGCGGCAGCACCCCGTAGGTCGCGAGGCCGCAGCCGCCGCCCCACCGGTGCGCGTCGATGTCGGGGCCGAACGCCTCCATCGCCGACAGGACGAAACGGGCCGTCCCGTCCGGATGGGTGCAGGCCCCGCGGCCCCGCCCGACGCCGGCGGCGCGGCGGACGTCCTCCACCGATCCGCCCCCCTCGGTGAGGGAGTTCAGCGACCGGACGACGTCCGGCAGCCCCAGCCGGCACGGCCCGCACTGCCCGGCCGACTGCGCCGCCAGGTAGGACGCGATCCGCGTGACCTCGCCGAGCGGGCAGGTGCCCTGCGTGAGCGGCAGGATGATCCCGGCGCCGACCGTCCCGCCGACCCGGCGCATCCCGGCGCGCGACAGGACGGCCCGCGACACCCCGGCCGGGTCGAGCCACATCCCGTGGTAGCCGCCGACGAGCACGCCCGGGGACGGCGGCACCTGGCAGTGGTCGAGGACGGCCTGCAGCGGCGTGCCGAGCGGCGCCTCCACGACCTGGGTGCCGCCGACGGTCAGCAGCGTGGTGCCCGGCTCCTCCTCCGTCCCGGTGGACGCGTACAGGTCGGGGCCGAGCGAGACCAGCACGGCGAGCTGCGCGAACGTCTCGGCGTTCGACAGCAGCGTCGGGTACCCGTCCACGCCTGACTCGGACGCGCGGACCTTGACGCCCGGCGGGATCGGCGCCTCCCCGTTGATCGCGCGGACCACCGCGCCGCTCTCCCCGGAGATGAACCGCTCCGTCAGCCGGACGATCCGCGCGGGCATCCGCCGCTCGACGATCGCCGCGCGGACGGACCGGGCGGCCTCGTCGTCCTCGACGGCGACCACGATCCGCTGCGTGCCGAGCGCGGACGCGGCGATCTGCGCCCCGTCCAGGACGAGGTGCGGCGCCCGGCCGAGCAGGACCTTGTCCTTCGCGCTGCCGGGCTCGCCCTCGGCGCCGTTCACCACGACGACGACGTCCTCGCTGGAGCCGCGCGCGTCGCGCTTCTCGCCGGGCAGCAGCGGCGGCGGGTCGGTCGTCGGGTACTTCACCCGCGCCGCCACCGCCATCAGCTTGCGGGCGAGCGGGAAGCCCGCGCCGCCGCGTCCCCGCAGGTCGACCTGCTCGGCCGCGCGGACGAGCTCGTCCAGCGACGGCGCGCGGAGCTTGCCGTGCACGGCGAGGTGCCGGTCGAGGTCCAGCCGGTCGAACCGGTCGAACCCGAGCGTCAGCCGGGGCCCGCCGATGCCGGAGACGGTGACGGTCGAGCTCATCGCAGGGCCTCGGTGTCACGTCCGTAGTCGCCGCGTTCGCCGTAGTCGCCGTAGTCGCCGTAGCCGTCGCGGGCCGCGGCGGCGGCGCGGGCCTCCTCGTGCTCCCGCTCCGCCATCGCGCGCCGGTCGCGGCGGCGTCCGGCGCCGTCCGGCCGGGCGAACGCGTCGATCTCGTCGCCGGCGCGGGCGAGCTCCCGCGGCTTGATCACGACGATGATGCGGGTGATCAGCGCGAGGACGACGAACACCACGCTCATCACGTAGGCGAGCACCACCCACGGCGCCGCGGACCGCCCGGTGATCAGGCCGTGCATGATCGCCATCGGCCACGCCACGTACGCGAGGACGTGCATCGTCCGCCACAGCCACGCCTTGCCGGCGAACCCGAACCGCGCCCGCAGCATCCCGGTGATCATGATGAGGATCATCAGGTCGGCCGCGATCGTGCCGATCCCGACCGGCCCGGCGGTGGGGACGACGATCTGCGCGGGCAGCGCCAGCCCCGCCATCACCTTCACCGTCACGTGCGCGACCAGCATCGCCGTCGCCACCACGGCGGACGCGCGGTGCAGGGCCTGCGCCAGCACCCGGTGCCGGATCTGCAGGATCAGCCGCTCGGTCGCCAGCAGGCCGCTCATCACCGCCGTGGTGTAGGCGACGAGCGCGAACGTGCCGGCGTAGAAGTTGAGGAAGTACTGCACGTTCGCGACCGCGACGGCGCCCTGCGGGGTCGCCGCGCCGACGAGCACGAGCACCGCGCCGACGAGCACCACGCGCAGCACCCAGCTGGGCACCGCGGGATCATCACTGTTGCGAATTCGCACCGATCGGACTCCTCTTCTGGATTGCGGCCGGCGCCGGAGCGGCGACCGGTCCTGCGCCGTCCACCGGCGGGAGGCCGGGGGGCGGCGATGACGGCGGCGAGTCGTCCGCCGGGGGGACCGGGCCGAGGTTGGCCAGCAGCCCCCCGGGAAGCACCTGCAGGACGCCGCGTTCGGCGAAGCCGACCAGGGGCTCGGCGCGCTCCCGGAACGTCCAGCCGCCGATCCGCGCGCCTTCGAGCGGGACCGCTCCGCCGCCGCGGCGCACGCCGAACGCGACCTCGGCGCGGGGCGCCGCGGCCCCGCCGCAGGGCCGGTCGGCGCCGGTGCGGCCGAGCGGGTCGCCCTGCTCGACGACGGCGCCGTCGCGGACCTTCTCCGGGACGCCCCGCACCCGGTAGTAGGTGGTGGCGACGCCGCTCGGATGGATCACCATGATCATCGCGCGGCCGGCGGAGTCGGCGCAGAAGCGGTAGAGGCGGCCGTCGCCGGACGCGAGGACCCGGCCGTCGCCCCCGGAGAACGCGAGCGACGCCAGCGGGCGCGCGGAACCGTCGGCGGTCGTCATCGCCCAGGCCTCGCCGACCTTCCACGGCAGCATCAGCTTGTCGCCGGCGCGGGTGCCGTTGACGAGCGAGGCGGCCCGGTCCTCGGTGACGGCCGCGTATCTGCGCAGCGCCGCCGCCTCCGCCGCGGGCATCACGTCCGTGGGGACGGCGCCGAGCAGGTCGTTGAACAGCCGCCCGCCGGAGAGCCCGGCCTGCCATTCCCGTCCCGTCCAGCGGGCGGCGTAGAACGCGACCTCGGGGTTGGCGGCGCTGGACTCCGGGACGGGGATCGCGGTGGTGCCGAACACCCAGGTCCTGTCGGGGCTCGTCCGGGTGGCGCCCACGATCGGCGCCCGCGACGGCGCGGCGCCGTAGACCTGCCGGGCGGCGGCGCCGCGCTGCGCCAGCGTCAGCCTCCGCACCTGCGCGGCGAGGGTCCGCAGGTCCGGGCCGTCCGGCGACGCCGGCCCGCCGCTCTGGCCGGGCCGCGGCGACTGCTGCGGCGACTGCCCGGGGACGCCGCCGCGGTCCGGCGGCGTGATCGCGCGCTGTGACCCGATGGGATCGGACGAGCCGCCGATGGGCCCGCCCTCCAGCAGCGCCCGCTCGGCGATGCCCAGGAGGGACAGGCCGACCGCGGTCGACAGCACGATCGCGCCGATGCCGAGCCGGTCGCTCGGCCCCCGCCCGCCGCGCGGCTTCGCCCTCGGCCCCGGCCGCGGCGGCATGCCGTGCCGCGCCTGGGCGCCCGGCTGCCGCATCCGGGACGTCCGCCGCTCCGGACGCCGCGGCCGCGCCCCTGGCCGCTCCGCGCGCCGCGCCCCCGTCCGGCGCGGCTGGAAGTCCCGCGACCGGTCGCGCCGCGGCGCGGGCCCTCCGACCCGCGCGTCGAACTGCTCGGGCATGCCGCCGAACGCCTCGCCGCCGGAGTCGAACGGCTTGGCCCCGGCACCGCCCTGCTCACCGCGCCCCTCCGAACCCCCGGCAGCCGGCGCAGGACGTCCGGTGCCCGGCCGCGAGGGCTCATTGCGCGCGCCGAACTGCTGAGTGCGCGCATCGAACTGCTGAGTGCGCGGGGCGGCACGCTCGGCGCGGGGGTCGGGACGCTGATTGCGGGTGTCGAACTGCTCGGCGCCCGGGCCGCCCCCTCCGGCACGTGCATCGAACTGCTGAGTGCGCGCGTCCGGCTGCTGGGGGCGCGGGGCGGGTCGTTCGGGTTGCGTGTCGTACGGCCTCGTCCCGGGGGCGGGACGGGCGTCTCTGGGGTTGGGTGGCCTGTTTCGCGCGCCGAACTGGTCCGGGCGCGGCTGCGCCGGGGGTTGCGGCTGCTCGCGCTCGCGGGACTGCCCTTCGGCGGCCCGCTCGCGCCGTTTCATCTCGCGGCGGCTCGGGCCGCGGCGGGACGTTCGCCGTCCGCGCTCGGACCAGTCCGGCTGCTGCGACCACCAGGACCCTTCGGGCCACTGCGGCTCCTCGGACCTCGGCCCCGACCGGGGCTCAGGTCTCGATGAGGGGCGCGCGGGCGTCTCCGCCCACGGTGCAGCATGCGTAGTGCTCCGGGACGCATGCCCGTTATCGCGTCGCGCCATGCCCTCTCCTGTGGAGGAGACGGAGGGCTCGGCGAACGCCGGTCGGCTCCGGGCCGTCGGGCTCGTCGCCCGGCGGCCTTCCCGCTGAGACATCGGGGACCGCGGTTCAGGAGCCCGCTCGCTCCAACCGCGTTCCCAGAACGGATTCTCGACGAATCCGCTCGATCACTCCGGGAGCATACGCCCCATGAGCCACTCAGATGCGGGTTGGTGCCAAAAACGTGCTGAGCCTTACTCCGCGGTCGTTCTGTTCTCCAGGGCAGTACGTACGAAATCCGTGACACGTTCATGCGTTCGCGTGCCGATTTCGGCGAATCCGCGAAGGCGCCCCGTGATCACGGGAGGGCCTTCAGGAAGCGGGCGGCCACGGGGGCGGCGACCTTCGGGCCCGAGCCGCCGGCCTCGACGAAGACCGAGAAGGCGACCTCGTCCCGGTAGCCGATGAACCAGGCGTGGGACTGGCCGGCGCCGATCTCGGCGGTCCCCGTCTTGCCCGCCGTCCCGTCCGGGAGCCCGGCGCCCGCCGCGGTGCCGCCGGTGACCACCGCCCGCATCATCGTGCGGAGCGCGGACGCCCCGGGCACCGGCCGCGGGCCGGGCGTGGCTCCCCCGCCCTCGCGGATCAGCGTCGGCGCCAGCAGCCGGGGCGAGCGCCACGAGCCGTCCGCCGCGGCAGCGGCGACCGACGCCATCAGCAGCGGGCTCGCCTGGACGCGGCCCTGCCCGATCGCCGCCTCCGCCAGTTCCGCGCCGCTCTCCGGGCCGGGGAAGCTTCCGTCCGCGGCGTCCACGCCCGGGGTGAGGCGGGCGCCGAAGCCGAACCGGCGCGCGCTCGCCGCCAGCTTCTCCGCGCCGAGCCGCTCGACCGCGAGCCGCGCGAACGTGGTGTTGCAGGACGCGGCGAACGCGCCCCGCAGCGTCGTCCGGCCGAGCGCGTGGTCCTCGTCGTTGCGGATCGTGCGCTGCGCGGTGACCACGGACGCCGGGCAGTCGGCCCCGGTCCCGGCGCCGGACCCGTCCGCGAGGAGCGCGCCCGCCGTCACCACCTTGAACGTCGAGCCGGGCGGGTAGCGGCCGATGAACGCGCCGAGCCCGCCGAGGCCGTCCGCCACTGCCAGGACCTCGCCGCCGCCCGGCCGGACGGCCACGACTGCCGCGCGGCCCGGCGCGGACGCCACCGCCTTCTCCGCCGCCGCCTGCACCCGCCGGTCCAGCGTCGTCTCGATCTCGCGGCCCTTCTCGGTGCCGAACAGCTTCACGCGCTGCGGCGGCCCGCCGCCGTCGCGCAGCTCGATCGCCCACACGGACTGGTCTTCTTCCTCGTCCAGCCGGCTGGTGATCGCGGCGAGGTAGGGCTCCAGCGGGCCGCCGTCCGGCAGCGCCCGGCCGTCCCGCGCGACCGGCGTCGCGGCGGGGACGGTCACCTGCCGCATCGCCCATGCTCCGCCGCCCTTCAGCCCCGGGTACAGCGTCGCCGGCGACCAGCGGACGCGCCACCGTCCGTCCACCCGGCCGAGCCGCAGCTCCGACGCGAACGACCAGGACCCGTGGGACGCCAGCGACCGCGTCACGGTGAAGGCGGCCCGCGCGGCGTCCGGCCCGGACCGCACCACGGGACGGGGCTCCAGCGCGATCGTGTTGACCGCGAGCCCGCGCGAGAGCGCCTGGTGCTGCGCGGCGAAGTCCGCGGGCGGGTCGGCCACCAGCTCGCCCATCCCTTCCAGGTCGCCCTTGCTCCAGGCCGCGAAGTAGCGGGCCGCGACCTGCTCGGGCGTGTCGCGGTCCCGGTCGCGGCGCAGCGCCCAGCCCGCCGCGAGTCCCGTCACGAGCACGGCCGCCAGGACGGCCGCCAGCACCAGCACACCCCGAGATCGCACCGGATCCTCCTCAGCCCGCCGCCCGCCCGGAAGATGATCATCTCAGCGCCCGATCGCTCCGTACATGCGGTGGAGCGCGCCATTCGTGGCCGCATCTGGAAGGCGGCTTAGCGACGAGTGATCCGCCCCTTAAGCGGCCGTTAACGGCGGCGACGGGGGCCGCGGGCGGCGCTACCTTCGGAAACGTCGGCGACGGCGGACGCAGAGCGGCAGGAGGTGCCCCGGATGACGCGATCATCGCGACAGGGATCATTCACGGGGCGCGCCCACCCCCTCCTGCGCGTCCGCGGCCGGGCACCGTCGCGGGGCCGGGCCCCACGGTGCCGGACGCCGGGACCGTGCCCCGCACTCCCGTCCACGCGGACCCGGTCCGGCCACGCGGTCCGGTCCGGGCGCGCCCGTCTCCTGGATCTCCTCCACGAGCGCGCCCTGACCGGCCCGCGCCGGATCACACCCGCCCCACTCGGCAGGGGCGTCCGCGCGGAACTGGTCTCCGGGCGCGGGGCACGGTCCCTAGCGGGTCCAGGGGAGGCGGAGGGATTCCAGGTCCGGGTCGTCGAGGACGGCCTCTATGAGCGTTGTGGGGCCGACCACCTTCGTGCCCCACAGGTCCCAGTCGCAGTAGACGACCCAGGAGCGGTCTTCGGCCCACAGGTCGGACGGGCAGCTCGTCATGGCCGGGTGGTCGTACAGGCCGGCCGCGTCGCCCAGCCGTCCGGCGAGGACGGTCTCGTCGTCCCAGTCGGCGGTGACGAGCGGGCAGTAGTACGCCAGGCAGCGGGTGCTCGCGCCGGACGGGCTGTGCCGCAGCAGTACCCCGATCAGCCGGTACCAGCCCTCCCGGTCGAGGCAGCCCTCGGCAGGCGGCTGGATGGCCGCCGACCAGCTTCCGGCGGGATGCGCCTGGCGCAGGCAGCGGCTGCCGGGCAGCTCCCCCTCAGGGACGACCGGCTCGCCGAACCCGCGCGCGAGCTCCCGCCACCGCAGCCGCCGCCAGCCCGCGCCCGGGTCGCCGCTGCGGCCGAGGCCGGTGCCGGTCACGATGGCGCCTTCGAGGAGGTCGCCGACGTCGCCGGGCGTCTCGGCGGCCGGATCGGCCGGCTCCGCCAGGCCCGCCGCCGTCACCGACTGGTGGACATCGTCGTGGGTCGTGGTGACCAGCCCCTCTTCCCACGAGTACATCGCGTGGAGAAGCCAGGCGGCGTCGGGGCGGCGCGGCGGCTCGAACCCCGAGTAGCAGTGGTCGGGATCCAGCTCGTGCAGCCACCGGGCGGCCTCCCCGGGAACGCGGGCCCATGCGTCCTCGATGTCCATGGACGCATCCTGTCATCTCAGGACGTCAGCAGGCGTCCCAGCCGGGCCGCCTGGATCTCCCAGCGCCATTCCCTTTCGATCCAGGCGCGGCCCTTCTCGCCCATCCGGCGGGCTCCGTCCGGGTCGGAGAGCAGGGTCGTGAGGGCCTCGGCGATGGCCGCTACGGAGCGGCCGGGCACGACCGTGCCGGTCTCGCCGTCCAGGACGGCGTCGGGCGCGCCGCCGGAGTCGCCCGCCACGACGGGCAGGCCCGTGGCCGACGCCTCCAGGTAGACGATCCCCAGGCCCTCCACGTCCAGGCCGCGGCGGCGGGTGCGGCACGGCATAGCGAAGACGTCGCCCGCGTCGTAATGGGCGGGCAGTTCGTCCCACGGGACGCCGCCGGTGAAGACGACCGATCCGTCCACGCCGCGGGAGACGGCCAGGCGTCGCAGATCGGCGCGGTAGGGGCCGTCGCCGACGAGCAGGAGCGCCGCGTCCGGGACTTCGCGCACGACGCGCGGCCAGGCATGGATCAGGGCGTCCTGTCCTTTGCGCGGTACTAGGCGGGAGACGCAGACCGCCACGGGACGGCCTTTCAGCCCGTGGCGAGTACGGATCTCGTCGCCGCCCGCGCCGGGGTGGAACGCCTTCTCGTCGACGCCGGGCGCTAGATGGGCCATGCGGGCCGCGGCCGCCGGGGAGAGGGCGCGTTCCATGCGGGTCCGCGTGTATTCGCCGAGGTAGGTGAGGGCGTCCAGGTCGTCTCCGATGCGGCGGAGCAGGGTTCGGGCCACCGGCAGCGAGGCCCAGCCTGCCTCGTGGCCGTGCGTGATCCCGACCAGGCGCTCGGCACCGCGCCGGCGCAGCGCCGGGGTAAGGAGGCCGAGGGGGGCCGCGGCCCCGAACACCACCGAGGCGCAGCCCTCCGCGCGCAGCACGTCCCCGGCCCGGCGCAGCACGCCCGGTTCCGGCAGCATCAGCGAGCCGGGGTGCCGGACGACCGGGAACGGCTGCCGCGCGTCGAACTCGGCGGCGCCCTTCCAGGACGGCGCGTACACGACCACCGAGCCTGGCGGGCGCCGGAGCGCGAGGCCGTGCACGAACGCCTGGATGCCGCCCGGACGGGGCGGGAAGTCGTTGGTGACGAACAGGGTCTTCATCGTCGGCCCAGCATATGAATCGGCCCAGCATATGAAGGGGCCCGGCACCGGGTGGCGGTGCCGGGCCCCTGCGGAGATCCCGGATCAGTGCTTGATCTGCTCGGAGTCCGAGCCGCTCTCGATCGCCTCGTGCTCGCCGTGCCCGTGCCCGTGCTCCTCGACGGGGACGTCGTCGAACGTCCACGCGCGGTTGAGCCGCGAGCGCAGGTGCCCGATCGGACCCTTGGCGCCGGGCGCGGGGATGCCCCTGGCGTCCCGCGCGGGCGCCTCCGGCCTGGCGTTCTCCTTGGACAGCAGGACGATCCTCTCCTCCTCGCGCGGCGCCTCATGCCGCTCGGAGAACTTGCCGTCCGGCGACATCATGATCACGCCGCTCTCCACGCCGTGCCCGATGACGTCGGCGTCCTTGCGCTGCAGGCCGAGGCAGATCCGCTTGGTGACGATGAACGCCACGATCGGCCCGAGGATGACCGTCACGCGGAAGAACCAGGTCGTGGCGAACAGCGACACGTGGAACCGCTCGGCGAGGACGTCGTTCGCGCCGGCGAGCCACAGCAGCCCGTAGAACGTCACCGCCGCCATGCCGGTCGCGGTGCGGACCGGGGCGTTGCGCGGACGCGTGTTCACGTGGTGCTGCCGTTTGTCGCCCGTCACCCACGCCTCGATGAACGGCCACGCCATCGCGCCGCCGAAGATGATGCCGAGCGGCACCGCCGCCGGTATCAGCACGTTGAAGCTGACCGTGTGGCCCCAGGCGGAGATCTCCCAGTTCGGCATGATCCGCAGCGCCCCTTCGAGGGGCCCCATATACCAGTCCGGCTGGGACCCGGACGAGATCGCGCCCGGATCGTACGGGCCGAACAGCCAGATCGGGTTGATCTGCGCGAACGCCCCCAGCAGCGCCACGACGCCGAACACGAACAGGAAGTACGCGCCCGTCTTGGCCATGAACACCGGGTAGAAGGGGTAGCCGTACACCTTCTTCTCGGTCTGGTTCTTGACCGGCATCGCGGTGTGCTTCTGATGCCACATGATCATCATGTGCGCGGTGACCAGGCCGAGGATCAGGCCCGGTATCAGCAGGATGTGCAGCATGTAGAGCCGCGGGATGATGTCCTGCCCGGGGAACTCCCCGCCGAACAGGAACATGTAACCGTAGGTGCCGACCAGCGGGATCGACTCCAGCACGCCCTGGGTGATGCGCAGGCCGGTGCCGGACAGCAGGTCGTCCGGCAGCGAGTAGCCGAACAGGCCCTCCAGCATGCCGAGCATGAACATGTTGATGCCGATGATCCAGTTCAGCTCGCGCGGCTTGCGGTAGGCGCCGGTGAAGAACACCCGCAGCATGTGCGCCAGGATCGACGCCATGAACAGGATCGCGGCCCAGTGGTGGATCTGCCGCATCAGCAGGCCGCCGCGCACGTCGAAGCTGATCTTCAGCGTCGAGGCGTAGGCCTCCGACATCTTCACGCCCTGCAGCTTCGTGTACGAGCCCTCGTACACGACCTCCTTCATGCTCGGGTTGAACCAGAGCGTCAGGAACGTCCCGGTCAGCAGCAGGATGACGAAGGAGTACAGGGCGATCTCGCCCAGCATGAACGACCAGTGGTCCGGGAAGACCTTCTTGACGTTGCGCCGGAAGAAGCTCGTGGAGCCGAGGCGCTCGTCGATGAAGCCGAGCGTGCCCTGGATCGCCTTCGGTGCGGTCGTGTCGCTCATCCGCGCTCCCAGAAGCTCGGTCCGACCGGCTCGTGATAGTCGCTGGTCGCGATGATGTAGCCGTCCTCCTCGGACAGCGGCAGCTGCGGCAGCGCCCGCGCCGCCGGGCCGAAGATGACCTTCGCGGCGTCGGTGGCGTCGAACGTGGACTGGTGGCACGGGCACAGGATGTGGTGCGTCGTCTGCTCGTACAGCGCCGCCGGGCAGCCGACGTGCGTGCACACCTTGGAGTACGCCACGATCCCGTTGACGTGCCAGTTCTCGCGTCCCTTGGCGGGCTTGAACTGGTCCTCGGGGACGTTGATGAGGATCGTGACCGCCTTGGCGTTCTGGGTGAGCACCTCGTCCTCGGGGACGTGCTCCTCGATCCCCTCCGGCAGGACGGTGATCATGCTGCCGGGGCTGGCGAAGTCGCTGACCCGCAGCGGGCGGTGGGTGCCGTCCACGACGAGGCGGACGCCCTTCTTGCCCTCGCTCTTCGCCCGCTTGACGGCCTCGCCCCAGTAGGTGTGGCGGAGCCGCTTCTCCGGCAGCGGGCCGAGGTCGCGCAGCAGCACCAGCGGCGCCAGGCCGAGCGGCGCGGCGGCCAGCAGCAGCGTGCGGCGCAGCAGCGGCCGCTTGGTGATGCCGCTGTCCTCGGCGCCCTCCATGAAGTCGCGGGCGAACGCGGCCTGCGACTCCTCGTCGGCGCCGAGCTCGTGCCGCTCCTGGACGATCGGCTTGCTGGTCATCAGCCGCCGCACCCAGATGGTCACGCCTGCCGCCATCGCCAGGAACGACAGCGCCATCGTCCCGCCGAGCCAGAAGTTGGACTCGCGGGCGCGGACCACGCCGTGCATGCCGCCGTCGCGGCCGCTCCAGCCGATGAAGTAGGCGATGAACGCCACGCTGGCCGCGAACGCGACCATGAAGAGCGTCGCGACGATCCGCTCGGCCCGCTTCATGGACGCCTCGTCGAGCTGCTCGCCCACGCCGGCGGGCGCCGAGATGTCGTCCTCGGCGAGCAGCGCCTTCTCCCTCGCCGGGGACGGCGTGCCGACGACGCGCTCGCGCCGTGGGGCGCCCTCGCGTTCGGCGCCCTCGCGCGGTTCGCCGCTCTCGCCCGAGCCCTCCGGGCCCGGGGTCTCCTTGTTGTCGTCGCTCATGACTTCTTCAGCTTCTTCGGCTTCTTCGCGGTGATCCACATGGCCGCCAGGACCAGCAGGCCGATGCCGATCAGCCAGCCGGCCAGGCCCTCGCTGACCGGGCCGATGCGGCCGAGGCCGTTGCCGCCCGGGTTCGGTTCCTCACGCGTCTGCACCAGGTAGGCGATGATCGCCTGCTTCTCCTTGGGCGTGAGCGTGGTGTCGTTGAACACCGGCATCGCCTGCGGGCCGGTCAGCATCGCCTCGTACATCTGGGTGGGCGTGACGTCGTCGCCCGACAGCGGCGGCGCGTACTTGCCGCCGGTCAGCGCGCCGCCCTGGCCGGTGAAGTTGTGGCACTGGGCGCAGTTGGTGCGGAACAGCTTGCCGCCGAGCGCGACGTCGCCGTCCTTCGGGTCGACGGCCGACGCCGGCGGAACCTCGGGGCCGCCGCCGAGCGACTGGATGTAGGTCCGCAGATCGTGCAGGTTCTTCTCGGCCTGCGCCTTCTGCTTCTCGGCGTGCTCGCGCTCCTTCGGGTCCTCGTAGTCGGTCTTGATCGAGGTGTCGAAGGCGGGGATCGGCCGCTTGCGCGGCACCTGCGCGCCGGGGTTCATCGCGGGCATGCGGCCCGTGCTGACCTGGAAGTCGACCGACGCGGCGCCCACGCCGATGAGGCTGGGTGCGAGCGGCTTGCCGTTGGCGTCCTTGGTGCCCTCGGCGTTCAGGCCGTGACAGCTCGCGCAGTTCTTGTTGAACAGCTCCTGGCCGTTCTTGAGGTCCTGAGCGAGCTGGGCGCTGCTCTTCGCCTCGGCGCGCTCGGTCTGCGGCGAGAATCCGGCGTAGACGACGCCGATCGCCGCCAGGGCCGCCAGCACGACGGCGTAGCCCGCCCACGGGCGCCGTCGCCATGCGGTGATCCTTTTCACGGAAATCCCCGTTCGGGTCATGTCTTCTGGTGGGTCAGGGCTTGCGGTGGGTCAGGGTGCGTCTCGGCGGCGGTCACATGTCGAGCAGGTAGACGGCCGCGAACAGGCCGATCCACACCACGTCGACGAAGTGCCAGTAGTAGGACACGACGATCGCGCTCGTCGCCTGCTCGTGCGTCCAGCGTTTCGCGGCGTAGGTGCGCCCGAGGATGAAGAGGAAGGCGATGAGGCCGCCGGTGACGTGCAGGCCGTGGAAGCCGGTCGCCAGGTAGAAGATCGAGCCGTAGGCCGAGGACGAGAAGGTCAGCCCGTCGTGGGTGACCAGGTTGTAGTACTCGTATCCCTGGCCCGCGATGAAGTAGGCGCCCATGAGGAACGACAGGACGTACCACTCGCGCAGGCCCCAGCTCCGGAAGTTCAGCAGGCTCCCGTCACGCCCGACCTTGCCCGCCTCGGCCTTGAACACGCCCATCTGGCAGGTCACGGATGACAGCACCAGGATGGTCGTGTTGACCGACGACAGCGGCAGGTCCAGCGGGGCGCCGGGCCACGCGTCTTCCCCGGACTGGCCGATCGTCACGGAGCGGATCGTGAAGAACATCGCGAACAGGGCCGCGAAGAACATCAGCTCGGACGACAGCCAGACGATCGTCCCCACGCTGACCAGATTGGGACGGTTCGCCCGTGCGTGAGGTGTTGTTTCAATCGCGGATGCTGTCACGGGCAGCATTATTGCGCCCTTGTCCCGTGGGTGACGCATGACCCCCCTTCTACGGTTCCCCGCGCGTGTCCCCGCTGGCCCGGACCGGGTACCCTTCACGTCCATGAGCACCGCCCCTGAGGGCCCGATGAAGGTCCTCGTCTACAGCGACGACGCGAACACCCGCGCGCAGATCCGGATGGCGATCGGGCGCCGCCCCGCCGCCGATCTCCCGAAGGTCGAGTTCGTCGAGATCGCCACCCAGCCCGCCGTCGTGGCGCGGCTCGACCAGGGCGACGTCGACGTCCTGGTGGTGGACGGCGAGGCGCAGCCCGCGGGCGGCCTCGGCGTGTGCCGGCAGGCCAAGGACGAGGTGTACGACTGCCCGCCCGTCCTCGCGATCATCGGCCGCCGCGACGACGGCTGGCTCGCGACCTGGTCCCGCGCCGACGCCGTGGTGAGCCTGCCGCTCGACCCGATGGCCGTCGCGAACGCGCTCGCCGGGCTGATGCGCAAGCGCCTCGGCGACCGCCTCCCCGCCCTGTAGACCGTCCCGAAGGCCCTGAGACCCGGTAGGCGACATGGACGCGCGCACCACCTGGCCCGCACTGCTCAACGCCCTGCTCTCGGGCGACTCGCTGACCAGCGAGGAGACCGAGTGGGCCATGAACAGCATCATGGCCGGGGACGCCACCGACGTGCAGATCGCGGGCTTCGCGGTCGCGCTGCGCGCCAAGGGCGAGACGGTCGAGGAGGTCACCGGCCTCGCCGAGGGCATGATGGACAACGCCAGGCCCATCCACGTGCCGGGCCCCATCGCCGACCTCGTCGGGACGGGCGGCGACCGGGCCCACACCGTCAACGTGTCGACGATGGCCGCCGTGGTCGCGGCCGCGGCGGGCGTCCGGGTGGTCAAGCACGGCAACCGGGCCGCGTCGTCGTCCTGCGGCGCCGCCGACCTGCTGGAGCACCTCGGCGTCGCGATCGACCTGCCGCCCGAGGCCACCGCCCGGGTCGCCGAGGAGATCGGCATCACGTTCTGCTTCGCGCCGCTCTACCACCCGGCGCTGAAGCACGCGGCGCGGACGCGCAGCGAGCTCGGCACCCCGACGGTGTTCAACTTCCTCGGGCCGCTGACGAACCCGGCGCGTCCTGGCGCGCAGGCGGTCGGCGTGTTCCATCCGCGGATGGCGGGCGTCGTCGCGGGCGTGTTCGCCGCCCGCGGCTGCTCGTCGCTGGTGTTCCGCGGCGACGACGGCCTGGACGAGCTGACGACGACCGGCACCTCGACGGTGTGGGTCGTCCGCGACGGGACGGCGACGGAGACGACGTTCGACCCGTCCGACCTGGGCATCCCGCCCGCCAAGCCGGAGGACCTGCGCGGCGCCGACGCCGCGTTCAACGGGCGCGTGGCGCGCGAGACGTTCGCCGGACGCAAAGGCCCGGTCCGCGACATGGTGCTGCTGAACGCCGCCGCGCTCATCACCGCCTACGACGGCACGCCCGCCCCGGCGGCTCTGACCGAGACACTCCGCGGCGCCTACGAGCGCGCCGCGGCGGCCGTCGACTCCGGCGGCGCGAGCACGCTCCTCGACCGCTGGATCGAGACGTCCAAGGGGCTCCGCCGGTCGGTGGACTAGTCGGCGTCGGGGAGGCCCAGGGCGAAGGCCTGCTCCAGGTCGTGCTGGGAGTAGGTGCGGAACGCGATGTGCGTCTCGGTGCCGACGATGCCGGGGACCTTGTTGATGCGGCCCGGGATGACGTCGTTCAGCTCCTCGTGGCGGCGCACCCGGACCATGGCCATGAGGTCGTGGTCCCCGGTGATGGAGAAGACCTCGCTGACGCCGTCGAAGGCCGCGATCGTCTCGGCCACCTCGTGGATGCGCGCGACGTCGGCCTTGACGAACACGATCGCAGTGACCACTTCACCCTCCCCTGAGTCCGGACGGTCCGACCCTACCGGGCCGCCTCCGGGCGCTCAGCCGCGGCTCAAGGCGGCGAGGCGGCGGGCGGGCCCCGCACGGCGCGCCAGGAGCGCGAACCCCACCCCGGCGACGAAGCCGTAGATGTGCGCGGCGTAGGCGACGTTGCTCTTGTCGTCGCCCAGCGACAGCCACTGCAGGACGAACCAGTACCCGAGCACCACCCACACCGGCAGCCGCATCACGATGACCGGCGGGACCCAGCTGACGACCCGTCCCCGCGGGTTGAGGATCACGTAGGCGCCCATCACGCCCGCGATGGCGCCGGACGCCCCGACGAGCGGGACGGTGGAGTCGGGCGACGTCCACGCGTACCCGTAGACGGCCACGAGACCGAAGAACAGGTAGCTGAGCAGGTAGCGCCATCGGCCGAGCCTGTCTTCGACGCCCATGCCGACGACGAACAGCGCGACCAGGTTGCTGAGCAGGTGCAGCGCGCCGGAGTGCAGGAACATCGAGCTGAACGCCGACGTCCAGGGGGCCTTGCCGAAGGTGGAGGGGCCGCATTCGTCGACGACGTCCGGCGGCAGCGGCTTCTGGTCGCCGGTGGTCAGCTCCTTGGGGACGGCGCCGTACTCGAAGGTGAAGTGCGCCGTCCTGCACTCGCGGACATGGCCCTCGCCGTACCAGGTGGCGAAGTTCGACATCGGGGTGAGCAGGTACACCACCACGTTGGCCGCGACGAGCAGGTACGTCACCCACGGGACGCGCCGCGCCGGCTGGCTGTCATAGAGGGGCAGGGCCACCCCGACACCTTAGTGGCGGCCGCGCCTGGGCCGGGACGTCTCGGACGCCCCCTCGTAGGACCTGTCGTAGGCGCGGTCGATCCACTCGCGCAGGCCCTCGGCGCCGTGCGCGGGGCACGTCCAGGCGCCGGCGACCTCGACGAGGCGGACGCCGGGGAGGTCGAGCCAGCGCAGCACGCACTCCATCTCCTCCGCCGTGGCGCCCGCGGAGGGCGGCGCGCCGAGCGCGACTCCGCCGGGCGCCTCGCCTGAGGGCGGGAACACCGTCTCGGCGGTGGCGATGAGCGCGTCGACGTAGGGGCGCGGGGCGGCGCGCGGGGGAACGTTCCCGGCGGCGGCGAGCCGCCCGTAGCGGACCACCGCCAGCTCCCAGCCGCCGTCGAACGCGGGCCGGGCCGCGACCAGCTCGGGAAGGCGGGCGAACGCGGCGAGGCGCTGCCCGCGCGCGGCGGCGCGGACGAACGCGGCGAGCCGGTCGCGCTGCGCCCCCGCCTCCTCGTAGCGCAGCTCGGACGCGAGCCGGTCGATGCGGACCTGCGCGGCGGCGACCACGGGACGCACGTCGCCCTCCATGACCGAGCGGGCCGTCCCGACGTGGACGGCGTAGGCGTCGGCGGACTCGCGCCCGTCGCAGGGCGCGCCGCAGCGCCCGATCTCGGCGAGCGCGCACGCGCGGGCTTTGCCGTGCTCGATGATCCGGAGCGTCAGCCGCTGGGTGCACTGCCGGAGCGGAACGGCCTCGTGCATCGCCGCGCGCGCCTCTTCCGCCTGCCGGCGGGACGAGATCGGCCCGAGGTAGCGGGCCCCGTCGGCGCGGCACTCGCGGACGATCGACAGCCGCGGGAACGGCTCCACGGTCAGCTTCAGCCAGATCGCCCGCTCGGGGAACTTGGAGCGGCGGTTGTAGCGCGGCTTGTGCTCGGCGATCAGCCGCAGCTCGCGGACCTCGGCCTCCAGGCCGGTGGCGCACTCGATCGTCCGGACGTTCTCGGCGATGCCGACCATCTCCCGGACGCGCCATCGCGTCTCGGAGCCGGTGAAGTAGCTGCGCACGCGGGAGCGCAGGTCGCCGCTCTTGCCGACGTACAGGACCTCGCCTGAGCCGTCCTCGAACAGGTAGACGCCGGGGGCGCTCGGGACGTCGTCGGCGAGGTGCCGCTTGCGGCGCTGCTCCGGCGTCGGGGCCTTGGCGAAGCTCTTCATCTCCTCCAGCGAGGTGACGTTGAACGACCCGAGCCGCTCGATCAGGCCGTGCAGGACCTCGACGGTGGCGCGGGCGTCGGCGAGGGCGCGGTGCGTCGGCTCGTTGGCGGTACGGAAGAAGCGGGACAGAGTGCTGAGCTTGCAGTTGGGCACCTCGTCCTTCGACAGGACGCGGCGCGCGAGGTCGACGGTGTCGACGACGGTGAACGCGGGCCAGGCGTAGCCGTTCTCGGCGCACGCGGCCTTGAGGAAGCCGATGTCGAACGAGGCGTTGTGCGCGACGAGGACGCAGCCGCGCGCGAACTCCAGGAACGCGGGCAGCACCGACTCGATCTTCGGCGCGGCCGTCACCATCGCGGTGGTGATCCCGGTCAGGGCGGTGATGAACGGCGGGATCGGCCCGCCGGGGTCGACGAGCGTGCCGAGCTCGCCGAGCTCCTCTCCCCCGCGCACCTTCACCGCGCCGATCTCGGTGATGGCCGAGTCGGCGGCCGAGCCGCCCGTCGTCTCCAGGTCGACCACCACGAAGGTGACCCCGGACAGCGGCGTGCCGAGGTCGTCCAGAGTTCCCTGGACGCCGGCCGTCTGGACACCGCCCGCCTGAACACCGTGCGCAGCCGTCATGTGCGCGACCGTAGAGGACCCCACCGACAGAAGCCGGGCCCGCTAGGGTTGAGGGGCGCCGGCACGTCCCGCCGGTCGGGGACGGCGGGGACGGTTCGGGGAGCCGGGCGCGATCCGTCCGAGCATGCGTTCGCCCTGGTTAGGCGCGGACTGCTCGGGAAGACACAGCCCACCGGCGGCGCAGCCCGGAAGGAGCGGGATCATCGACAGCGGCCCCGAAGCGATCCCCGGCGGCGAGGACCCCGCGGAGGAGGCGCGTCCCGCCGAGGCAGGCCGCGCCGGAGCCCGCATCGGGGCGCACGGGGAGGGCGAGGCGCACCGGGAGAAGCTGGGCAGGCCGCTGCCGGAGGCCGTGCGGCAGGCGGTCGTGGAGATCGCCGCCGAGGTGATCGGGGCGCTGCCGCTGGACGACGTCCCCCCGCCGCTGCGCCGGTTCGCGCGGTTCGAGCGCCGCAAGCGCGCCAAGCTCGCCGGGCAGCACATCGCCGCGGCCCTGGAGAAGGACGCCGCCTTCCGGCGGCGCGTCGCCGAGCCGCTGCGGGACGGGCAGGCCGACCTCGTCGAGGCGGTCGAGGGCCGGAACGTCCCGCCCGCCGCCGACCCGGTCCGCGTCGCGGTGCTGGCCTACCTGCTGCGCCCCGAGGGCTGGACGGGGCTGGTCGAATCCGCCCGCGAGGAGCTGGAACGCTCCGCCACCGCCTCGGAGGAGGAGGCGGCCGAGCGGCGCGTCGCCGCGCTGAAGGCGGAATTGGCCGCCGCCCGCACCGCCCGCGCCGCGGAGGTGGACCGGCTGCGCGCCGAGCTGCGCGACAGCAAGGCCGAGGTCGCGGACCTGCGCCGCAAGCTGCACGAGGCGCGCACCCGGTTCCGGGCGGCGGAGGAGCGCGCCGGCGCGGCCGCCGCCGAGGCCGAGCGGGCGCTCGCCGAGGCGCGGGAGTCGACCGCCGCGTCCGAGAAGGAGCTGCGCAAGCTGCGCGCCCGCGCCGCCCAGGCCGAGGCCGCCGCGGAGGCCGCCAAGCGGGCGGCGCGCGAGGGCCGCAACGTCGAGGACGTCCGGCTGCGGATGCTGCTGGACACGCTCGTGGACGCGGCGCAGGGCGTCCGGCGGGAGCTGGCGCTGCCGTCCACGATCGAGCGTCCCGCGGACGCGGTCGGCGGGCTGGAGCCCGACCGGCAGGCGCACCGCGCGCTTCCCGGACGGGCGCTGTCCGACAGCGACCCGCAGCTGCTCGACAGGCTGCTGACGCTGCCGCGCGTGCACCTCGTCGTGGACGGCTACAACGTGACCAAGACCGGGTACGGGGAGCTGCCGCTGTCGGACCAGCGCACCCGGCTGCTGTCGGGGCTCGGTGGGCTCGCCGCGCAGACCCGCGCCGAGGTGACGTGCGTGTTCGACGGCGCGGAGCTGGACGCGCCGGTCGCCATCGCGGCGCCGCGCGGCGTCCGGGTGCTGTTCAGCCGCCCGGGGCAGACCGCGGACGAGCTGATCGGCGAGCTGGTTCGGGCGGAGCCGCAGGGCCGCGCGGTCGTGGTGGTGTCGTCCGACCGCGAGGTGGCCGACGCGGCGCGGCGCGCGAACGCCCGGCCGTGCCCGTCGACGCTCCTGCTCCGCCGGCTCGGCCGGTCATGAGGCGGTCGGGTCGCGAGGCGGTCGGGTCGTGGGGCGGTCGGGCCATAAGGTGGCCATAAGGTCCCGATAAGGGAAGTTTCGCACTCGGTGATCTTGAAGTCACTGATGGTGGACATTGTCCAACGATGTCGATCAAAGAGTGACGTATCGGTTGTGACGGTTGTTGACCCTCGCTAATGTCGTCCGCTGACGTCGTGGACGAGAGGGGCGAAACCGACCGTGGCCAATGAACTCATCGGGGCACCGGAACAGCGGCGTGACCGTAGAGGCGGCTCGGCGAACAGCGGCATCTCCCGTCGCCTGGCGGCCTTGACCTGCCTGACCGTGACCGCGACCTTCGCATCTCCCCTGGTGGCGCCCGCGAGCGCCGAGCCCAGGCCGACCAGGGCGCAGGCGCAGAAGAAGCTGACCCAGCTCAACGAGGAGATGGACAAGAAGGTCGAGCAGTACAACCAGCTCAACGAGAAGCTCAAGATCGCCAAGAAGAAGCTCGACGGCGCGTCGAAGGCGATCAAGCAGGAGGAGGCGACCTTCGAGCAGCAGCGCTCCAAGATCGCCCAGATGGCGGCGGACGCGTACAAGAACGGCGAGTCGACCGACGTCACCGGCTTCGTCGGCAGCGGCAACCCGCAGGCCGTCCTCGACCAGGCGGCGGTCTTCTCGCACCTGTCGCAGGAGCGCAGCTCCCAGCTCACCCAGTTCCTCGCCACCGCGCAGCGGCTGCGCCGCGAGCAGGCGGTGGCCAAGGCCGCCTACGACGAGGTGAAAACCAAGTCCGACGAGCTGAAGAAGCAGAAGAAGGAGCTGGACGCGAGGGTCGAGAAGCAGGAGGCGCTGGTCCGGCGGCTCGGCGGCGCCACGTCCTCGGGCGGCGTCGGCGGCACCTACAACGGCCCCGCCAGCGGCCCGGCCCGCGCGGCGCTCAACTTCGCCTACGCGCAGAAGGGCAAGCCGTACTCCTACGGCGCCGAAGGCCCCGGCTCCTACGACTGCTCCGGCCTGACCATGAAGGCGTGGGCGGCGGCGGGCGTCAACATCACCCGCACCACCAACTCCCAGTGGGCCGCCACCAAGCGGGTGGCCAAGAGCAACCTGCAGCCCGGCGATCTGGTGTTCTTCCGCGGTCTCGGGCACGTCGGCCTCTACGTGGGCGGCGGCCAGATGATCCACGCCCCCAGCACGGGCAAGACCGTCCAGGTCGTGAGCATCACCTCGGGCTACTACCTGAGCAACTACTACGGCGCCGGGCGTCCCTGACGTCCCGCCCGTCCGGCGCCCGCACGCGGCCGGACGGACCGCCTTCGGCGACGGACCAGGCTTTGACCTGGTCCGTTGTTGATTTTGTGGGGGTTTGCCTTCTGTTGGGGCTTTGGTACCTTGTACCACTCACGGCGCCGTCCAGGCGCCGCGAGCCACGCGACGCCCACCAGGCGCCGCGGCCACGCGGCACTTTCCCGGCCGCGTGACGGCGGCGCGAGCCACGCGCCGTCTCCCCCCGGCGGCGCGCTCCACGCGTCGTCCCGCGGCACCCTCACGGCGCCGCGCCGGTCTCACGCAGACCTCGCCCGACCCCGCCCACCGTGCGCACGCCCGCAGCGTGCATGGCGCTGAGAGCGCTGCCGCGGCGGTCCCGAGGGTCAGGCCGCCCGCACACAACATCACGCGCCGCTCTTTCGCACGCGGGAGACAGGTCCCGCGCACGGGCCCCATATCGCCCCCAGGATCGCAGCGGCAGCGCCGAATCCGCCGACGAGCGGAACCGGGGACCCATAACCGCCGGAGTCCAGGGACCGTCCCTGGACGGCAATGTCCGGCGCCCGGGGTGAATCGGCGCCTCTCCCGGACGACCCGGTGAGAGCCCGCCGTAGGGCCACTTCCTCGCCCGAACCCGTCAGCTAACCCGGTAGGCGTCTGGAAGAACGAAGGAGTGAAACCTGTCTATTATACACATCTCCAAAAAAAAAAAAAGGGATCAGATCTTAGAGCATAATATGGGATGATGAATAGACGTGTGATGTGTCTGACAGGG
>NZ_SMKT01000098.1 GCF_004348735.1 Actinomadura sp. KC06
CCGGGGACGGGGCGGTCGCGTCCCGGGACGTGGCGTTCGGGTCTCCGGCGGGCGGCGCCGACCACGTCTGGCCGAGTTCGGACGTCACGGCCGCCTCGCCCGCGCCGCCGACCAGGGCGAGCAGCAGGTCGCGGGCGCTCGGCCGCCGCGCGGGGTCCTTGCGCAGCGCCGACCGGACGAGCCCGGCCAGCGACTCCGGGAGGTCGCCGATCTCCGGTTCGGCGTGCACGGCGCGGGCCGCCAGGATCTGGAACGAGCCCTGACCGAACGGGTTCCGGCCGCTCGCCGCGTACGCGACGAGGCAGCCCCAGGCGAACACGTCCACCGCCGGGGTGATGTTCTGCGTCGTGACCTGCTCGGGCGCGATCCAGCCCGGGGTGCCGACGACCTGGCCGGTGCGGGTGTGGGACGACGCCATGTCCAGCGCCCGGGCGATCCCGAAGTCGATCACGCGGGGGCCGGAGATGGACAGCATCACGTTGCTCGGCTTGAGGTCGCGGTGCACCAGCCCGGCGCTGTGGATCGCGACCAGCGCCGCGGCGACCCCGACCGCGACGCCGTGCAGCATGCCGGGCGACAGCGCGCCCTTCTCGGCGACATGGTCGAGCAGGGACGGGCCGTCGATGTACTCGGTGACCATGTAGGCGAGGCCGAGGTCCTCGCCGTGCTCCAGGACCTGCGCGGTGCAGAACGACGCGACGCGCTGCGCGTTGGCGGCCTCGTCGTGGAAGCGGGCGAGGAACGTCCGGTCGCCGGCCAGCGCCGACCGCACGACCTTGACCGCGACGAGCCGCTCCTGCGGGTCGCGGCCGAGGTACACCGCGCCCATCCCGCCCTCGCCGAGCTTGGCCTCGATGCGGTACCGGCCGATCCGCGTGGGGTCGTCCGGGCGCAGCTCACGCAGGGAGGTCGCGTCCATGGAGATCACCTTCCGCCCCCATGAGCCGCGTCCTGGCGACCGCACACACGGCGGCACGCGGCCCCAACGATCCATACGATGACAGAGGACGGGGCAAGGTTCTAGCGCGTCGCGCCGCGGCGGGCGTCAGTGGAAGTTGCGGGCGCGGACGCGACCGGGTACAGGGAGCCGCCGCAGCCGGGTCGCGCGGACGTTCGCGACGCCGTCCGCGCGCTCCAGCCGGCCGCTGACCAGCAGCGCCTGCGAGTCGACGGCGAGGCCGCGGTGCCGCTGGAACACCTGCGGCGGGCACACCACGTTGATGATGCCCGTCTCGTCCTCCAGGGTCATGAAGACGATGCCGCCCGCGGTCGGGGGCCGCTGCCGGTGCGTGACGAGCCCGGCGACGACGACGTTCGTCTCGCCCGGCGTCCCGGCGAGGCGGGTGGACGACAGCGCGCCCAGCTCGTCGAGGGCCTCCCGGACGTGCGCGACCGGATGGGTGTGGGACACGCCGGTCGCCCACAGGTCGGCGAGCGTCTCCTCGATCGGCGTCATCGCGGGCAGCGGCGGGGCGGACGCGCCCGGCGTCACGCCCTCCAGCTGCCCGGGGCCGGATCCGGCGAGTGCGCCCGCCGCCCACAGCGCCTCCCGCCGCGACAGCCCGAAGCGGTCGAACGCGCCCGCCGTCGCGAGCGCCTCCAGCGCCCCCGACGACAGCGGGACGCGCCGCGCGAGGTCCTCCATGCTCGTGTAGGGGCGTCCCGCCGCGATCGCCTCCGCGGGCCCGTCGCCCAGGTTGCGGATCCCGGCGAAGCCGAGCCTGATCGCGGGCTGCGGCTCGGACGGCGCGTGCGGGTGCTCGGAGTCGACCTCCACGGTCTCCTCCAGCGTCGGGTGGACGTCGCTGGCGTTGATGTCCACGCCCCTGACCACGACGCCGTGCCGCCGCGCGTCGGCCAGGAGGCTCTGCGGGGAGTAGAAGCCCATCGGCTGGTTCCGCACCAGCGCGGCGGTGAACGCGGCCGGGTAGTGGCGCTTCAGCCAGGAGCTCGCGTACACCAGATGCGCGAAGCTCTGCGCGTGGGACTCCGGGAACCCGAACCCGGTGAAGCCGAGGATCTTCTCGTACACGCTCTCGGCGATGTCGGCGGGGATGCCGCGCTCGGCCATGCCGTCCAGCAGGCGCGCCTTCAGCCGCTCGACGCGCTCCGGCGCGCGTTTGGCGCCCATCGCCTGGCGGAGCTGGTCGGACTCGGCGGGCGTGAACCCGGCGCAGTCGACGGCGAGCTGCATCATCTGCTCCTGGAACAGCGGGACGCCGAGCGTCCGCGACAGCGCCGGCTCCATCAGCGGGTGCGGGCAGCGGGCCGGTTCCAGCCCCTTGCGGCGCCGCAGGTACGGGTGGACGGACCCGCCCTGGATCGGCCCCGGCCTGATCAGCGCCACCTCCACCACCAGGTCGTAGAACTCGCGGGGCTTCAGCCGCGGCAGCGTCGCCATCTGCGCCCGCGACTCGACCTGGAACACCCCGACCGTGTCGGCGTCGCACAGCATGTCGTACACCAGGTCGTCCTCCGGCGGGATCGACTGGAGGTCGTACCGGCGGCCGTGGTGCTCGTCGACCAGGTCGAAGCAGTCGTGCAGCGCGGCGAGCATGCCGAGGCCGAGCAGGTCGAACTTCACCAGCCCTGCCGCGGCGCAGTCGTCCTTGTCCCACTGCAGGACGCTGCGGTTCGGCATCGTGGCCCACTCGATCGGGCAGATCTCCCCGACGGGACGGTCCGCGATCACCATGCCGCCGGAGTGGATGCCGAGGTGCCGGGGGAGCCGCTGCATCCGGTCCGCCAGCTCCAGCACCGGGCCGGGGATGTCGGACTCCGAGCCGACCGGGTCGCGCGGGTCGATGCCCTTCGACCAGGCATCCTGCTGGCCGGGGGAGAAGCCGAGCGCGCGGGCCGCGTCCCGGACGGCCATGCGCGGCCGGTAGCTGATGACGTTCGCGACCTGCGCCGTGCACTCCCGCCCGTACTTGCCGTACACGTACTGGATGGCCTCCTCGCGGCGGCGGTGCTCGATGTCGAGGTCGATGTCGGGCGGGCCGTCGCGTCCGGGGGACAGGAACCGCTCGAACAGCAGCCCGTGCCGGACGGCGTCGACGCCCGTGATGCCGAGCGCGTAGCAGACCGCCGAGTTGGCCGCCGACCCCCGTCCCTGGCACAGGATGCCTTCGCGGCGGCAGAACTCCACGATGTCGTGGACGATCAGGAAGTAGCCGGGGAAGCGGAGCTGCTCGATGACGTCCAGCTCCTTGGCGATCTGCTCGTACGCGCCCGACACCTTCTCCTGCTCCGGCGGCCCGTACCGTTTCAGCGCGCCCTCGGCGACGAGGTGCCGCAGCCAGCTTGCCTCGGTGTGCCCATCCGGGACGGGCCAGTCAGGCAGGCGGGGCGCGACGACGTCGAAGTCGAACAGGCATTCCTTGGCGAGCGCGACCGTCCGCTCCCGGACGCCGGGGAACCGCGCCAGCCGCCTCGCCATCTCCGCGCCGCTGCGGATGTGCGCGGTGCCGCTCGCCGGGAGCCAGCCCACCATGTCGTCCAGGCTGCGGCGGGCCCGGACGGCGGCCATCGCCTGCGCCAGCCGCGCGTCCGCTCCGGGCGCCGCGAAATGCACGTTGTTGGACGCGACGACGTCGACCCCGACGCGCTGGGCAAGGTCGAACAGGACGTCGTTGCGGTGGTCGTCGTCGGGCTGGTCGTGGTCGATGAGCTCGGCGAACACGTTCTCGCGCCCGAACATCGCGATGAGGTTCCGCAGCTCCCGCCCGGCCGCGTCCGGGCCGCCCGACTCCAGCGCCGCCGGGACGGGCCCCTTCCGGCAGCCGGTCAGCACCGCCCAGTGCCCGCCGTGCGCATCGGCCAGCGCCTCCAGGTCGTAGACGGGACGGCCCTTCCGCCCGCCCGCGAGCTGCGCGGCCGTGATCGCCGAGCAGAGCCGCGCGTATCCGGGGGCACCGCGCGCGAGCACCAGCAGGTGCCGTCCGGCCGGGTCGGGCTCGCCGGTCCGCGGGCCCGGCAGGCCCAGGCTCAGCTCCGCGCCGAACACCGTCCCGATCCCGGAGCCGCTCGCGGCCTGCGCGAACTGCACCGCCCCGTACATGCCGTCGTGGTCGGTGATCGCCATCGTCTCCACGCCGAGCCGCGCCGCCTCCTCCACGAGCGAGGCCGGGTCGCTGGCCCCGTCCAGGAAGCTGAACGACGAGTGGCAGTGCAGTTCGGCCCACGCCACGTCCGTCTCGGCGAGCTTGGGGACGGCCGACGGCTCGAACGGCTCCTCCGGCTTCTGCGGCTCGGACGGACGCCACGACAGCCGCTCCTCGAACTCCCGCCACGAGATCGGCGGGTTGTGCCAGTTAGTCATAGACGCCCTCGATGTGCCAGCGGCCGCCCTCGACGGCGAGGAGGTAGGCGGCGCCGTCGTCCGTGGTGACCTGGAAGCGGGCGCGGCGGCGTGCGCGGTCGGCGTCCCACCACCGCTCGTCGGCGGGCCACGGGCCCGTCCACCCCGTGATCGCGGCGGGACTGCCCCGCAGCGCCAGCACGGCGGGCGGCGCGGACACCTCGCAGCGCGCCGACACCACCACCGGCTCCCCGGCGGCGTCGACCAGCTCGACGTCGGGCGGCGCCGCGGGGACGACCGCGGGCGCGGGACCCGTCACCCGTCCGGGCCACGGGCCCTCGGGAAGGCCGCCGGGCGGCAGGTCACCGATCGGGACGCGGACGACCCGCTCGCCCGGCCCGCGCCCGCCGACCAGCACCGGGCGCGTGATCCCGTGATGACCGAGCAGCGCCTGGATGCGGTCGGCGGCCCGCGCGATCCGGTCGGTGACGGACGTCCGGCCCCACAACCCCTCCTGCCTTCCTTCGTCCGGGACGAGCTGGTCGGGCGCCAGTTCCAGCCACGTCACGCCGCCCCACACGTCCTCGGAATCACCGCCTTGCCAGGCGGACAGCTGCCAGCGCACCCGCTCGGCCACGGCCAGCGCCGACAGGCCGTCGTGCCGCCACAGGCGCCGCAGCACGCGGCCGTCCGCGAACCCGGCCGCGACCTCCAGCCGGACGCACGCCAGCCCGCTCGCCGCCAGCGTCTCGTGCAGCTCGCCCGCGAGCCGCTTGGCCGCGAACACCACCCGCTCGGACTGCTCGGCGGGCGGATCGAAGTCGCCGCGGACGGTGAGGTCCTCCGTGCCCTTGACCGGCGCGAGCGGGCGCGGCTCCTCGCCCCTGGCCATCCGGTGCGCGAGCGCGCCGTCCGTGCCGAACCGGCCCGCGACGTGCCCGGACGGCAGCGCCGCGAAGTCGCCGAGCGTCTTGATCCCGAGCCGCCGCAGCAGGTCGGCCAGCTCCGGCCGGTCGAGGACGGACAGCGGATACGGCGCGAGGAACGCCGCCGCGCCGCCCTCCGGCACGACCACGCCGCCCTGCCCGGCGCGGGCGGCCAGCTCCGCCGCGAACAGCCCGTCCGCGACGCCGGAGCCGCAGTCGTGCCCGGCCTCGACGACCGCGTCCTGGACGAGCACGCGCAGCGCCTCCTCGCCCCCGTAGAACCGGGCCGGGCCGCGCGCCGGGATCGCGCACAGCCCCGGCCGCACCACCTCCACCCTGGGCGTGAGCGCCGCGACCGCCTCCACGACCGTCTCGAAGAGGCGTCCCTCCGCGTCGGGGTCGCGTTCGCGGACCACGAGTTCGGGGCAGCGCCGCTGGGCGTCCCGGAGCCGCTGCCCGCGCCGGACGCCCTCGGCCCGCGCCGCCGCCGTGCACGCCGCGACCTGCCCCTGGACGACCACGGCCCCGGCGGTGGCGGCGTCCACGCCGACCGCCGTCGCGGGCCAGTCCGGACACCAGACGACCAGGACCCGGGTCATGCGATCGCCCTTTCGTCCGCGGGCGGCGGGACGAGTTCCAGCGGCGGCCGGACGGTCTCGTCGGGCGTGACCGTGCCGTCGGCGGCGGGCAGCCAGAGGCGGGCGCGGCGGCCCGGACCAGGCGCGTCGCGGCCCTCGGCGACGATCTCGACGCGGCGGCCGGTCAGCCGTCCGTGCCCGGCGGCGAGGCCCTCCCAGGCGGCGTCGTCCAGCCGGAGGCGGAGCCGGGCGCCGGGCCAGTCGTGCGCGAACGCGCCGGTCAGCGTCAGGACGCAGCCGTGTTTGCGGGCCAGCGCGGACAGCCGGCGGACGGCCGCCGCGCCCGGACGCTCAGGCGGGCACAGCAGGATCAGGTCGACGGCCTCGGCGAGGGCGGCGACCACGTCCGGCCACCGGTCGCCGGGGTCGTCGACGAGGAGGAGGCGCTCGGGGGCCGCGCCCATGCCGGCGGCGGCGGCGACGCCGAAGCCCGGGACGCCGACGACCGCGCACCAGCCGCCCGCGCCGTCCGCCCCGCCGTGCCGGGAGACGCCCGCGACGAGCGCGAGGCCGAGCGACGCGGCGCCGGGCCCGCCGAGCCCGACGGCGGAGCCGGGCCGCAGCCCGCCGCCGGGCAGCATGGGACGCAGCGCGGGCAGCACGGGGACCGAGTCCCGGGGTGCCGCCTCCAGCGCCGTCTCCAGCTCCCGCAGCGCGGCCTCCGGCACGGTCGTCCCTCCTCTCGGCGCCTGCGACCAATCTCGAACACAAGTTCGACTTGTGTCAAGTTGTCGCAGGTCACAGAGCGGAGCCGGGAGGGCCGCCAGGACGCGGAAAGCGCGACGGCATAGGGCTTTCCGGAGTTTTGCGGGCATCATGGGCGGTATGACCGGCGACGTGCGGACCATCGAGTGGACGGGCGACGGGCTCCGGCTGCTGGACCAGACGCTCCTGCCCGCGCGCGTCGAGTACGCGACCGTCCGCGACGTGGACGCGCTCGTGGACGCGATCCGCCGGCTCGTCGTGCGCGGCGCGCCCGCGCTGGGCGTGGCGGGCGCGTTCGGCGTCGCGATCGCCGTCCGGCAGGCCGCCCGCGAGGGCTGGGACGGCGCCCGGCGCGACGCGGCGATCGCCCGCGTCCGCGAGGCCCGCCCGACGGCGGTGAACCTGGCCGCCGGCGTCGACCGCGTGCTGCCGTTCATCGGCAAGGGCGCCGACGCCGTCGCGGCGGAGGCGCAGGCGCTCCTGGACGAGGACGTCCGCGGCAACCGCGCCATCGGGGCCTTCGGCGCCGACTGGATCCTCGGCCGGGTCGGCGACCGGCCGCTCCGCGTCCTCACGCACTGCAACGCGGGCGCGCTCGCGACGGCCGGATGGGGCACGGCGCTCGGCGTCGTCCGGGAGCTGCACGGGCGCGGCCGCGTCGAGACCGTCTACGCGGACGAGACGCGCCCGCTGCTGCAGGGCGCGCGGCTCACCGCGTGGGAGCTCGACCAGGCCGGGATCCCGTGCGTCGTCCAGGCGGACGCCGCGGCGCCGAGCACGATCCTGCGCGGCCTCGCGGACGTCGCCGTCATCGGCGCGGACCGGATCGCCGCCAACGGCGACACCGCCAACAAGATCGGCTCGGTCGGGGTCGCGCTGGCGTGCGCGGCGGCCGGGATCCCGCTGGTCGTGGCCGCGCCGTGGAGCACCGTCGACCTCGCCGTCCCGGACGGGGCCGCGATCCCGATCGAGGAGCGTCCCGCCGAGGAGGTCCTGGCCTGGGGCGGCGCGAGGACCGCCCCGGCCGGGGTTGGGGCGTTCAATCCCGCGTTCGACGTCACGCCCGCCCGCCTCGTGACCGCGCTGGTCACCGAGACGGGCGTGCTGGAGGTCGCGGCGGGCGCGACCTCGGCGGGCGCGACCCCGGGCTCGGCGGGCGCGAACCCGTCAGCCGTCTCCTCGCGGCTCTAGGGTGCGGGTGGCGGCGCGCAGGCTGCGGAACAGCCGCGCCTCGTACTCCTTCGCGGCGCTGACGTCGCGGTCGAGGAACAGCGTGTCGTAGAGCGCGGGCAGCCGCTGCGTGGCGTAGCCGGTGTCCATGCCGGGCGCGTACATCTGGTGCCGGTACCAGGGACGTCCCGGCAGCCCGGCCTCGGTCAGCAGGTCGCGTTCGGCCTGCATGATCCGGTCGTTGAGGCGGCGGAACGCGGCGGTGTCGCCGTCGCGGAGCGCCTCGTCCGCCCGCGCCCGCAGCGCCTCCGCCGCCCGCTGCCACGCCTTGGCCTGCTCGATGTCGCGGGACACGTCCACGACGACGGAGCCGAGCCGCTCGCGCTGCTCCTCGGTGAAGTCGGCGAGGTACCGGGCGGTCTCCTCGGCGTACGGACGGTAGCGGAGCGCGACGACGTCGGCGTTCGCCAGCCGCAGCGTCGCGATGCCCGCCAGCCGCGACATCGCCGCGTGGTACTGCCAGGTCGGGTCGCCGAAACGCGACATCCAGTAGAAGTCGTCGCACGAGCAGTGGTAGTTGCCGTCGTCGCCCGGCGATTCGGAGCCGATGTCCATCGCGGGCACGCCGTACCGCTGGAAGAACGCCTGGAAGTCGGAGCCGCCGCCGATGCGGCTGATCGGCGTCTTCCCGTCGTTCTGCGCCTTCCACGCCTCGTGCAGCGTCCCGTCCGTGCCGGGCCAGCGCACCTGCTTGGACGCGTCGATGACGGACTGGTCCAGCGCGGGCGTCGTCGACGCGCCGAACTGCGAGCCGCTGGCGCCGTCCATGTTCACGTAGGCGACGGCGTTGCGGAGCTGCCTGGCCCGCTCCTCGGCGTACTCGGTGGAGCCGAACAGGCCGTACTCCTCACCGTCCCAGGTGGCCAGGACGATGGTGCGCTTGGGGCGCCATCCCTCCTTCAGCAGTTTCCCCAGAGCGCGTCCGACCTGGAGCACGTTCTCCGTCCCGGACAGGTTGTCGCTGCTCCCGTACGCCCACGAGTCGTGGTGCGCGCCCAGGATGACCTCCTGCTGCGGGTGCTCGCTGCCTGGGATGCGCACGGTGACGTTCCACAGCGGACGCACCTCGAACTTGTTCTTGAGGTCGAGGTGGACCTTCGTCCCGCCGGGCCCGAAGCGGTAGTCGAACGGCAGGCCGCCCTGCCACTCCTTCGGCACCTTCGGGCCCGTCAGCGCCCGCAGCAGCGGCTCCGCCGCGCCGTAGGAGATCGGCGTCGTCGGGATGAGGCCCTTCAACATGGGCGCCTCGGACGGCGGGATCCGGTGCGCGCCCTTCACGGCGGGCCAGCCGGGCGTCTGCGGGTCGCCGGCGGCGAGCTGGATCTGCGCGACGCTGCCGCGCTGGATTCCGTCCGGGGCGCGCCACGGCCCGTCCGGGTACACCTCGCCCTTGGTGAAGCCGTCGTCGGCGGGGTCGGAGTAGATGAGGACGCCCTTCGCGCCCCGCTTGGCGGCCTCGCGCGGCTTGACCCCGCGGAACACCGCCCCGTACCGGGTGAGGACGATCTTCCCCTCGACGGAGACGCCCTGCTTCTCCAGCAGCTCGAAGTCCTCCGGCCGCCCGTAGTTGGCGTACACGACCTCGCCCTTGACGTTCCCGGACGGAGACATCCCGTTGTGCCCCGGGATCACCTTGTCGAAGTGCTTCTGCCAGGGCCGCTTCTTCTCCTTGACGGGGAGCGTCCGCCGGTCCGGCGCGGTCATCTCGACCTTCACACGCTCCGGCATGGACAGGTAGGCGTAGTACGTCGTGATCTCGGGCTGCAGCCCGTACGACTTGAAATGCGCGGCGATGCGCTGGACGCGGCGCCAGTCGCCGGTCGTGGTCGCGAGGCCCGGCTCGGCGGCCAGTTCGGCGTCCAGCGCGCGGGCCACCTTCGCGGACGGGACGGAGCCGAACAGCTTCTCGTACTGCCGCTGCCATCGGGAGTTCTCGTCGGTGAAGCCGGGGATCGGTCGTTTCTCGTCGGAGGAGGGCGGTGCCGCGGCGGCGGGGGCCGCGGACAGGATGAGCGCGAGCGACACGGCGGGGGCGGTCAGCGCCGCCAGCGCCTGGGTTCGGGAGCTGAACACCAGTGTTACCTCTCAGTGCGCCGTACGGGGTGCGCCCGGAACGTACGTCGCGATCACCGGAAGATCTAGGACGACTGCCGGATCCGGCCACGATGTCGTGGGCGGGTGGTCGGGACAGGCCATCATGGTGATCGTGCCGACCTCCCCGACGCCCGACGGCGCGCCGCGTCCGGTGGATCTTGACGCGGTCTTGGAAAGGATCACGTACGCCAACGAGGACACCGGCTACACCGTCGCGCGCGTCGCGACCGCGAAGAGCGGCGGCGATCTGCTGACGGTCGTGGGCGCGCTCCTCGGCGCGCAGGTGGGGGAGAGCCTGCGCCTGGTCGGACGGTGGCGCTCGCACCCCAAGTACGGCAAGCAGTTCGAGGTCGAGTCGTACACGACCGTCCTGCCGGCGACGATCCAGGGCATCCGCCGCTACCTCGGCTCCGGCATGATCAAGGGGATCGGGCCGGTGATGGCCGACCGGATGGTCGGCCACTTCGGCACCGACATCCTGCGGATCATCGAGGAGGAGCCGGAGCGGCTCGCCGAGGTCCAGGGCCTCGGGCCCAAGCGGACGAAGCGGATCGGCGAGGCGTGGGAGGAGCAGAAGGCCATCAAGGAGGTGATGGTCTTCCTGCAGGGCGTCGGGGTGTCGACGTCCCTGGCCGTCCGGATCTACAAGCAGTACGGCGACGAGTCGATCGACACCGTCCGCAAGCAGCCGTACCAGCTCGCGTCGGACGTGTGGGGCATCGGGTTCAAGACGGCCGACACGATCGCGCAGGCCGTCGGCATCCCGCACGACAGCCCCGAGCGGATCAAGGCGGGCCTGCAGTACACGCTGTCGGAGGCCGCGGACGACGGCCACTGCTTCCTGCCGGAGCCGAACCTCGTCACGGCCGCGGAGAAGATCCTCGGCGTCGGGCGGGAGCTGATCGTCCCGGCGCTGGACGAGCTGGCCCGCGACGAGGGCGTCGTCCGGGAGCCGATCCCCGGCGAGGGCGAGGACGCCGCGACGATCCCCGCCGTGTACCTGGTGCCGTTCCACCGGGCCGAACGCTCCCTCGCCCGCGGCCTGCTGGAGCTGCTCGACGCCCCGACCGACAGACTCAAGGCGTTCGCCGACGTCGACTGGGGCAAGGCGCTGCCGTGGCTGAGGCAGCGCACCGGCCAGGACCTTGCCCCCGAGCAGCAGGAGGCGGTCAAGCTCGCGCTGACGTCGAAGGTGTCGGTGCTGACCGGCGGGCCCGGCTGCGGCAAGAGCTTCACCGTCCGGTCGGTGGTGGAGCTGGCCGCCGCGAAGAAGGCGAAGATCGTCCTGGTGGCGCCGACCGGGCGGGCCGCCAAGCGGCTCGCCGAGCTGACCGGGCACGAGGCCGCGACCGTCCACCGGCTCCTGCAGCTCCAGCCCGGCGGCGACCCCAAGTTCGACCAGGACAACCCCCTGGACGCTGACCTGGTCGTCGTCGACGAGTCCTCGATGGTCGACCTGATCCTGGCGAACAAGCTGGTCAAGGCGATCCCGCGCGGCGCGCACCTGCTGCTCGTCGGGGACGTCGACCAGCTCCCGTCCGTCGGCGCGGGCGAGGTGCTCGCCGACCTGCTCGGCGCCGAGGCGATCCCGCGCGTCCGGCTCACGAAGATCTTCCGGCAGGCGCAGCGGTCCGGCATCGTCGTCAACGCGCACCGCGTCAACGCGGGCGACCATCCGCAGACGCACGGCTACCCCGACTTCTTCCTGTTCCCGTGCGAGGAGCAGGACGAGGCGGCCGAGCTGACCGTGGACGTCGTCGCCAACCGCGTCCCGCGCAAGTTCGGCCTCGACCCGCGCCGCGACGTTCAGGTCCTCACGCCGATGCACCGGGGCGCCGCCGGGGCCGGGGAGCTGAACGCGCGGCTGCAGGAGGCCCTCACCCCGCACGACGACGCGCGCCCCGAACGCCGCTACGGCGGACGCGTCTTCCGCGTCGGCGACAAGGTCACCCAGCTCCGCAACAACTACGACAAGGGCGAGGCGGGCGTCTTCAACGGCACCGTCGGCGTCGTGACGTCGGTGTCCCTCGAAGAGCAGTCGCTGACCGTCGTGACCGACGAGGACGAGAGCGTCGGCTACGCCTTCGACGAGCTGGACGAGCTCGCCCACGCCTACGCGATCACGATCCACCGCTCGCAGGGCAGCGAGTACCCGGCCGTCGTCATCCCGCTCACCACCGGCGCGTGGATGATGCTGCGCCGCAACCTCCTCTACACGGGGATCACCCGTGCGAAGAAGCTCGTCGTCCTCGTCGGGTCGCGCCGGGCGCTCGCCGCCGCCGTCCGCACCGCCGGCGCGGGCCGCCGCCACACCGCCCTCGCCCACCGCCTGTCCCAGCGGTAGCGCCATTTTCAGCGGCTACTGAAATTTCAGTTCGGGGCCACTGTCGAGAAAGTATTGACAGGTGTTTCGGAAGCATTTCCAAAATGCAGACATGATCACACATGCTCCCGCGCCCCGCGGCCACGCGCCGCTCCCGCACATCCTCCTCCTCGCCCTGACGGCCGTTCTCGCGGCCGGACTCGCGGTCGCCGCGGCCGCCGCCCCCGCCCGCGCCGCCGACGACCGGAAATGCAGAGCGGGTTATGTGGGCCTGACCTTCGACGACGGCCCCACCCCGGAGCACACCGCCCGGCTCCTTTCCGCGTTGCGGGAGAACGGCGTCCGGGCCACTTTGTTCAACATCGGCGAGAAGGCGGAGAAGAACGAGGAGCTGGTCGTCGCCGAGAAGGAGGCCGGCATGTGGATCGCCAACCACAGCTGGTCGCATCCGCAGCTGACGAAGCTGCCGGACGACGGGATCAAGTCCGAGCTCGCACGGACCCAGGTCCTGCTGGAGGAGATCACCGGGACGGCGCCGGTGCTGTTCCGGCCCCCGTACGGGAACACCAACGACACGGTCAAGGAGATCGCGCGGGGGCTCGGCATGGCCGAGATCCTCTGGGACGTCGACACCCGGGACTGGAGCGGCAAGTCCGCCGAGGAGATCGTGGAGGAGGCCGTCACCGTGCAGAGCGGCGAGATCGTCCTCATGCACGACGGCTACGACGCGACCATCGAGGCCATCCCCGCGATCATGGAGAACCTGCGGAGCCGCGCGCTGTGCCCCGGCATGATCTCGCCGGCCACCGGCAAGGCCGTGGAGCCCACCGATGAGGTCGCGACCGTCATTCCTTGACGGACAGGGCCGTGAGGCGGAGGCCGGTGAAGGCCCCGGCGGTGACGCCGCGGACGCGTTCCGACCACACCAGGTGGTCGTGGCGGGACCACAGCGGCATCGCCGGCATGTCCCGCAACATGGCGCTCTCGGCGAGACGCGCCGGGATCACGCCCTCGTCCGGGCTGGTCGCGCGCTCCGCCTCGGCGACCAGGCCGGTGGCGTAGTCGTCGTCGAAGCCGGTTCCGGCGTCCAGAAGCGGCGCGAGCGCGGCGACGGGCGCGGGGTAGGCGGCGGTGGTGCGGACGACGAACGGGCCGTCCACCTCGCGGTCGCCCAGGGCCTTGGCGAGGCCGGTCACGGGGTGCGGGCGCGCGTCGAGCTTGAGCTCCTTGCGGAGCTGGTCGGCGACCGTCCGCACCCACGCGTCATCGCCCCGGTTCGCCTCGTACCAGAGGTTCACCGGCCCGGTGAGGCCGCCCGCGTCGGCCAGCGCGGAGACGGCGGCCTTCGAGTCGTGGAGGCACAGGCGGCACTGCCCCTCGCGGTGACCCGGGAGGATGCCGGGCGCGACGAGCGCGTCCGCGGGCGTGTACTGGTGGCCGAGCGGCCCCTCGGTCACGGCGGAACGGTCGATCGCCATGGACAGCGCGTGCCGGACGGTCGGGGACGCGAGCCGCTCCTCCCACCCCGGGAACGCCAGGTAGGTCACCTCCCGTCCGGGGACGGCGCGGTGGCGGCCGCCGAAGTCGGCGTCCATCGACTCGTGCCGCTCGGGCGGGACCTGCGTGGCGACGTCGAGGTCGCCGGCCTCGGCGGCGGCGTACTGCGTGCGCGCGTCCGGCATCTGCTTCACGACGACCGATCGCCCGCCCTTCACGGGTGCCAGGACGATCTCCCGCGCGCTCTTCGACGTCAGCCGGAACGGGCCGTTGCCCACGGGCGCGCGGCCGTAGGACGCCCAGTCCCGCGAGGTCAGGACCTTTTCGGGCATCGGGAAGAACGCGGGGTCGCCGAGCAGCGCCGGAAACCCGGCCAGCGGACGGTCGAGCGTCACCTCGAACGTCCGGTCGTCCTTGACCTTGAGGCCCGGGATCTCGGTCGCGCCCCGCTCGGCGCCCTTGACGCGGGCGACGTCGGTGAACAGCCGCGCCCCGGCCCAGCCCTCGCGCAGGACGGCCGTCCAGGCGCCGGTGAAGGAGCGGGACGTGACGGGCGTCCCGTCCTGGAACGTCGCGCCGGGGCGGAGCCGGATCGTCCATGCCTTCCGGTCCGGGCTGGTGATCGACTCGGCGGCGGCGTTCGCGGGCGCGCCGGTCTTCGGGTCGTAAGAGACCAGGCCCGTCCAGACCGCGTTCGCGATCATGCGGCCGGCGGTGTCGCGGACGTCGCCGGGCAGCAGCGTCGCCGGGGCGGCCGCGCCGACGGAGATCCGCGGGTCGTCCGGGCCGCTCGCCGCCCGGAGCGCCGCGATCGGGGCCAGCAGGACCACCACCGCCCCGGTGACCAGGGCGGCGGTGCGGGTGGAGCTCTTCAATGCCTCTCCCGGGAGCCAGGGCGGGGACGAGCGCGAGGGTACGGCAGGACGACAGGTCCGACCAGTCCTTACGGTGCTGAGTCCATTTCGTGATCCGCGCGCCTGTTGATCAACGTTCCCGCCTCGTTCACACTGGCGCCTGGATGATCTCTCCCTTGGAGGTGCGATGTCTCCCCGCACATCCGTTTCCGTCCGGCGCCTGCTGCAAGGCGGCGCCGCGGCCGCGACGGCCGCGGCGCTGATGGCCGGGACCGCCTGGGCGTGCCCGCCCGAGCCGCCAGGCGCACAGAGCACGCGGGCCGCGTCCGAGGGCGAGGGCACCGGCGGCGGACGCCACGCCGGGCACTACCACCGGGCGCCCGCGGCGAGCACGGAGTCCGAGGCGATCAAGGGCGTGCGGCGCGTCGGCGGGGTGACCGACGCCAAGGGCGCCATCTCGCTGATGTTCATCGACTACGGCCGCGGCCGGCACAAGCGGACGATCATGTACGCGACCGGCGAGTTCGGGCTGAAGGCCTACGACGTGTCCGCCGACCCCCGCTCGCCCAAGCTGGTCGGGCAGCTGAACATGCCCGGCATGTGGGAGACCGAGGACACCGACTTCGACCCCGAACGCAAGATCATCTACTTGTCGCGTGACCCGCGCGCGTTCGGCGGGGACACGAAGACGGGCGAGTCCGGCATCTACGTCGTGGACGCGTCCAAGCCGGAGAACCTGCGGCACATCACCTACGTGAAGGTCCCGGCCGGGCACACCACCACTTGCGTCAACGACTGCAAGTACCTCTGGACGGGCGGGCCCGCGAAGGCGGACTGGATGCCCGCCGACTGGGGCGGGCGGCCCGTGTGGGTCACCGACGTCCGGAACCCGGCCAAGCCGAAGGTGTTCGAGAAGCCGATCGACACCGGCCGCAACGACGGGAAGACCGACTACACGCACGACATCCAGGTCGACTCCGACGGGGTCGCGTGGGCGTCCGGGCGCGGCGGCGTCCGCGGGTACCACACGTCCGGCCGGCACTACGACCCGGTGGCGAAGAAGTGGCGCCGGGCAACGGCGTACGACCCCGTCCCGTACGCGGGCGGCGGCCTGGACGAGGCCACCATCAACTCCACGTTCATGCACAACAGCTACCGCGCCACCGGGCGGACCCGGAACCAGGCCGCCGATCCGCGCAGGTGGGGCAACGGCAAGCTGATCTACGTCACCGAGGAGACCTTCGGCGACGGCTGCGCCAACGACGGGCTGCTCGTCATCGCGTCGCTGGAGGGCTCCTACCGCGGTGAGGGCTGGCGCTCCACCCCGCAGGACCCGTTCCGCCTGCGCACCGTCGGCACGTGGGGCGTCGCCGGCAAGGAGGGCAGCGACCCGAAGAGCCTGGACTGCTCGGCGCACTACCTCGACGTCCGCGACGGCATCCTCGTCCAGTCGTTCTACGCGCAGGGCACCCGATTCCTGGACGTGCGCGACCCGACGAACCCGAAGCAGGTCGCCTACTATCGCCCGGCGGACGCCTCGTCCTGGCAGCCGTACTGGCACGGCAAGTACGTGTACGTCGCCGACAACACGCGCGGCGTCGACGTCCTGGAGCCGACCTTCCGCTGACCGGCCCCAGCTGACGGTCCATCCGCGCAGAGGCCCGTTCCTGACCCCCAGGGGCAACCCTCAGGGACGGGCCTCTGCCTTCTGCCGCCCGCCTCGCCGCCGCCGGCCTCGCGAGGTCAGGGGCGTCCGCCCGGACGCCGCCGCCAGTACTGCTCGCCGGAAGCGCGGGCGTTCCGCTCGGCCGCGTCCGCGGCGGAACCGGCGGCCCGGCGGAGCTGATGCCCCGCCCGCTGCACGGCCTGGACGGGACGCGCGGGCAGATGCCGGGACGCGCCGCGGTGCCGCCGCCAGTGCTCGCGGGCACGGGTCCGGTGCTCGACGCGCAGGTTCTCGATGAGCCGGTCGACGTCCATGGACACCTCCCCGTACAGCGGCCACGGGTCCCCGGCCACGGCCCGCTCGTGCAGCCTGCGGGCGAGCCTCGCGCGGCGCTCGCGGGCGACGTCCACCCGGACCTCGAGGTCGTGCTCGGCGAGGAACGGCCGCGCGTCGCGGGCCAGGTCGGAGCGGGCCAGCCGCCCGTAGGCGGCGACGCTGGCGGCGATCCCCGCGAGGGCGTCGCCGAGCTCGCGGCGCAGCGCCCCGTCGGTCAGCAGCCGGCCCCGCTCCCCGAGCCGCTCGTCGTCGGCGAGCGCGCGGGTCAGGCCGCGCAGCGACAGCGTGAAGTGCTCCATCGTCTCCATCGCGTTGCGCAGCGCGACCCCGGCGTCGATCAGCCGTCGCGCCCGCGTGCGCGGGTTCAGCCGGACGCTCTCCTCCGCCGCGCCGAGCTCCTGGTCGGCGCGGCCGATCTCGCGGGCGAGCCGCTCGGCGTCGTCCTGCCAGCGGGCCGCCTCGTGCGCCGTCCGCTCGCCGCGCAGCCCGTCCGCGATCTCCTCGACCAGGCCGCGGAGCTTCTCGGTGACGTCCTGGACGGCCTCCTCCGCCGGGCGGATCCGCACCGACGGCGCCAGCAGCGTCGCGGCCAGGCCGGTGGCGGCGCCGATCAGCGTCTCCAGGACCCGTTCGGCGGCACCGGTCTCGCTGGCCGCGCCCAGCGCGAAGATCAGCATCGCGGAGATCGGCGCCTCCAGGACGTGCTCGCGCAGCCGCAGCACGTGCCCGATCACGAGCGCGGCGAGGATCGTCAGGCCGAGCGTCCACCAGGAGAACCCGATGGTGCTCGCGGCCATCACCGCGACCAGCACCCCGGAGGTGACGGCGGCGACCCGCAGGATGCCCGCCCTGATCGTCTGGTAGACGGAGAACTGGACGACGAGCAGCGCGGTCAGCGGCGACAGCAGCGGCTTCGGCCCGCCCTCCGGCAGCACCGCCAGGGCCAGCACGTACGCCGCCACGGCGGTGATCGTCAGCCGGGCGATCCGGTGGACGTCGGACCTCGGCACCCGGCGCAGGAACGCGAACGACATGCCCGGTGTCCTTCCCGCAGGCCGGCAATGTTGCGGTAAAGCCGCTGAAAGCGAGATAGGTCACCCGCGGACGATCACGTGCGGCGGCGGGCGCGGAAGGCGGCGACGTTCGTCCGGTTGGCGCAGGACTCCGAGCAGAACCGGCGCCGCCCCGCCCGGGACGTGTCGGCGTACACGCGGTCGCAGCCGTCCGCCGCGCAGACACCCGTCCGGGTGAGCCCGTGCTCGACGATCAGCTCGGCGAGGTTCATCAGCGTCGTCGCGCGGAACCGGTCCGGGAGCCGGGACGACGGCGGCGCGTAGTGCATGTGCAGGCCGTGCGGCTCGTGGTCGGCGAGGTGCGGGTGCATCGGGACCTGCAGCAGCAGCCCGTTCAGCAGGGCCATCGCGTCCTCGACGCTCGCGGCCTCGAAGAACGGCCGCAGCGTCCGGCCCCAGGCGCGGAAGTCGTCGGCGTCGCCGTCCCTGAACTGCCGCCAGAAGAACTCGTTGTCGCGCAGGATCCGGCGCAGCGCGTCCGCGGAGTCGTCACCGCCGGTGCTGGTGACGGCGTTGACCAGCGCCGCCGCCGCGGCCACCCCGTGGCTCTTGTATCCAGTGATCCGCATTGCCGTGGCCTCCGGTGGCATGCCATGCTGTAAACGACATACTAGTTACAACCCTTACCCACTTCCACGGGGATGTGCGCGGTGGAGGAATGCCCACGCTGTGGCTGGCCCGAGTCCGAGGCGTACGAGGTGCTCTCGCGCCACCTGACGTCCGAGGGCGTGGTGACCTACACCCGCTGCGCCTGCGGCGAGGTCCAGGTGCGCGTGCTGCGGTTCGAGGCGAGCCCGGTGACGCCCCTCCATCGGACGCGTCCTAGTGGCGCCAGCGGGTGACGGCGGCGATCTCCTCCGGGGACGCGCCGTCCAGCAGCTCGATCTCGCCGCGCCGGACGGCCGACACGGTGTCGGTGACGGCCTCGCCGAGCGCGTCCCGCAGGACGGCGTCCGCCTCGAACGCCTCCACCGCCTCCGCCAGCGACGCCGGCAGCGGCTCGATGCCGCGGGCGGCGCGCTCCTCCTCCGCCAGCGAGGCCGGGTCGACCTCGACCGGCTCCGGGAGCCGCAGGTCGGCGCCGAGCCCGTCCCGTCCGGCGGCGAGCAGCGCGGCCAGCAGCAGGTACGGGTTGGCGGCCCCGTCCAGGCACTTGACCTCCAGGTTCGCCGCGCGGGACTGCTCGCCCTCCGCGCCGGTGATGAACCGCAGCGCCGCCTCCCGGTTCTCCGGCCCCCAGCACGCGAACGCGCCCGCCCAGTGCGACGGGACGAGCCGCAGGTAGCTCGCCACCGCCGGCGCCCCGACCGCCAGCAGCGCCGGGATCCGGCGCAGGATCCCGGCGGCGAACGCCTCCCCGGCGGCCGTCATCCCGCACGGCCCGTCGCCCCCCGCCATCGCGTTCACCGGGCCTGTACCGGCGTTCTCCCGCCACAGACTCAGATGGACGTGCGCGCCGTTGCCCACCGAGTCCGCCTCGACCTTCGGGGAGAACGAGGCGGCCAGGCCGTGCTCCATCGACACGGCCCGGATCGTCTCCCGCACCACGACGGCGGTGTCCGCCGCGCCGACCGGGTCCTCGGCCGCGACCGACACCTCGTACTGCCCGGCCGCGTACTCGGGGTGCAGCTGCGCGACGGCGACCCCGGTCTCCTTCAGCGCCGCCAGGACGTCCCGCAGGTAAGCGGCCAGCTCGGAGATCCGCGTCATCCCGTACGCGGGGCCGCGGCACGCCGCGACGAAATCGTCCCCGCCGCCCTTCGACACGGCCCATTCGATCTCGACGGCGGCCTTCACCGACCAGCCGCCCTCCGCGAGCCGCTCGGTCTCGCGCCGCAGCAGCGCCCGCGTGTCCAGGGGGTGGACGCCGCCGTCCTGCGCGTACCGGAGCGCGGGCGCGTGCGCCCAGCCCGGCAGCGCCGCCAGGATGCGGAGGCGGTCCAGGTCCGGGTGGAGGCGCAGGTCCCCGGCCGGGCCGCCGATGTGCTTGCCGGACGTGATCGAGTCGTCCAGCAGGAACACGTCGAACACCGGCGACATCCCGACGCCCCACGTCGCCGCGTGCTCCAGGCGCTCCACCGGGACGGTCTTGGTCCGCGTGATCCCGCTGACGTCCACCCAGGTGAGCGCGACGGCCACGATGTCCTGCCCGGCCAGCCGCCGCGCGGTCTCGGCGGCGCGCCGGCCGAGCCGCGCGCGGGTGTGGCCGTCCAGGCTGTGCCCGACGGGGACGGTCTCAGGGATCTGTTCCACGGTGCTGGCTCCCGATCGGAGTGGCGTCGGCGTGACGGGACGACGAACGACGTCCCGCAAGGGCATCGTAGGGAGATCATCCCCTTTCAGGGAGGAGACGGGCCGTGCTGGAATACCTCGAGTCGCTCCCGCTCGCCGACCACCACTGCCACGGCGTCCTCGGCCGGGACCTGGACCGCGCGGAGTTCGAGGCGCTGCTGACGGAGGCGGAGGGCACCGGCCCGCCCGGCGTCAGCATGTTCGACACGCAGGTCGGGTTCGCGCTGCGGCGCTGGTGCCCGCCCGTCCTGGACCTGGACGCGCACGCGGAGCCGGACGCCTACCTCGCCCGCCGCGCCGAGCTGGGCGCGGCCGAGGTGAACCGCCGCTTCCTGGACGCCGCCGGCCTGGAGGCCCTGTGCGTCGACACCGGGTACACGCCCGAGTCGATCCTCGATCCGCTGGAGCTGGGACGTCTCGCGGGGGCGCGGGCGCACGAGATCGTCCGGCTGGAGCGCGTCGCCGAGCAGGTCGCGGCGGACGGCGTCGACGCCGCGCGCTTCGCCGACGAGGTCCGCACCCGCATCCAGGGGCACGACGCGGTCGGCGCGAAGTCGATCGCCGCGTACCGGGCCGGGCTGGAGCTGTCGGGCGAGCGCCCGTCCCCGGCGGAGGTCACGGGGGCGGCCGGACGGCTCATGCGGGCCGATGCCCCGCGCGTGAGCGACGAGGTCCTGCACCGGTTCCTCGTCTGGTGCGCGGTCGACGCCGGGCTGCCGGTGCAGTTCCACGTCGGGCTCGGCGACGTCGACGCCGACCTGCGCCGCGGAGACCCGCTGCTGCTCATCGAGCTGCTGCGCGCGATGGATCCCGTCCCCGCGATGCTGCTGCACAACTATCCGTTCCATCGGCACGCGGGCTACCTCGCGCAGGTGCTCCCGAATGTGTACGTCGACGCGGGCCTCGCGACCCACAACCTCGGGCACCGGTCGCCCGCGCTGATCGCCGAGCTGCTGGAGCTCGCGCCGTTCGGGAAGGTGCTTTACTCGTCGGACGCGTTCGGGCTGGCCGAGCTGTTCCATCTGGGCGCGCTGCTGTTCCGGCACGGCCTCGCGGGATTCCTCGCCGGGGGAGCGGACGACGGCGCCTGGACGGCCCGGGACGCCGAACGCGTCGCCGGGCTGATCGCGTCCGGCAACGCCCGCCGCGTGTACGGAATCTGACGGTCGAAGGGGGATGCGCCATGGCCGCACGGGAACGGCTGCTCGTCATCGGGGGCGACGCGGCTGGGATGAGCGCCGCGTCCCAGGCCCGCAGGCTCCGGAGCGCGGACGACCTGGAGATCCTCGTCGTCGAACGCGGGCACCACGCGTCGTACTCGGCGTGCGGCATCCCGTACTACGTGGGGGGCGTGGTCGAGGAGCTCGACAAGCTCATCGCCCGCACCCCCGCCCAGTTCCGCGACCGCGACATCGACCTGCGGCTGCGCACCGAGGCCGTCGAGATCGACGTGGCCGGGGGCCGGGTCCGGGTCCGCGACCACGAGGGCGGCGGCGAGCGCTGGGAGCCCTACGACCAGCTGATGGTCGCGACCGGCGCCGTCCCCGCGCGTCCGCGGCTGCCCGGGGCGGACGCGCGCGGCATCCACGGCGTGCAGATCCTCGACGACGGGATCGGCATCCGTCGCGTCCTCGAACAGGGCGAGCCGCGGCGCGCGGTCGTGGTGGGCGGCGGCTACATCGGCCTGGAGATGGCCGAGGCGATGGTGATGCGCGGCCTGGAGGTGTCGATCGTGGACGCCGCCGATCAGCCGATGCAGACCCTCGACCCCGACATGGGCGCCGTCATCGCCGACGCGATCCGCGACATCGGCGTCGACCTGCACCTCGGGGAGCCGGTCGAGGGCTTCGACACCTCCCCGGACGGGCACGTCACCGCCGTCCGCACCGCGAACCGGACCCTGCCCGCCGACCTCGTCGTCCTCGGGCTCGGCGTCCGGCCGGGCGCCGACCTCGCCCGCGCCGCCGGGATCGAGACCGGCCCGACCGGCGGCATCGTCACCGACCGGCGGATGCGCACCCGCACCGACCGGGTCTGGGCCGCGGGCGACTGCGTCGAGACCCGCCACCTCGTCTCGGGCGGCCCCGTCGCGATCGCGCTCGGCACGCACGCCAACAAGCAGGGCCGCGTCGCCGGGATCAACCTCGGCGGCGGCTACGCGACGTTCCCCGGCGTCGTCGGCACCGCCGTCTCCAAGATCTGCCGGATCGAGGTCGCGCGGACCGGGCTGAACGAGCGCGAGGCGGCCGCCGCCGGGTTCGACACGCTGAGCGTGGTCGTCGAGTCCACCACCCGCGCGGGCTACCACCCGGGTGCGACCATGATGAAGACGAAGCTGATCGCCGAGCGCCGCTCGGGACGGCTGCTCGGCGCGCAGATCGTCGGCGAGGAGAACGCCGCCAAGCGCGTGGACGGCCTCGCCATCGCGTTGTGGAACGGCATGACCGTCGAGGAGATGACGGGCCTCGACCTCGGCTACGCGCCGCCGTTCTCGCCGGTCTGGGACCCGGTCCTGATCGCCGCCCGCAAGGCCGCGGAGGCCGTCGAGCGCGACATGTCGTCCTAGGCGGCTTAGGCGAAGCGGCTGCTCGGCACCGGGCCGGGGGAGCGGACGGCGTCCCGCGGCCCGATGAGCCACTGCCCGGCGACCGCCCGCGCGAACCCGGCGAGGGCGTCGTCGGGGTCGGGCGGCGCGCCGTCGCCGGCCCCGTCGTCCGGCTCCGGCGCGGCCTGGACGATCTCGGCCGCCAGCTCCTCCGCGGGCCGCCCGTCCGGCGGGACGGTCTCGGTCTCCCCGGACGGCGTCACCCGCAGCCGCTCGCCCCACGGCGGGACGACGACCTGGTGCAGCAGCCCCGTGACGTCGGCGCTGATCCCCGGCGGGTCCGTCCAGCAGGTGGCGCGCTCGAACAGGACCTGCCCCTCGGCGCGCTCCCGCAGCCCGGCCGCCTCGGTGCCGTTCAGATCGTAGGCGACCACCAGGACGCCGGGGCGTCCGGGGGCGTACGGCTCCGCCGGGAGCCCGAACACCTCGGCCGCCGCGAGCCCCAGGATCCGGCTCGACCGGTCCGGCAGGACGCCGACCGACGCGGGGCGCCGTCCGGCCGCGTCCAGGATCAGCCGCAGCCGGTCGAGGGCCCGGCGGCACATCGCGAAGCTGTCGGAGGTGTACGCGAACCGTCCCGTCATGCCCTGGTCGAACCCGTACGGCGAGATCGTGCCCAGGACGCTCCCGCCCAGCGCGAAATGCCAGCCCCGCAGGTCCGTGGAATCGAGCGGGCCGACGGCCCGCACCGCCCGCGCCCTGGCGAGCATCCGCGCCAGCCGGTCATGGGCGGGCGCCCAGTCGGGGTCGTCCGGGACGGGCAGCGCCGTCGCCTCCCGGTCCGCCCGGACGACGTCCCCGGCCAGGAGCGCGTTGTAGGCGAGCAGGTACCGGGCGGGCCACGGGTCCAGCGACACCACGCGCGGCTCCAGCACGGCGACGGCCTCGGCGTGCCGGTTCTCCCGCTCCAGGGCCGAGACCAGCTCCATCAGCAGCACCGGCTCGTCGGGCATCAGCTCCAGCGCACGCCGCAGCGCCGGGATCGCCAGGAACGGCACGCCGCGCTCGATGCACGCGTACCCGAAGTCGTACAGCTCCTGCGGCCCCCGCGCGCGGACCATCGCCGCGGCCGCGTCCCGCATGTCGTCGAACCCGGACCGGGCGGCCGCGCCCTCCATGAGCTCCGCCACCTCGGCCAGTTCCATGTCCTCGGCGTTGAACCGCAGATGCCGGATGAGCCCGGCGATGTCGCCGCTGTCCAGAAGTGCCCGCGCTTCGCTCATGGGCGGCCACGCTACAACCGGTGACCACCCGGAATCACGACATTTTCCCCAACGCCCGAAGGACGTCCGCGACCAGGTCCTCCGTGTCCTCGATCCCCGCGGAGAAGCGGACGAAGCCGGGCTCCACCGCGTCGCCGCCCCACCGTCCGCGCCGCTCCGCCGAACTGTGCACGCTGCCGAAACTCGTCGCCTGCATGACGAGCCGCAGCGAGCCGAGGAACCGCTCCGCCGCCGCCTCGTCCGGCAGCGTGAACGAGACGACGCACCCGAACCGCCGCATCTGCCGGACGGCCACCTCGTGGGACGGGTCGTCCGGCAACCCCGGATACCTGAGCCCCGAGACCTCCGGACGGTCCCGCAGCGCCTCCGCCAGCGCCAGCGCGTTCGCGGCCTGCCGGTCCAGCCGCAACTGCAGCGTGGCCAGCGACCGGTGCGCCAGCCACGCCTCCATCGGCCCCGGGATCGCGCCCACGGTCTTGCGCCACAGCCGGACGCCCTCGGCCAGTCCGGGATCCCGCGTGGCCACATGCCCGAGGAGCAGGTCCCCGTGCCCGGACATCGCCTTCGTGTCGCTGGCGACGGAGAAGTCGGCGCTCCGATCGAGCGGCCGCTGCCCGAGCGGCGTGGCCAGCGTGTTGTCCACCGCCACCAGCGCGCCCGCCGCGTGCGCCGCCTCGGCGACCCGCGCGATGTCGCACACGTCCAGCATCGGGTTGGACGGCGTCTCCAGCCACACCAGCCGCGCCCCGTCCAGCAGCCGGATCTGCGCGTCCCCGGCCGTGGGCCCCATCCGGACGACCGCCCCGTACGACTCCAGCCGCTCCTTCAGCATCCGGGTCGTCGTGTAGCAGTCACCGGGCATGACCACCACGTCACCGGCCCGCACCTGCGACAGCAGCACGCCCGCGACGGCCGCCATCCCGGACGAGAACGACACCACCTCGGCGCCGCCTTCGAGCTCGCCGATCGCGCGCTCCAGGAGCGTCCACGTCGGGTTCTCGTCGCGCCCGTACGTGTAGGGCCCGGCGGCCTCCCCGGCCAGGTGGTAGTGCGCCGCGAACACCGGACCGGGCAGCCCCGGCGCGAAGTTCTCCGGCGCGGGCCGTCCCGCCCCCACCGCCAGCGTCCCGTCCTCCATGTTCGCCCCCTCGATGGTCACCTCGCTCAGGCGCGGCAGGTCAGCGGACGGCCTCCGTTGAACTCGATCATGTCGTTGAGGGCGGAGACCAGGTCGATCTGCGCGCCGGGTTCGAGGCCGTCCAGCTCGGCGTAGGCGCGGTGCAGGTTGCCGACGAGCCGCTCGGCGTCGGTCAGCTCCGCGAACGGGCCGAGGTCGGCCTCCCGCGCGGCCTCCAGCGGCGTCAGCCCGGCCGCCTTCCCCGCCCAGGCCGTCGTCTGGACGAACCGGGCATATTCGACGACACGGTCGATCAGCTCCGGCCCCGCCACCGGGCCGTGCCCGGGGACGATCACCTCCGCGTCCAGCGGCGCGACGACGTCCTCCAGCACCTTGATCGCGCCGGACACCGACCCCTGCATCAGGAACGGCGTGCCGCCGTTGAACAGCAGGTCGCCGCAGAACAGGACGCGCCGGTCCGGGATCCACACGATCGAGTCGTTGGTGGTGTGCGCGGGCGTCCCGACGTGCCGGACCTCGCAGCGCAGCTCGTCCACCCACAGGGTCACGGCGTCGGTGTAGGTGAGGAACGGCGGCTCCAGCTCGACGTCGCCCCAGTCGACCTTCGTCCAGAACGGCTCGTCGAACGGCTTGCCCCAGGCGAGCGCGCCCGCGCGCGTCTGCTCGTGCCCGACGACGGTCGCGCCGGAGAACAGGTAGTTGCCGAACGTGTGGTCGCCGTGGTGGTGGGTGTTGACCAGCGTCCGGACGGGACGGTCGGTCACCGATCGGATGGCCTCCAGGTAGGCGCGGGTCCTGCGCTCGGTCGAGCAGGTGTCCACGCTGGTCACGCCGCGCGACCCGACGAGGAAGCCGGTGTTGTTGATCCACCAGGTGCCGTCCGGCTGGACGTAGGCGAACACCCCGTCCGAGACCTCCTGCAACTGCGGGCTGCCGGGGCCCTCGCGGTCGGGTGCGTCGCTCATGGGACCCGGAGTTTAGCCCGCGGCTCAGTACTCGAACTCGGGCACGGTGGTCAGGATGTGCGGCCGCGGGGAGCTCTCCCTGGCCGACGGCTCCTGCGAGTGGGCCGAGCGAAGCACCTCTCCGGCGCCGAGCACGGCCGCGTCGCCGGTGTCGTCCCCGATCCGTGCGGCGAGGCCCGTCCGGTCGCGGATCAGCCGCTCCAGGCCGGGCAGCCGGGCGGACCCGCCGGTGAGGGTGACGCCGACGCTCAGCAGGTCGCCGGAGATCTCCGGGGAGCAGCCCGCGAGCCCGGCGCCGATCGCCTCGACGATCTCGGCGACGGGCCCGGCGATCGCCCGGCCGATGTCCACGGTCGTGAGGACGACCTCGCGCGGCATCCCCGTCGCGATGTCGCGCCCGTGCACCACCGTCTGCCGCACCGGCCGCCGGCCGAGCGGCGGCACCGCCCCGACCGCCAGCTTCGCGGCCTCGGCCGCCGACTCCGACAGCGAGACGTTCTGCTCGCGCCGGACCATCGCCACGATCGCGCGGTCCAGCGCCGCGCCGCCGACGTGCGCGGTGTGGGACGTGACGAGCCCGCCGAACGCGATGACGCCGACGTCGGTGACGTCCGCGCCGATGTCGGCGATGACCGCGACCTCGGGCCGCGCCGACGACGTCATGCCCATGCCGATGGCGGCGGCGATCGGCGTCGGCACCAGCGTGAGCCGCCGCGCGCCCGCCTGGTACGCGGAGAACTGCAGCGCCCGGTAGTGGACGGAGCTCAGCCCGCTCGGCACCGTCACGACCAGCCGCGGACGCGCCGTGTAGTGGCGCCGGTGGTGCTTGCGGACGAGATGCCGCATCAGGTACTCGGCCTCATCGGTCTCGGTCGGCGCGCCCCGCCGGATGGGCCGGACGAGTGTCACGTCGGGGTTGCGTCCCGCCATCTCCTGTGCCGGGCCGCCGAGCGCGAGGATGCGTCCGGTGCGCCGGCATCGGGCGAGCAGCGACGGTTCCCGGCAGACCACCCCGCGGTCTCGGACATGCATCCGCACGGTGGCGCTGCCCAGGTCGATAGCGGTGTCCCGGCCCGCGAAGTCCCACATCGCGTCCCTCCCAATCGCCCCGAAAGTCGCAAGAGCCCTGATGATGCCCCTGCGTCCGGTGGGGATGCCCACGGCCGGGTAAGCGAATGGCAACGTCCTGGTGATCACGCGTCCGGAATTTCCGGAACGCCGTCCGGGGCGCGGTGCCCGCCCGCCCGTGAGTGCCGGGCGGGCACCAAGAGATCATGTGGGAACGGTGTCGAGCCGCAGGGGCGCGCGCCGTGCCGTCCAGCCGCGGCGCGTCCGGACGGCCCCCGCCGCCCGGCACACCCCGTACAGGAGGAACGAGATCGTCGTCACGTACGGGCTGACGGGGATGCTGGACCCGGCCGACAGCAGGATCCCGCCGACCACCGACACCGTCGCGAGCACCGTGCTCAGCACCGGCACGAGCACCGGCGACGCGCTCACCCGCACCGCCGCCGCGGCCGGCGTGCAGATCAGCGCCAGCACCAGCAGGGCCCCGACGATCTGCATCGACACGGCCACCGCGAGGGCGAGCACCAGCATGAACGCCGGCGACAGCGCCCGCACCGGCACGCCCCGCGCCGCCGCCACCTCCGGGTCGAGGCTCGCGAACGCCAGCGGACGCCACATGACCGCCAGGCACACCAGCACGACGGCCGACGTCGCCAGCAGCCACGACAGCTTCGGCGTGTCGATCGCGACGATCTGCCCGGTGAGGAGGCCGAACTTGTTCGCGGACCGTCCCTCGTAGAGCGAGAGGAACAGGACGCCGAGCCCGAGCCCGAACGGCATCAGCACCCCGATGACCGATCCCCGGTCCCGCGCCCGGGAGCCGAGCACCCCGATCAGCGCCGCCGCCGCGAGCGCCCCGGCGATCGAGCCGCCGGCCACGCCCGTCCCGAGCAGCAGCGCCGCCGCCGCGCCCGCGAACGACAGCTCGCTGATGCCGTGCACGGCGAACGCCAGGTCGCGCATGATGACGAACGTCCCGGCGAGCCCGCCGACCAGCCCGAGCACCGCCCCCGCGACGATCGAGTTCTGGATCAGCCCGAGCAGCGCCCCGTAGTCCTCGAAGTTGAAGATCTCGTGCCAGCTCATGCGGCCGCCTCGCCGATGTCGAGGACCCGGTCGGCCAGCGGCAGCACGGGGTCGACCTCATGGGTGACGAACACGACGGTCGTGCCGTGGTCGCGCCGCCGCCGGTCGACCAGCCCGGCGACGATGCGCTGGTGCTCGGCGTCCAGCGACAGCAGCGGCTCGTCGCACAGCAGGATGCGCGGGCCGGACGCCAGCGCCTGCGCGACCCGGACCCGCTGCAGTTCCCCGCCCGACAGCAGGTCGAGGGGGACGTCCGCGAACGGCGCGGCGCCGACGTCCCGCAGCGCGGCCTCGACGCGGCGGCGCGCCTCGGGACGCGGCCGCCCCGACCCCCAGCGGTGCCCGTCGATCCCGAGCCGCACCAGGTCCCGGGCCCGCAGCGGCGTGTGCGGGACGACGGTCCGGTGCTGCGGGACGTACCCGACGAGGTCGCTCCCGCGCCGCGGGGCGCGCCCGTTCACGGTGACCGTCCCGGCGGACAGCCGCCGCAGCCCGAGCAGCACCTTCAGCAGGCTGGTCTTCCCCGACCCGTTCGGCCCGACGACGACCAGGAACTCGCCCGCCGCGACGTCGAGGTCGAGCCGCCACAGCCTCCGGTCCCCGTACGCCAGGACGGCGTCGCGGAGCGAGATCACGACAGCGCCTTCCGCAGCGCGGCGATGTTGCCGTCCATCCAGGAGACGTAGTTCTTCCCCGCCGGGAGCGTCTCGGTGACGGGGACGACGGGCACGCCGCCGTCCTTGGCCGCCTTCTCCAGCCTCTCGGTGTGCGGCCCGCTGGTCTGCGCGTTGTAGACGAGCGCCTCGACCTTCTTCCCGGTGATCAGCGCCAGCGTCTCCCGCAGGAGGCGGGGCGGCACGTCGTCGCCCTCCTCGATCGCCTCGCTGAACTCCTCGGGCGTCCGGTTCTCCAGCCCGGCGGCCGCCAGCAGGTGGCCGGGGACGGGCTCGGTGATCGCCACGCCCTCGCCCGCGTGCGCGGCCTTCAGCTCCGCGAGCTTCCCCTCCAGGGTCTTCAGCTCGGCCTTGAACGCGGCGGCGTTCGCCGAGAACACCGCCGCGTCGCCGGGGTCGGCCTTGGCGAGCGCCGCCGAGATCCGGTCGGCCAGGAGCGCGACCGACGGCAGGTCGTACCAGATGTGCTCGTTCAGCTCCTCGCCCGCGGGCGCCGTCTTCCCCGAGATCCGGACGGCGTTCAGCACTTCCGCCTTGGACCCGGACCCCTTGAGCAGCGTGCCGACGAAGTCGTCGTAGCCGCCGCCGTTCTCGATCACGACCTCGGCCTTGGCGAGCGCGAGCCGGCTGCGTGTCCCCGCCTCGAAGGAGTGCGGGTCCTGCCCGGGATCGCTGATGAACGACGTCACGCTGACCTTGCCGCCGCCGATCCGCTGCGCGATGTCGCCGTACACGTTGGTGGAGGCCACGACGGAGACGGCGTCGCCGCCCGGCGTGGCCGTCGCGTCCGTGGACGAGCCGCAGCCGCCGCCCAGCAGCGCGAACGCGCCGATGGCCGCGCCCGTCCCGAGCATCCGGGCGCGCAGAACACAGGACATGAGGACTCCCGAGAATGAAAACGGTTTTCACTGCAACCTAACACGGGACGTCCGATATGTCTGCGACACATGTGCGCCACCGCCATGGACGTGTGACGTCCATGGCGGTGGGTGCTGACTCGGTGGTCCGCCGTACCCCTCTAGGGGCCGGACGGTCAGTGGGGTGTGTGGCCGGGTGCGGTCAGTTCCTCGACCGGGCCTACGTACTTCTCCCAGGAGTCCGAGTCGTGCCGGGCGTGGCGCGGGCTGCGCGACGCGGGCTTCGCCTTGTACCTCGGACGCGGTTCCGGTCTGCTCTCTTCCGGCCGTTTCTCGCCGGGCGGCGCGCCGGTTTCTGCCAGCTCGTGATCGGGGGAGTGGTCGGGGAGAGTGTCGGGTGATTTGGGCAATGTGTCGGATGGTGGCGGAATCTGGGGGGTCCGCTGCTTATCTGGCGGTTTATGGGCGGTGCGCTTGTCGGCGCTCATCCGGTCGATTTTCTCGACGAGCTCCTTCACCGAAGGCGACCACTCCTTGTAGGCGGGAGCGCCCGGTCGCACCGCACCCGCGAATTGCTTCTTCCGGCGTGCGTTGAGCTTGTCGATTCTGACCCTCGCGCCGGTATAGGGCGCGTGCAGGTAGCGTCCGTTTCCGACGTAGAGCCCGACATGGTTGCGGCCGCGGAAGAATACGAGGTCGCCGGGCTTGAGGTCCTTCAGCGCCACCTTCCGCTTCACCTGCCGGTACTGCGCGTGGGTGACGCGGGGGAGCTTGACGCCCGCCTTCCGCCACGAGGCCATCGCGAGACCGGAGCAGTCATAGCCGCCCGGCCCTTCCGCGCCCCACCGGTACGGCTTGCCGATCTGCTTGCGCGCGAACGCCAGCGCCTTGCTCGCGCCCTCGCGCTGCGCCGCCTCACGCGTCCGGTACCGGTCGTAAGCCTGGACCTTCTTCAGCGTGGCGGAGTCGAGGTGCAGGCGTTTCAGCACCGCGGGATTGAGCGCCGCCAGCGCTTGCGAGCCCGTCGGGACCGCCAGCGCGAGCCCGGTCACCGTGAGGGTGACCGCCGTCCGGAGCATTCTCTGTTTTCGGACGCCCGCCCGGGCGCGGCCGATATGGCCGACGGCCGATCCGTTCCCGGACTCGTTTCCGTGTGTTTGGCCTGCGGTGGACATTCGGGTGCTCTCCGTTCCCCCGTCCAGGGGTCGTCGTCCGGATTTCGCCGGGACAGGTGATCTCCCTGCCGAGAGTTCGGGTACCCGTTGATCGCACCGTGATTTTCCCGCGCACGCCGATTTTGCATGATCATGACATGGAATTAGCGGCGGCCTTTGGTGTCTTTGATCAAGCGGTCAGATGGGCGAGCGATTTCAGCGGGACGGGCAGCCAGGCCGGGCGGTTCCGCGCCTCGTAACGCACCTCGTACACCGCCTTCTCGAATTCGAAGGCGCGAATGAGCACCGAATGCGCCGCCGGATCGGGACCGCCCGCCGCCGCGTAGCCGCGGCAGAACGCCGCCCTGTTCCGCGCCGCCCAGGCGTGCGCCCGCGTCTCCAGCCGGCCGCCCGGTTCGGGCGGCATCGTCCCGGGCTTGGTGATGAGGAACCGGGCCGCGTACTCGAAGGAGCGCAGCATTCCGGCGACGTCCCGCAGCGGATGCGCGAGCGCCCGCCGCTCGTGCTGCGTCCGCGCCGGCTCGCCCTCGAAGTCGAGCACCGTCCAGCCGCTCTCGGTGCGCAGGACCTGGCCGAGGTGGTAGTCGCCGTGCACGCGCTGGACGGGCAGCGGCTCCGCCCGCGCCGCGAGATCGAGGAAGGCCCCGGTGAGCGACTTGGCGTGCGGCGCCAGGCCGGGGACGGCACGGCACGTCCCGGTCAGCTCGGCGTTCATGCGCGCCGCCATCTCGCGGACCTCGGCGGCGGGCAGCATCGTCACGCCGAACGCGCGGGCCAGCGCGCCGTGCACCTCGGCGGTCGCGGCGCCGAGCCGCTCCGCCTCGGCCGCGAAGTCGCCGCCGGCGGCGCTCGCGTCCAGCTCGGCCCACTCGCCCTCCCACCCGGCGTCGCGCGGCGGCGGCGTGTGCGCGAACCAGTCCCGGACGCTCGCGATCGCCAGGCTCCAGCCGTCCGCGCCGGTGTGCAGGTAGTCGGACAGGAGGCCGAGCGTGACCGGCCCGCCTCCGGGGACGGGCCCCGGCTCCAGCTCGATCCAGCCGAGGACGGCCGGGACACGCGCGCAGCCGCCGCGGGTCAGCGCGAGGTTCACCTCCAGGTCGAGGTTGACGCCGTGGCTGAGCCGTCGGAACAGCTTGCAGATGTAGGCGTCGCCGAACAGCAGCGACGTGTTGCTCTGCTCGGCGGTGATGGGCAGGCTCGTCAGGTCCGTCCGGATGCGGGCGCCGTCGGCGTGGCGGAACCGCAGCGGGCCGATGGACGCGCCGGCGGCGAGCTCGTCCAGCAGCGTCCGGGTCAGGTCGGGGTCGTGGGCGGCGTCGTACAGGCGCACCTTCCGGCCGTCCGGGCCGTCCGGTTTGTCGTGGGTGGACGCGCCGATCTCGACGTGCCTGAGCCGGTCGGGCAGGTCGCGCCGGACGCCGAGAAGCAGCTGGTAATGGTCGACCGTGCCGTTCTGGTGGACGTCCAGGATGAGGTGGTGCAGTGCGGGGTCGCCGGTGCGGAGTTCGGTGGCGGTGCCGATGGACACATCATCGACGGGGCCGTCCTTTCCGCCGAACCATCGCTGCCCGGGCAGCCACTCCGCGAGGGCCCGCGTAAGGGCCGGATGGGGTGGCAGCACGGTCAGCCGGTCCTTTCCGCGCACGTGCCCGGTTCGGTGACGTCGTCGTCCGGAGGGTTCAGCTGGAACCAGAAGAAGCCGTGCCCGGGAAGCGTCATCAGATACGGCAGTTCGCCGATGGCCGGGAATTGGACGCCGCCCATGCATTCCACCGGGGAGTAGCCCTCGAATCGGCGCAGATCGAGTTCGACCGGCTGCGGGAAGCGCGACAGATTGCTGACGCACAGGACGGTGTCCATTTCTCCCCACGGGCTCTCGGCCTCGGTGATCTCGCGGGTGAAGGCGAGGACGGAGGGGTTGGAGGCGGAGAGTTCGACGTAGGAGCCGACGCCGAAGACGGGGTGGCGTTGGCGGATTTCGATCATTTTGCGGGTCCAGTGGAGGAGGGATCCGGGGTTGTTGGCTTGGGCTTCGACGTTGACGGCTTGGTAGCCGTAGATGGGGTCCATGATGACGGGGAGGTAGAGGCGGGCGGGGTCGCAGGCGGAGAAGCCGGCGTTGCGGTCGGGGGTCCATTGCATGGGGGTGCGGACGGCGTCGCGGTCGCCGAGCCAGATGTTGTCGCCCATGCCGATTTCGTCGCCGTAGTACAGGACGGGTGAGCCGGGGAGGGAGAGGAGGAGGGCGGTGAAGAGTTCGAGTTGGTTGCGGTCGTTGTCCAGGAGGGGTGCCAGGCGGCGGCGGATGCCGATGTTGGCTTTCATGCGGGGGTCTTTGGCGTATTCGGTGTACATGTAGTCGCGTTCTTCGTCGGTGACCATCTCCAGGGTGAGTTCGTCGTGGTTGCGGAGGAAGATGCCCCATTGGCAGTTGTCGGGGATTTTGGGGGTTTGGGCCATGATTTCGGAGATGGGGTAGCGTTGTTCGCGGCGGACGGCCATGAAGATGCGGGGCATGACGGGGAAGTGGAAGGCCATGTGGCATTCGTCGCCGCCGGCGGCGGGGTCGCCGAAGTATTCGACGACGTCGGCGGGCCATTGGTTGGCTTCGGCGAGCAGGACGCGGTCGGGGTAGAGGCGGTCGACTTCGGCGCGGACGCGTTTGAGGTAGGTGTGGGTTTCGGGGAGGTTTTCGCAGTTGGTGCCTTCGCGGGCGTACAGGTAGGGGACGGCGTCGAGGCGGAAGCCGTCGATTCCGAGGTCGAGCCAGAAGCGGAGGTTTTCCAGCATGGCGTCTTGGACGTGGGGGTTGTCGTAGTTGAGGTCGGGTTGGTGGGAGAAGAAGCGGTGCCAGTAGTACTGGCCGCGGACGGGGTCGTAGGTCCAGTTGGAGGTTTCGGTGTCGATGAAGATGATGCGGGCGTCGGGGTATTTGGTGTCGGTGTCGTGCCACATGTAGAAGTCGCCGAAGGGGCCGTCGGGGTCGGTGCGGGAGGCTTGGAACCAGGGGTGCTGGTCGGAGGTGTGGTTCATGACCAGGTCGGCGATCACCCGGATCCCGCGCGCGTGCGCCTGCTCGATCAACTCCACGAAGTGCCCGAGTTCTCCGAAGTCCGGCAGGATCTGGGTGTAGTTGGCGATGTCGTAGCCGCCGTCTTTGAGTGGTGATTGGTAGATGGGCAGCAGCCACAGGCAGTCGATGCCGAGCCATTGCAGGTGGTCGAGTTTGGAGATCAGACCGCGCAGGTCTCCGTACCCGTCGCCATTGGAATCGGCGAACCCGCGCACAGACACCTCGTAAAACACCGCTGTCTTGAACCAGTGCGGCGTGCGCGGTGTCTCCGGGCCGAACCCGTCCGGGACGGGCCGCACGGTCGGCGCACCACCCTCCCGCGCTCCCGTCCACGGCGCCTCGGTCTCCGTCTCCGGCGCGGTGGCCTGATCGGACGTGGTGCAGGTGATGTTCTTCGGCTGTCCGTGCATGGGCCACCCCGGGTGTGTTGGAGACATAGATCAGCAATTCCCGCAGGCCGCGCCCGGGACGTTCGCGACAGGCAACCATCCGTAAAAGATTCAGTACGCTCCGTGACCGTCGCGGTGGAGCCGGACCCCGGGAGGCCCGTCGAGCCGGGCGGCCCGTGCCCGTGCCGCGGACGGTCCCGGATGCTTGCCGCGCGACGGCTGTGTCATGTCCGTGTTTTTAGGTTCGTCGCTTTTTCTGGCGCATGCGCCGGGTAGGTCGCCTCCAAGCTCAGAACCCGCCTGACCGGCGGGTTCTGCTCAGTTCGGACGGGATACGCCCGTCCGCAAGCGATCGGAGGGACAGTGGAGCGCTGGGAGATGTCGCCATCGGTCGTACCGACGCGCGATGAGCTCGTGGCGCGGCTGCGCGTTCGCTTCGCCGATGTTCCGGCGGAGAACGTGCGCCGCTGCGTGGACGACCTGTGGTGCTGCTGCGCCCATCTGGGGGTGCGGCCCGAGGAGCGGATCATCGAGCGCCTCGCGGCGTCCCGGCTGACGGGCGTCGTCCGAGGCGGCCGTTATCCGGACGGCCATCCGGACGAGCGGCCCGGATCGCGTCCGCCCGGCTCCCATGCCCCCGCCCCTGTCTCTTATA
>NZ_SMKT01000099.1 GCF_004348735.1 Actinomadura sp. KC06
CATTACCTACGCTGCCGAAGCTTTCCATAGAATCACACAGGGGGGAACTTATATGGAAGTTCATCAGTTCGATGAACTCATGGCCGCTTATATGACGGCCACCCCTCCTGAACACAAGGAATGGTTCACGGGCCGAATGAATTATGGAAACGATTCGCCGCTTCCCAAGAGACTCAGGGAACTTGCCGTAATCGCGAAAGGGACAACCCGACCGATGATCGGCAGAGAGGGTAGATGGGCACAAACAATCGCTCAAGTACGAAATGAATTGACTCATCTCGGAGAATGGCCCTCTAAGCTTAGCGGAAATGAGCTATATTTCCTTTCTGAATCCGTCTATTCAGTCCTGCGGGTTGCCATGCTCCTCGAATCTGGGGTTCCACAAGCAGTTCTAGACAAGAAGCGAACCTCCAATCCTGTCACTTGGCATGCGGACCGGATAGAAGCAGCCCTAACCCATGCACGGGAAGTACTCGGCTTGTCGCGGAGCACGGCAGAGTAGCCTTATCGGGCCCGCATGTGCGCACCACTGCCGAATTTGGCTGTTTTGGATCAAGGGGCGGCGGCGCTCAGGCCGCTGCGCGGCCCCGCGCCTGGCCGCCCGGAGCGTGCGGCGTGGGCGCCGGTCACCGGACGGCCGCGCCGGGCCACGCATCGCGAAGCCGCGGCTCCGTCCGCCAGCTGCCGGCGGTCACGAGGGCCGCGCCGCCGCCAAGGTCGCAGGTTCGAAGCCCCTGCTCGGGCGTTTCGTCACCAAGAACATGTCGCAGGCACGAGGCCCCTGCTCAGGCCACGAACAAGATACCCCGGAGTGCCTCCGGCGGAAGCCCCCCGGTTCAGGGAGGTAGCAACCTGGGCTGGAAATGTGCGTGGCTCCCCCCGACCCCGTGTGTTGAGGATGGCGGCGGCCGGAACCTGTCAAGGGCGCCCTTCGGGCGTCACTTCGTGATGGCTGCGCCACCCTTGACAGAACCCGTCCGCCGCTCAGTGCAGGTCTCGTCGGGGCCGGGGGAGGAAGGTGGGGGAAGAACAGCGGCTACGCCGCTAGCCCGTCCAGAGGATGTCGATGATGCGGAGCGTCTCGGATTCCTCGTCCACCAGGATCGTGAGCATGCCCTCGTTGTTATCACCGAAGAAGGCGTGTCGGAGTGCTGTTTGGCCTGGCCGTTCCGGTACCGCATCCCATGGGGCTTCCAGGAGGTCGAGGAGGCGGTTCAGGAGTGGGCCGTCACGGACTTCGTCGGGGATGCCGTTCAGTTCGTACAGCGCGCGTCCGTGGAAGCCGTCCCAGCGGTACGTCACACCCGACCTTCCCAGCCCGGCGGGGTGTAGCGAGCGAAGGTGTCTTCCCGGCTCTGGAGGGCGTCCTGTACCGCCTCGTCGTATCCGGGACGGTCGTAGGCGATCGCCCGCAGACGCCATTGACGTAGGAGAGTCTGAACCTGCTTGAAGCGCGCCAGGTCGTGGGCCGCGTCGAGCGCGGCGTCGTACTCGGCCCGGAACTGGTCGCGATGCGACGGCGGGAGCGCATCGAAGATCGCCGCCGGATCCTCGCCGGGATCGCGCGGCGCGGTCGGTTCCTCGGGCTGGGCGGTCATGGGGTCCAATCTACCTGTGAGCCGTGTCGGGCGTGGAGGCTCCCGAGCGGCGGAAGCGGTCGCCGAGCAAGATCCGGAACATGTGCGGAATGATCTTGTTCGGATGGCGGTGCGGCCGGAGAGTACGCGCAGGTGAACGAGGGTGCGGAGCCTTCAGACAGCTTCGGACTTCTAATCCGACGGTCGCGGGTTCGAATCCTGCCGGGCGCGCCTCCACCTGACCTGCGGTTTTACCACTGCCAAGATCCCGGATTCTGTCCCGGTATGTCCCCGTGTTCGCTCGATGTTCGCTCGGTTGTCGCCGACCTGTCGCCGCCACGCTCGCGAATCACTGCGATCACCCGCCCAGCCACCGCTCCGGCCATCACCACCCCGTACCCGCTGGAACGCCGCCGCACAGGCGCTTGCCGCCCCTTCGAGCCGCCAGCCACGCCACTACGCGAGGACGGGTGTCCGCGCCCGGAACGGCTCGGGCGCGGACACCTGGGCGGTGAATCCGATGCTCAACCTCGGCCGTTCATCGGCTCGACGCTGGCGGCATCCGGACGACGCGGCCCGTGGCTGCCGGTTCGTCCGGCTCGGGTCCGGTGCGGGCGTTGAGGATGACGGCGGCGGCGTCTTCGGCGGACTGGCGGGCCAGGTCGGGCAGGACGCTGATGTAGGTGTCGGAGGCGATGGTGATCGACGACAGCCCCAGCGTCTCTTGCACGACTTTCAGGTCGTGTCCGGCACGTAGCAGGATGGTGGCGGCGCCGTGCCGCAGGTCGTGCAGCCGGACGGGTGGGAGTCCGGCCTCCATCGCCAACAGCAGGAATTGTTCGGAGACGGCCATGGGCGCCAACGGGTTTCCGTGTGGTTGGGTGAAGACGAATCCGGTGTCGTTCCAGGGACGTAGAGATTGCCTTCCGTGCTCCCCATGGACAGTACGTAGCCCCAGTAGCCCGAATCCTCCGCATCGAAGCCGGACGCCTCGCCATCGATGTGCCACAGCCGCGCATAGTAGTCGAGCACTGCGCGTTCGAGCCAGCGCGAATGTATGCCGAAAATGGCTTCTACGAAGAATCGCCCGCGTTATTGATATGGTGCCGGAGAAACCGCCCGAGTGTCTCGGTGCCCTTGAGGTCCTGGCGCACCTGGTATTCGAGGGAGTGGTCGGCGCGCTCGGTGAGATGAGCATAGAGCTTGTCCAGCAGGGCCAGCCTCGTGGCCTGATCGAACCCATCCGGACCGATCCGGTAATCCTGACCGGCCGGAAGCGCGGGCCGTTCGAGTACCATGGACTCTCCCACGTTTCTCGGCGCCGCCGAGACGCCCCACACGCGGTGGCCGGCGCGGCGGGCGGTCAGGTCACGGTGGTGTGCTCCCCTGACATGGCCTGGGCCTCGGTCCCGGCCAGATCCTCGAAGCGCAACTTGTGCGCGGGCTCGTCGAAGGGGAAGTACGAGGTGGCGTTCAGCCCGTCGATGACCAGTAGCTCACCGGGTTCGAGCAGGCGCCAGTCAGGGTCGTCGTCGAGAGGCTCGCTGGCCACCACATGGGCGGGGACCGGTTCCCCCGGCCGGCCGACCTCAAGCCGGGACTGGCCGGAGTTCAACGTGCGCGTGGTGCCGACCCCCCCGCCTTCGGGCGTCAGCGACCACAGCTCACGATTCTCGGGATAGCGCAGCGCCCAGATTTTGCCGCGTTCGGCGAGCAGCAGGTTAAGGGAAAAGACCGGAACCCGCTCGCCGAGCCGCCGCACCGCCTCGATCAGCCCGGTCGCCGTGTCACCCTGCCGTTCGATCTCCGCGGTGATGTACGCGAAGACCAGTTCGGAGTCGGTCGTTCCTTCGACGTGAGCGCGGTCGACGTCTGTGAGCCAGGAGTCGATGAGGTCCAGCCCCTGGACGACCCCGTTATGCGCGAAAAGGCGGTCTCTGATGTCGAACGGATGCGTGTTGTGCACATCAAGGTGTCCAGTGCTCGCGTAGCGAATATGGCTGATGAAGGTATGCGACACGACATGGCGGGCCGCCATGGCGAAATCCTCGTCCTCGAAGGCCGCGACGGGCGCGCGGTCGCGCACGGGTTCGCTCCCCAGGGAGAACCAGCCGATTCCCGTCCCATCGGGCATCCTGCGGCTCTGGCTCACCAGACTCGACGCCGAGTCCAACAGCCAGAACGAGGTCTCCACGCGCGGTCCACCGGTAGTCAATCCGAAAAGTCGGCACATTTACCTGGCTACTTTCAATCACAATCGCCATCGCGAACGTATGCTGGGTCGTCGCCCCTGAGGCGGGCGCGCCACCGGAACGGATACGACGTGCCCGAAGCGCGCGATAAGCAAACGTCGCTGGCGATGTTTGTTTGGGGACTCTTACCGTAGGTCCCAGTCAACCGGCACACGCGCCATACCGCCAGCAACAGCCTCGTATCACGCAAGCCCGGCTTTGCTTCCCAACCAACTAAACGGGAGAGTGGCAAAGCCCCTACATACAAGGCATTTGGTGAATTCCACCAACAATCTTCAAGACGCAACCGATCCGGCAGTGAACGTACTCAGCGGTGGCGCGATCACCATTGGAGCGCTGGGCAGGACGGGTCTGACGGCCTACGCCCGCGCTCGCCCGCGTGGCTCCCGTTCGGCGCGGCGACACGGTGTTCATCTCGGCCGCGGCCGGCGCGGTCGGCATCGTCGCAGGGCAACTCGCCCGGCGCCTCGGCGCCCGCCATCGACGCCGCGCGGCTGGGCGGCCGGTTCGCCCTGGTCGGAGCAATCGGCCAGTACGACGCCACCGGCCCGTGAACGGCCTGCGCAATCTCTACACCGCCTACGCCAAAGACAGGCCGCCGGCTGGCTCGCCGACGGCTCGCTGCACGCGGAACAGACGGTGGTGGACGGGCTGGAACAGGCACCGGCCGCACTAATGAGCGTCCTCCGCGGCGCCAACATCGGCAAGATGCTCGTCCGCCTGGACATCTGACGGTGACGCAGGCGCCCGCCCGCCAGCTCGGGCCGACCATGGCTCGGTGGCGAGCGGGCGCCTGGACGGGCCGGGCCGAGCTCGGGGTCAGTCGAACGAGAGGCCGGGCGTGGCCCGGACTGCGAGGCGCTGGAGCCGTTCCCGTGCCGGCGTCCCCTGCCCCGCCGAATACAGCAGGAGACTCAGCCCGGGCTCTTCGGGAAGGACGATGCGCTGATAGTCGAGCTCCAAACCCCCACCACGGGGTGCTCCAGAACGTAGCTCTCGTCGCCGATGGACCCACTCCTCAACCTCGTGCTCCTGCCACATCCGTTCGAACTCTGGGCTCTGTGCCCCGCATCACCCCGATATGGCCCCGCAAGCGCTCGTCGTCGGGATACCGGGCCAGGTGCGACGGAAGGAGCGCCACGTTCGTGCGGGCCTGTCGCTCCCAGGAGTCCCCGAGCCACGATCGCGCGTTTGGTTGGAGAAACACCAGTGCGTGACCCTCCGGTGGCCGGGCGAGTCGTCCAGGCAGCCGGTGAGCTCGTCCGCCAGCCGGTTCCAGGCCAGGATCTCGGTATGGCGGCCGATCAGCACCGCGACGGTCAGCACCATGGAGTCCAACGCGCTGGCCTGGACGTCCTGTGGGTGGGGATCGCCGACAGCCCGGAGGCGCGCGTCGCCGAGTCCGAGGGGATCAGGTTCGCCGTCGCAACGGGGAAGATCCGCCGGGCTTCCAACCCGCTGCGGTTGGTGTCGCCCGCGAATGTGCGGGAAATGGCGCGAATGCCGCTCGGTGTCGCGCAGGCCCGCGCCGTCATCGTCAACAACAGGCCCGATGTGGTGCTGGCCACCGGCGGGAACGTCGCCGTCCCGGTCGGCTTGGCCACGCGGGCACGAACCTCTCCCGACACGTCCCGTCCACCGAGCCGCTCGACTCAGAACTTCTTCGCGCCGAATACAAAGGCGAGCGTCGGCACGCGGCCGAGCTAGGAACTCATCCCGACAAGTGGCCGATTGGTGCACATTCGGCGCCGGCCCCGCCACCAGGACCATGGACGCGTCCGCTGCCGGCGATATCGGTGCTGGGGCCGGACTGCATGTCGGATACGGCCATCGAAGGCCTGAGTTGCTACCTGCTCAGGGGCGTGATCACTCTCAGACGCGAGCAAAGGGCCGGTTCCGCTGCCCAGGGTGCCTGTTCGAGGTCACCAGGTGTCCCGGCCCGGCCGCCTTCCCCCGCGTGGGTGAGGTGTCGAGTACCTGCGGGCGAGGCACCAGGTCGGGCGGTGAAGGAGGCTGACGGGGCCAGGACATCCTTCTTCGGCCCGGAGGTCACGCGTGAACATCCCGCCCGCGTCCGCCGCCACGGTGGCTTGGTCTGGTTGGTGGCGGCAGTGGCCGTTGTGGGCCGGCTATGTGGCCGGTGGTTGGGCCTTGCTGTATGGAGGTGTTCTGCTGGCGATCGCCTTGGGCGGCAGGACGCTGTACGACATCCCGTACCTGGTCTGGGTGGCGGTGGCCGCGCTCTTCATGGGGGCGAGCCTGGCCCTGGCGGCGGTGCGCGAGTGGGGTCGGCGACTGCCGCCATTGGTGGTGTCGGTGGGGCTGTGGACCATGGTGGTGCTCTCCCTGGCGGGAAGCGCGTTTGTGCTGCTGAACTTGATCGAGCTGGCCGTGGACGGCACAGTGCGCGACCGGGACGGCCGCTCGGACTGGGAGGGATTGGGACAACGGCTCGGTTTCGCGGTCGCGGCGGCGTTGTTCCTCGCGACGGCACTGTCGTGGCGCCATTGCACGCGGAACAGCTGTCCCCGGTGCGGCCGCCCGGCTCACCCACCAGGCTCGGTGCCGGCCGTCGTGCGCCCCGCGCCGCCCGCGCCGGGCCGTATCCGCCGCATCGCTCACCTCGGAAGTCTGGCGGTTGTCCCTACTACGCCTGCCACCTGCTGCGCTTTGCCGATGCACCACCATTTCGGGGTGGGGACCTGGCGGCCCCCGGCGACCTGTTCATTCCGGCCTTCACCCTCGGCACCGCGCTTCCCGCCGAGTTTCTGCTCCAGGGACTGGTACGCAAATGGGGGATGACCTTCCCGCGCTGGACGCTGTGGCTATCCGGCAAGCGGGTGCCGCGCTTCCTGCCGCTGACCCCGGTCTGGCTGATCGCCCCCACCCTCGCGGCCTACGGCACGGGCGCCTGGATCTATCTCGCCCTCCAGTTCACCGGCGTGCTGAACATGACCGGCTCACCTTCCCAATACCTTCTCGGCTGCGCCGCCGCCACCGCGTTCGCCGGCTACGGATGGGCCCTGGCCATCGCGGCCGCGTCCTATCAGCGACGCACCCGACCCCACTGCGTGGTCGTCCCGCCACCTCAAACGGAACCTGTCTCCGCTCCCCCTTGACACAGGGGCGAGTCCGATTCGCGTGTCGTCCTGGCGCACCCGCCCCCGGCCGTCAGTGCGGGGTGACGACGACCTTGCCGAGGGCCCGTCCCTCACCGACGTGAGCGAGGGCTTGCGGTACCTGGTCGAGCACGAAAGAGCGATCGATGTGAATGCCCACGTCACCGGCGACGCACAATCGAGTCAACGGCTCGAAGTGGGACGGACCTTCCTTGACGACGAGCACCCCCAACCGGCGGCGGGTGACCCGCCCGGCCATCGCGCCGATCGTGAGCACGCGCAGCAACGCCCGTACCGACCCGCCCGCGCACCGATACCGGCCGCCCGGAGCGAGCGCTCGACGATAGGCGAACACCGACCGATGAGCGACGAGGTCCAAGATGAGATCGTACGGCTCGCGATCGCGGGTGAAATCGTCGCGCTGGTAGTCGATCACGGCATCGGCCCCCAGCGACCGCATGAACTCAAGCTTGCGGCCGTTGTCGACAGCGGTCACGTGCGCACCGAGTCGTTTGGCCAATTGGATGGCGAACGAACCCGTGCCCCCGCCGCCACCATTGATCAGCACCCGGTGTCCGTCCGCGGCGCCTGCCGTGCCCTGCACGGCGATCGCGCCGGCCTGCGGAATGGTCGACGCCTCGGCGAACGTCAGTCCGGCGGGCTTGACGGCGAGTGCCGACTCGGGCGCGACCGCGTATTGCGCGAACCCTCCCTTGAGCATGAGATTGTCTCCGAAGACCTCGTCACCGGGCTGGAAACGAGTGACGCCGGTGCCGACGGCCTCGACCCAGCCGGCGATGTCCGAGCCCAAGATCGGGCGGCGCGGCGCCCGCAAGCCACCTACGCGCGCATAGAACGGCGAGCCGCGCAAGCCTTCCCAGTCGCTGAGATTGACCGACGTCGCCTCGACCTTCACCAGCACCTGCCCGGCGGCGGGCGACGGCATCGAGACGTCTTCGACCCGCAGAACGTCGAGGCCGCCATACCGTTCGTACACGACGGCCTTCACGACCCCTCCACCCTGCCCGGGCGTCGATCCTGCCGATTCAGCCGCATCACACTCGCCTCGAAGATCATTGGCCGGACGACGCGGCAGAGCGGGACGACAGGTCGCAACCTGCTGAACTGCGCGTCGCCGCCCATCCCCTGGCAGCGGATGACGCAGAACCCGCAACGACGTCCCTCGTGCGCGCAACGGCGTCTCACCCGCAGGCTAACCCAATGCCTGCCCAGCATGATCGGCCGATTTCGGCCGCAGGCAACAGATCGGAACGATCGCGGATCTCGGCGACAAACCGGGACCCTGACGCGGAACCAACGCCTGCTACATCGTTGTGTTCGAGGCAGTCGGCGTGACCGCTCCTCCCCAGCAGAACGATGTCGCCGGGTTGCCAGTCACGCCTCGGGCAGCTCCAGCATGTTTGCGGACGAGGGCACGCCTCGACCGGCGAGTGCCGCATTGATGGACCCCTCGCGCTGATGCTGCTCATCAACACCCGCCGAGCCGCCCGTACCGACGCCGCCAGCGCGATCGTGCCCCTCGCCGAGCAACGACGCGACCCTACGCGTGGATGTCGTAGCCGACAAGCGCGCACGACCACGGCCCGCCCGCGGAGACCGAAACGGGTGAGGCAATCCCCGCCAACAGGCCCACCCGGCCCCGATGAGGTCATGCACAGGGCCTAGCCGGCCCTCACATCGGCACGTTCGGATGGCGGCTCGGTGTCGCCGTGGAGCGGTGTCCTCCTTCGGGGCTAGGCGGGAAGGACGTTGTGGGTGCGCCGGAACACGTTGGCGGGGTCGTAGCGGCGTTTGACCGCGGCGAGGCGCCGGTAGGTGTCCGGCGGGTAGGCCGCCGCGACGTCCGCGGGTTCGGCCGAGCCGAGGAATCCGACGTAAGCGCCCGCGCCCCGGGCCTTGACCTGTGACCACCGGTGCAACGCCTGGTCCAGGAGCCCGGGCGGCGCGGCGTCGGGGACCAGGAAGGCGGCCGCCACCATGACTTCGGCGTCCCGGTGGGCGAAGGCGGTCGCGTTCTCGCTGACGCGCGCGGCCGCGCCGCCCATGCTGCGTAGCGAGAGCGCCGCTCCGCCGCCGGTGAACAGTTGGTCGACGGCGGCGACGCGCGCGTCGTCGAGCGTGCTGAAGAAGGTGTTGCGCACCTCCATGCGCAGGCCGGGAGGCATCGGCCCGGCGTCCTCGAGCACTTCGGCGTAGGGCATGGCCCTGATGCCGTCGGAGGTGACCGGGGCGAGTGCTCGGAACGGACGCAGCGCCTGCTCGGCCTCACCGCCGTCCGAACCGGCGTAGCAGCACGTCAGCGTGACGCCTGCGGGATGCCCCGACATCGCCGGCATGAAGCTGAGCGTCGTGGTCAGCTTCTCGTCGGCGGCCCGCATCAGGTCGCGCCAGCCGGCGATGAGCCCGGGCAGGTCGCCGGCCTGGTAGCTGATCGTTCCGAAATGCACGGACGTGATCGGCTGGGCGATGAAGTCGAAGCCGACCGCGACGCCGAAGTTGCCGCCGCCACCGCGCAGCGCCCAGAACAGGTCGGCGTGCTCGACGGCGTCCGCGCCGATCAGCCGACCGTCCGCGGTGACCAGCCGAACCGCCGCCAGGCTGTCGATGGCCAGCCCGTGCCGGCGGACCATCCAGCCGATGCCGCCTCCCAGCGTCAGCCCGCCCACACCGACCTGCTTGGTGTCTCCGGCGGTCAGCCCAAGCCCGTGCGGGCCCAGCGCCGCGGCCACCGCACCCCAGGTCGCGCCCGCACCGACGCGCACCCGCCCGGAGGCCGGGTCCAGCAGGCGCACATCGTTGATCCGCCGCGTGTCGATGATCATTCCGTCGGTGTTCGTGCTCAACCCCGCCATGCTGTGTCCGCCGGACCGCACCGTCACGGCCAGCCCGGTGTCGGCCGCGTAGCGCAGCGCCGCCGCCACCCCGGCCGCATCGCGGGGGCGGACCACCAGGTCGGGCGCGCCGTGGGCGAACAGGATCGCCGCGGACTCGGGGTAGCCGTCGTCGCCCGGCCTCAGCACTTCGGCGACCGTGTCCAGCGCTGCTGCGGGACGTTCACTGCTCGATATCTGTGTCATGGGGACGATGGTGCCGACCCCGCAGGTCTTCGGTCGTCGGGCACAGGGCGTGTCTTTCTCCTGCTCAGCGGGGAGTCAGCCGTCCACCCGTGTACTACGGCGGGAGTAGGCGGCAATGGGTCCGGTGGGAGGACGCGCCAGCGGAACCGGCCCGTATCCTCGGAGAATGCGTACCGATCGCGGCTTGCGGAGGCTTTATGGGGCCGGATGGCTCATCTCCGCAGGCGTCATGCTCGTCGCCGCCCGCATGTGGCTGCTTCACCTGCGCGAGGTAGAGCAGCGTGCCGAAGAGGCGGAGCGAACCAAGGACGAGGCCGCCAGGCGCAGGGCCGTAGAGGAGCGGTTGCGCATCGCGCGGGAACTGCACGATTCGCTCACGCACAGCATCTCGGTGATCCAACTGCACGCCGGCGTCGAGGTGCACCTGGCGGGCAAGCGCGGTGAGGAGGTGCCGCCCGCGCTGCTGGCGATCCAGGAGGCCGGCGCGGACGCAGCCAGGGAACTGCGGGCCACACTCAGCGTGCTGCGCGCCGACGAGGACGGCCAGAGCAGCGGCCTCGGCCAGCTGGAAAGCCTGGTGGCACGGGCGCGCACGGCCGGGCTGCAGGTCACCGTGACGGTGACCGGTGCGCGATGCCGGCTCACGCGCGACGTCGACCAAGCCGCCTACCGCATCGTGCAGGAGGCGCTCACCAACGTCTCACGGCACGCCGCGGGGGCGAGCGCCACGGTCCAGGTGCGCTACGAGCCGGACGAGCTGATCGTCCAGGTGGACAACGACGGCGCCGTGCCCAGCGCCCCGTCCGCGGGCCAGGGCCTCGGCCTGATCGGCATGCGCGAACGGGTCGCAGCGCTCGGCGGCCGCCTGCACGCCGGGCCGCGCAAGGACGGCGGCTTCCGGGTACGCGCCGAACTGCCGATCCGGGCGGCGGCATGATCCGTGTCCTGCTGGCCGACGACCAGGTGCTGATCCGCAACGGGATCCGGTCGCTGCTCGACTCCGAGGACGACATCGACGTGGTCGCCGAGGCCGCCGACGGGCAGCAGGCGATCGCGCTGGCCGCCGAGCACCGCCCCGACATCGCGCTGGTCGACATCCAGATGCCGGTGCTCGACGGCATCGAGGCGACCCGGCAGATCGTCGCCGACCCGCGGCTGGCCGACGTCCGCGTCGTCATCCTCACCAACTACGGGCTGGACGAGTACATCTTCCGTGCGCTGCGGGCCGGCGCGAGCGGCTTCCTGCTCAAGGACACCCACCCCGCCGAGCTGCTCCAGGCGCTGCGGGTGGCGGAGCGCGGGGACGCGCTGCTCTCTCCCGCGGTCACCCGCCGGCTGATCAGCGAGTTCGTCGCCCGGCCGCCGGACGTGCTGGCCGCGGCGGGAGTGGAGTCGCTGACCAACAGGGAACGTGAAGTCGTCGCCTTGGTCGCCCACGGACTGAACAACGACGAAATAGCCGAAACCTTGGTGCTCAGCCCCACCACGGCCAAGACCCACGTCAGCAGGGCGATGACCAAGCTCGGCGCGCGCGACCGCGCCCAGCTCGTTGTGTTCGCCTACCAGAGCGGCCTGGTGAGCCCCCGCGATTCCAGCCCACCCACCAACGGCACACGCTGAACCAACCGACTCCCCCTCGCAAAGCCTTTTTGTGAGGCCGCCCGCGGCGACCACAGATGGATGCAGACCCGCTCACCCGCAACGTCCTCCGCAGCCCCGGCCAAACACACCGGCCTCCCGCTCATCGGCAATTCCGTGCGAGACCAAGATCTCCATCCAACGCCCGTTCCGCGGCATGAGTGTGTGGGCTTCGGCGTTGGCGCGCCTGATGGTTGGCTCGTCGTTGGTGTCGTATCCGCGGAGTAGCGTCGGCGTGGTGTTCGAGGGTTTCGAAGAGTTCGACATTCCGACATCACAGACGACGATCCATGGTGTGCGGGGTGGGACCGGCCCACCGGTACTGCTGCTGCACGGCATCCCCGAGACGCACCTGATGTGGCACCGCGTCGCGCCGGCCCTGGCTGAGCGGTTCACCGTCATCGCGACGGACTTGCGCGGCTACGGAGCCAGCGGCAAACCGCCCAGTACACCCGACCATGGGCCTTACCGGATGCGGGCGATCGCCGCCGACCAGGTCCAGGTGATGACGAGGCTGGGGTTCGACCGTTTCGCGGTGGCCGGCCACGACCGCGGCGCCCGGTGCGCCTACCGGATGGCACTTGACCACCCCGCCGCGGTCAGCCACCTGGCGGTGATGGACGTCGTGCCCACCGGTGAGGCCTACGCCCGCGCCGACGCCGACTTCAGCCTCGGATTCTGGGTCTGGTCGTTCCTGGCGGCGCCAGAGCCGGTACCGGAAAAGATGATCGCGGCGGCGCCGCAGGCTCTGCTCGACCACATGCTCGATGCCTGGTCCCAGGTGCCTGAGGTGTTCCCCGACCGTGTCCGAGCCGCCTACCTCGCCGCCTTCAGCGATCCGGACACCATTCACGCCATCTGCGAGCAGTACCGCGCAGCCGCCACCCTGGACGTGGCCGACGATCAGAACGACCGCGGCCGCCAGAGCATCGGATGCCCGACGCTGGTGCTGTGGAGCGCCATGGGCCCGGTCGGGCAATGGTACGACCCGCTCGACCTCTGGAAGACCTGGGCCATCGACGTCCGCGGCGGCCCGATCCAAGCCGGCCACTTCCTGCCCGAGGAAGCACCCCAGGAAACACTCCACCACCTGCTCGACTTCCTCACCTGAGACCGCACCGAAACCAGAGCACGGACTCTCCGCCCGCAAACACGGACGCACGCAAGTCTGCGCTACCGGACTACGGCACAAGATCGCCGTCGAGGAGCTCCCGCTGACAGCGGCATGAGCGCATGCGGTCGGACCCGCAAGATCGGCAACTTGAGCACCGGTGTCTGCCGCGCCTGCGGTGCCCGCTTACGCCCGCGCCACCCCCTGCGCCAACTGCTGCAAGATCCGGCCGGCCGCTTACCGCGATGCGCCAGAAAGGCCTTTTCAAACTCGTACACACCGAAATACCGACGACCATCCAGGATGGAACGGTCTCGTCGGTGGTGCTCGGGGACCTGTTGTTCAGTGGCCGATGTCGTGGTCGCCGGCCTCGACCAGCCCGCTCTCGTACGCGAAGATCACGATCTGGGTGCGATCGCGCAGGCCGAGCTTGGTGAGGATGCCCGACACGTGCGACTTGACGGTCGCGGCGCCGATGTGGAGCTCCTTGGCGATCTCGGGGTTGCTGGATCCGCGTGCGATGGCGGCCATCACCTCGCGCTCCCGGTCGGTGAGGCGCTCCAGGCGGCGCGCGGTGGCGGCGTTGACGGTGCGGTGCTCGGCGAACCGGGTGACGAGACGGCGGGTGATCACCGGCGCCAGCAGCGCGCCGCCGTCGGCCACGGTGCGGACGGCGTCGGCGAGCTGGTCGGCGGGGATGTCCTTGAGCACGAAGCCGCTGGCACCGGCGCGAAGAGCCCGGTAGACGTACTCGTCAGGGTCGAAAGTGGTCAGGATCAGGACCCGGACGTCCCAGTCGGACCCGGTCAGGATGCGGGACGTCGCCTCCAGGCCGTCCATGTCGGGCATCCGGATGTCCATGAGGATCACGTCCGGACGGTGCCGCCGCGCCGCCTCGATCGCCTCCAGCCCGGTACCGGCCTCGGCCACGACCTCGATGTCGTCGTGCACCCGCAGGATCATGGCGAAGCCCCCGCGGACCAGTGCCTGATCGTCGACCACGAGGACGCGGATGCTCACGCGGCTCCTTCCACGCCCGGCGGTGCGTGCCCGCGAGTCCCTGCGGCCCGTCGTCCGCTCACGTCGGCCGGCCCTCGGTGGGCAGATGCGCGACGACCCGGAACCCGCCGCCGGGGCGCGGCCGGGCGTCGACGGTCCCGCCCAACAGTAGCGCCCGCTCCCGCATCCCCACGAGGCCGTGACCTCCCGTACCGGCTCGCACGGCGCCCGGTCCGGCCATGACGGCGGTGCCGTCGTCCAGCACCTCGATGACGATCTCGTTCTCGCCGGCACCGAGCCGCACCTCGGCGCGGGCGCCGGGGCCGGCGTGCTTCAGCACGTTGGTGAGCGCCTCCTGGACGATGCGGTAGGCGAACAGGTCCACGCGGGCGGGCAGTCCGTCCGGCGCCACGTCCGCCACCAGCGCGACCTCCACGCCGGCCGCGCGGATCTGCGCGAGAAGCCGGGGGAGATCGGCGAGGCCCGGCTGGGGGCCGAGGCCGTCGAGGTCGGTTTCGGGGCGGAGGACGCCGAGCAGGTGGCGCAGCTCGTCCAGCGCCTGACGCCCGGCCTGCTCCACCGCTCCCATCGCCTGCAGGGCGCCGTCGAGATCCTGCGCGGCCACGGCCTTGGCCGCGCCCGCCTGGATCGTCATGAGGCTCACCCGATGGGCGACCACGTCGTGCAGTTCGCGGGCGATGCGGGTGCGCTCCTCGGCCAGGATCCGGCGGGACTCCGCGGTCTGCTCGCGCAGCAGCTGGGCCGCGCGCTCCCCGCGCAGCCGGAGGCGGCGCCCGACGTACCACGACCCGAACATGAAGAGGATGCCGACGATGACCACCTCCAGCCAGGGGGCCGCATCGTCGCGGCCGTCGATGCCGAGCAGGATGACGGCCACGGTGATGCCCATCGGGACGTACCGGTTCACGGCGCCATGACGGCCCACGCTGTAGAGGGCGATGAGCACCGTGAGTCCGCCCTGCTCCCCGCCGCCGACGATCGTCACGGCCCAGACGGCCAGCGCGACGCCGAGCACGATCAAGGGCCCCCGCCTGCGCCAGTAGAGTGCGGCGGCGCCCGCGGCCGACACCGGCAGGACGAGGAGCGAGACCTCGCCGAGGGGACGGATGAGCAGCGAGTCGCCCGGGCCGTCCTTCAGGAACACCGTAAGGAGGAAGGCGACGAACGCCAGGACGGCGTCCGCCGCGCGGGGCCAGGCGGTGAAGGGGTTCACCCCTCTCCCTCTGACGTGCTCGCTCGGCGCGCGGGACGGCGCGCCCGGACGGCTCACCGTCGCTCCCCGGTGATCCATGCGGTGGGCCATCGCGGCTGGTGGGCTGGCACGGGTTCACCGTAGGCGAGGTCCGGGACGCGGTCATCCGCCCGCGGTCGGAGGCGGGCCTCCGCCGCGCGGCGGGCGGGTGCGCGGCGCGCCGCCCGCCCAGCGTGGGACGGCGGAACCGCCTGTGGGCGGGCGACCTCGCAGGCCCCGGCGAGGACCGTGGAACGCGGCGCCGCTCCCGGCGCCCCGCCGCCCGGAACAGGAGCATCGGTCATGCATCGCCTCGTCCGCAGCATCGGCGCCGTCAGCGCCCGCAGGCCATGGATCGTCATCGGAGCGTGGTTGATCGCCGCCGCCCTCGTCGTGGGGCTCGCGGGCACCGTCGGCGGCTCGTTCGCCGACGACTTCGCCGCCCCCGGAAGCCAGAGCGAGAAGGCGATGGAGCTGCTGGACGAGCGCTTCCCCGAAGCGTCCGGCGGCAGCGCCAGAGCGGTGTTCGCCGCCCCGGAAGGGCAGCGGTTGGAGCGCTACCGGCCAGCGGTCGAGGCCGCGGTCGCGCGGATCGCCGCCGTGAAGCACGTGACCGGGGTGACCGATCCGTTCACCGCGGGCACGGTGTCGCGTGACGGGCGCATCGGCTTCGCCGAGATCGCCTTCGACCGGCCGGACACCGAGCTGGGCGCGGAGCCGATCGCCGAGGTCGCCGGCGTGCTCGAACCCGCCCGGGCGGCGGGCGTCAGGGCCGAGCTCGGCGGCGACGCGGCCTTCGTCAACGCCGAGCCGGCGACGTCGGCGACCGACGCCGCCGGGCTGGTGGCCGCGCTGGTCGTCCTGCTCGTCGCGTTCGGGACGGTCGTGGCCGCGCTCGTGCCGATCACGCTCGCCCTGGTGACGGTCGCCGCGGGCCTGGGCGGCATCGCGCTCCTGGCCGCCACGATGGACGTCTCCGGCGCCGCGCCGACCATCGGCGCGGTGATCGGCCTCGGCGTCGGCATCGACTACGCCCTGTTCATCACGGCCCGCTATCGCGAGAACCGCGCCGCCGGGCAGGACGGCTCCACCGCGCTGGCGGACGCCATGGGATCGGCGGGCTCCGCCGTCCTCTTCGCCGGCGGCACCGTCATCGTGGCGATGGGCGCGCTCCTGCTGACCGGCCTGGGCTTCCTGATCTCGGTGGGCATCAGCGTCTCGATCGTCGTGCTGTTCGCCGTGGGCACCGCCCTCACGCTGCTGCCGGCCCTGCTGTCGGTGCTCGGCGACCGCATCGACCGGGGACGGCTGACGCGCCGCCGGCGTCCCGTCAAGCAGGCCGCGGACACGGCCTGGTGGCGCCACGCCCACCGTGTCTCCGGCCGGCCGTGGCCGTACCTGATCGCGGCATCGGCGGTGCTGCTCCTGCTGGCCGCCCCGGCCCTGTCGATGCGAACGGGCTTCCCGGACGCGGGCGACGACTCGCCGAGCACCACGCATCGCCGCGCCTACGACCTGCTGTCCGAGGGCTTCGGCCCGGGCTTCAACGCGCCGCTGCTGCTCGTCGCCGACCTGCGCGCCCCCGGTGTGGACGCCCGGGGCATCCCCGCGCTGTCGGAGCTCCTCGCCGCCGACCCCGGCATCGCCACGGTCGGAACTCCGCGGACCTCCCCCGGCGGCGACACGGTCGTGCTGCCCGCCGTCCCCACGACCGCGCCCGCCGACACCGAGACCTCCCAGACCCTCGAACGCGTGCGCGGCCTCGTCCCCGCCAACGTCTCGGTGTCGGGCCTGACGGCCATGACCGACGACCTCACCCGGCAGCTTGACGCCACCCTGCCGATCTTCGTCGCGGCGATCCTGGTCGCGTCGTTCCTGCTGCTCATGCTGGTGTTCCGGTCCATCGCGGTGCCGCTGAAGGCCGTCGTGATGAACCTGCTGTCGATCGGCGCCGCGTACGGCGTCGTGGTCGCGGTGTTCCAGTGGGGATGGCTGGCGGACCTGTTCGGCCTCGAAGGGACGTACCTGATCGCCTCCCCGCTGCCCACGATCTTCTTCGCGATCCTGTTCGGCCTGTCCATGGACTACGAGGTGTTCCTGCTCTCCCGCATCCGCGAGGAGTACGACGCAACGGGCGACAACGCCGAGTCCGTCGCCCGCGGCATGGCGAGCAGCGGCCGCGTGATCACCTCCGCCGCATTGATCATGACGGCGGTGTTCCTCAGCCTCGTCCTCAACGCCTCGCCGCTGGCGAAGATGCTGGGCCTCGGGCTGACCACGGCGATCGTGCTCGACGCGACGCTGGTGCGGATGGTGCTGGTGCCGGCGGCCATGGCGCTGATGGGCCGCGCGAACTGGTGGCTGCCGCGCCGGCTCGACCGCCGGCTGCCCCACCTGAACGTCGAGCACGCCGGCGATGCCCCACGCACGCCCCGGCCGGCATCCCGCACCGAGGCCCCCACCAAAGGCTGAAAGCCACCGTGTGCGCTCGAGGACGTTCGGCAACGCCCACTTCGAGCAGGTCTACCTGGCCTCCGGCTGACCCGCGGCGGGGGCGCGGGCCAGCCGTTACGCCGGGGTCAGCGGACGGGCGCCGGCATGATCGGCAGCGTGATCGACGACGGGTGCTCCGGGTCGTGCAGGACGGTCTGCGACGCGGGCTGCGTGGTCGTGTCGGCGCCGAACTTCCCGCCCGTGTTCGGGTTCCGGTCGTACATCGGGAAGTTGCTGCTGGAGATCTCCAGCCGGATGCGGTGGCCCGCCTTGAACAGGTTGCTGGTCGGCCACAGCTTGATCGTGTACTTGTAGACCTCCCCGGGGGTGATCAGCTCCGGCTTCTCCAGCGAGACCCGGTACCGGGCGCGCTGGATGCCGTCCCGGACCAGCATCGAGGTGCCGTCCGGCTGGACGTCGGTGAGCTTCGCCGTCCAGTCGGTGTCCTTCGCCGAGGACCTGGCGTACAGCGTGACCGAGATCGGGCCGGTGACCTCGGTGTCCTTGGTGAGCGGCGGGGTGCTGTAGACCAGCACGTCCGGCCGCTGCTCGACGGGCCGCTGGTCCTGCGGGCCGCCGGGCACCGAGCTCTGGAAACGGCCGCCGACGCTCGGTACCGGGTTCGCCGGGTCGTACTGGTACTGGTCGGCCTTCTCGTCCGTCGCGGGCGCGGTGGTATCGAGCGTGCCGCCGCCGTTCGCCGTGTTCGCGTCGCCCTTGCTGTGCAGGTAGTACGTGGTGTTGACGGTGCCGGGGATCGGCCAGGAGTCAGCCGTGCGCCACTTGTTGGCGCCCATCACGAAGACCTTCACCGGCGGATCCTCGTCCACGCCGTTGTCGATCCCCTTCAGCCAGTGGTCGAACCAGCGGAGGTGCAGATCGCCCACCGCGACGACCGCCTCCGGACCGAAGTCGACGGCGCCCACCCTGCGGCCCGAGCCGCCGTGCGTCCACGGCCCGACGAGGAGCCGCGTGCCCTGCCGGGCGACCTCCGACCCGCCCTGGGCGCGCATCCCGGCGAAGTTCTCCACCGTCCCGTTGAGGAAGATGTCGGACCAGCCGCCGAAATTCAGCGACGGCACCTTGACCTGCGGATACTTCGTGCGGATGCTCCAGCGCTTCCAGTAGTCGTCGTCGCTCGGGTGGTCGATCCAGTCGAAGTAGTACGGCGCGATGCGGTCGTCCTCCGGGTACAGCGGCGGGAAGTTGTTCAGCGGCTGGTGCCGGTACCACTTGGCGTGCAGGTCCCGCGACGCCTGGGTCATCTCCGCCCGCAGCTTCGCGCCGTCCGGGAGCTTGCTGATGACGCCCCCGTTGAGGAAGCTCAGCAGCCAGTCCTGGATGAACGACTGGTACAGCGCGCCGCCCTCGTAGGTCCATCCGTCGTAGATGTCGGAGGACGTGAACGCCGGGGCGATCGTGACCAGGTGCGGGGGCGTGAGGGTGGCGGGCAGCCACTGCGTGAGCCCCGGATAGGAGAACCCGTACATGCCGACCTTGCCGTTGGAGTGCGGCAGAGCGGCGGACCACTCGATGGTGTCGTAGCCGTCCTCAGCCTCACTCCGGTACGGGTAGAAGGTGCCGTCCGACTTGTACTCGCCGCGGACGTCCTGCACCACGACGAGGTAGCAGGCCTTGGCGTAACGGTCGGGGGCGCCATAGACGAAGCTCAGGGCGCCCTCCTTGTTGTAGGGCAGCCGCATCAGGATGACGGGGAACTCGCCGTCCCCTTTCGGCGTGAACACGTTGCTGCGCAACACCGTCCCGTCGCGCATGGTGGCGGGGACATCCTTCTGGACGGTGAACTCGCACTCCTCCGCCTTCGGCGCCGCCTCGGCCGGTGGCGCGGCGGCGACGCCACCCAGTACCACCACAGCCGCCGCTCCGAGGGCCAGCCGCCAGCTGCGGCTCCGTCCGTTCGCCCAGGTCGTCCGCCGTCTCGCGCGCATCGCCGCACCCCTTCCTGGCCGGTGGCGGTGGGGTCGCCCACCCATCGGGCGGAGCATCGCACGATCACACCGGACGGTCAGGAGGGCGGTCCAGGGGTGTCGGACGAGCGGGTCGACTGGTGCGGCGAGCGGCCTGATTTGTGGGGAATCGTCACCGTCTTCGGTGTGCGGGATGCTCTGCCGCCGACGGATCTGGAGCGCGCCCGCCGCGCTGATGGGCACCAGTGCGGTAACGAAGATCCAGCCGCCTCGGAAGGTGTCGCCGGTGTGCCGGGCGGTCTCGCTACCGAGGATCGCCATGAGCCCGGCGACTCCCAGGACGTAGCCCTGCACAGGGCCCGAACCTGCACGACACCGGATCGTGTTCGCTCGTCAATGACCTCGGCCACGTTTTTGCAGGTCAGCACACAAGCGAAGAGGGACCCCGGACGCTCCGAAGCCTCTCCACCGCGGTTGCTGATCATGCCGCCAATGCGTCCTCTATGCGCTGGTTGGCGACGTCCCGTTGCCCAGCACTTAGCGTAAACACGCAACATCACGTCCACCGTGCCCAGCGCGTTGAGCCGCTTCGGGCGCATGGACGCCAGCGTTCAGCCACAGCGACACCGCCGCGTGCCGCAAGTCGTACGGACACGCCGCCAAGGGTGACTCGACCTGATCTGGAGTCAGCGCCAGAGCGCGGGCCCGCTTCCAGACCTGTGCATCGGCCGAGCCGGAGAACGACGCGCCGGCGGCCTTAGGTCACGCGACCGGCCGACATAGGACACCGTCGTCAACAGCTCCTGAGCCTGCATCGGACTCGCCCGGTCAAGAGGATTGGAAGCCAGGCCCCGCAGTTCGACCGCGTAGCCGAGCGCATGCTCAAACACCGCCCGCTTGCGCCGGAGGGTCGAGGCCGCCGCCAGCTGTCCGGCGAGCTGCAGCGCGGGATTCCGCCTTAGGCATGGACGGCGGAAGATCCGTGTCCGTGTCGAATGCCTCACCGTCCTTGGCCACCTATCGCGAGTCGGACAGGAAGCTCTTTGCCAGAGGGGCCGCTTGAACGTCCGGGACGTCTCACGGCCGCCAACCGTCCACCGCGCAGTGTACGAGATGACCTTGCCTGGCTTGGTCGACCTAGGCTCCGCATTGTCCGGCCGGATCTCCCAGAGATCGACCTTGTAGAGGTGTTCACGCAGCCTCCCGCGCGACCAAGGCCACGCATCGAGATCGCCGACGCCGACTTCTTAGAGCACCTGGTCGTCGCGCCGCCGCTTATGCATCCCACCGTAGGATCGCGACATGGCTGATGATCGGCAACTTCCCCGCTACCGCGTCCTCACCGGCCCCGACGACGATTCTTTCTGCTGGCGGGTCAGCGAAGCACTCGACCTGGGGTACGAGCTGCACGGCGCCCCGTCCCTCACCTTCAACGGCGACAGGGTCATCGTCGCCCAGGCCCTTATCCGAAACGAGAGCTGAGACCACCTGGGAACGAGCTCGAACCAGGTGGCTGCGCCGCTCCTGGGGCTTGTAGGAGGTCAAGGAGGCGGGAAGGGCCGCCTCGCCGTATCCGGGATGGTCGTCGGCGGATGGCATGCCGCATACAGCCGGTGCCCTCGGATCGCGTGCAGGAACTCGGCGGTCTGCGTGGCCGTCCACACCGCCACCGGCGGCCGCTCCCCGTCCGTTGCCAGTGCTCGACCCGCGCGGTGCGCGAGCCACTCCCCGACCGTGAGCAGCCCACCACCCGCACCCGAGGCTTACCCAGTTGCACCAGGGCCTCCTCGGCCGTCTTCCGCGTGGCGAAGCCACCACGCCGAACCCGTCGCCGGCGCCCATCGGACCCGACCGGCAATTCCAGCCGGACATACCAGCTCCCATGCCGACGGCCAGTCCCCGCTTTGGGCACCGCGCGCCCAACGCCTTCCCCGACTGCGGGTCCACACAGCCACACCGCCGATACACCCCACCAGAACCCTTGATGAAGACCATGCCCCGCCATCTACACGGCAGATGAAGAGGCGACCACCGAACCCAGCAGACACAAACCTGCAGGCCAGGGACACATCACTTCAGCAAACCCGGTGGACTCCAACATTGCCGTGTGCGCCTGGACGGCCCGGTGAACCTCGACGGGCAGGTCGGTCCACGTGCCGTGCATGGGGTCGCCTTTCTCAGTCGGTCAGAAGCACGGCTGAGGCGGGCAGCAGCTCTCGCCGGTCTCCCAGAACTCCATGTCGACCTGGTAGCCGGTGGCGTGCAGCGCCGGGATGGTGCGGGCCATCACGGCGCCGGAGCCGATGTCCTCGATCATGATCGGGACGTGGTGCAGGAACCGGCCGGCGACAGGGTCGCAGAACTCGGCGTACTCGATGGTGTGCTCGATGAAGGCGTGCCATCCCGGGTCCACGGAGATGTCGGGCACGATGCGGATGTCGGGGTTGTCGGCGACGGCCTTGAGGAAGACCAGGGTCTGGGCGAACACGCGCTCGGCGTACCGGCGGGTGACGCGGTGCCGGGTGACGAGAAAGTCGGTGATCTTGTCGAACGTCTCCGGCGAGACCAGGTCGCGCGGATCGTCGGCGACTCCGGTCGCCCGGTCGGTGGTAACGGTCATCGTGACCTCCAACGGCGCGCCTCATGGCTGGTACCGCGGCCCCCGACGCGCGCCGGCTGGTCCGGGCCACGGGGCCTGGGGGGCGGACGTCCGCATGTCGGCTAGCGCACAATGAGCACGGAGTCTCGTTGGGGACGGCCGCTGTATGACTTAGGTCACAGGGGCGGTCTTCAACACGCTTTCCATGGCCCGCGTATCCCCCGTGACAAATCGTCCGGTGCGGTGAAGGGGTGTTCGGCAGTGGCGGAGTGCAGCCGGCAGGCGGCATGCGGCGGGCGGGTGTAGCGGTGGCCCAGTCATGGAGGTTGGGTCGTCGGCCCGCTGCCCGGCAGGAGTCCCCTGGCTCCCTGGACAGCGAGCAGGGCATGCGGCTCGCCTACGACCGGCACGGCCAGGAGTTGCTCGGCTTCGCGTGCAACGCCCTCGCCGATCGGCAACTCGCCGAAGATGTCGTGCAGGAGACGTTCGTCAGGGCGTGGCGGTCCGCCGCCTCGTTCGACCACCGCCGTGCGAGCCTGCGCACGTGGTTGTTCGCGATCGCCCGCAACGTCGTGACGGACGCCAGGCGGCACAGGACCGCGCGGGCACCGCTGGCCGGGCCGGTGGAAGCGGGCGAGCAGCAGCGGGACCCGCGCGACCCGTTCGATCAGCTTCTGACGCGCATAGAACTCGACGAGGCGTTGCGGCGGCTCTCGGACGACCACCGCCAGGTCGTCCTGGACGTGTACTTCCTCGGCCGGACGTGCGCCGACCTCGCCACCGAACTCGGCATTCCGGCTTCCACCGTGCGCAGTCGGCTCTACTACGGCGTGCGCGCCTTGCGCGAGATCCTCGACGAGAAGGGATGGCTGGCCCCGTGACTCTTTCCTGCCACGCGATCCACGTCGAACTCACCGAACTGCTCCTGCTGGACCGTCCGCTGCCGGCTCCGCTGGCCCGCCACATTGCGCACTGCGCCGACTGTTCCGCCGAGGCGGCCGGGGTACGCCGGGTGATCAGGACGTTCGAACGGGCCGAGCCCGGCCACCCGGGCTCCGGGTTCCCGCCGGTGTCGCGGTTCGCGACCGGACCGGTGTCCGTCGAAGAACGCGGTGAGCCGCTCGGCACCGGCCCGCGGCGGACATCGGGGGGACGGCATCGGCTCGCGGCCGCGGCGGCCGGGCTGGTGCTCGCCGCCTGCGCCGTGCTGACGACGGTGGTCCCGGGTGACAGCCCTGAGGCGCCGCCTGCCGGGACGGTCACGCTGTCCCGGCACGAGCCGATGATCGAGTACAGCTGGGGCACGGAGGTGCCGGTGTCCCTGTCCGGGCTCCGGCCCGGTGCGACCTACCGCTTCCTGACCGGCGACGCGGAGGGCAGGCGCGAGTCGGCCGGCAGCGTGCACGCGGGCGGCGAGGCGCGCATGCGCACCCGCATGGTGACGGCGATGGCCCGGTCGGAGATCATCATGCTCCTCGTCCAGGACGAGGACGGGCGGATGGTGGCGCGGCTGCCCGTGAAGTCGCCCCCGCGCACACCCCGGTGACCGCGCACACCTCGCTGACCAAGAAACCCCGGGAGGCCGGCGGCCGGGACCGCTGACCGGCTCCGGCCTGCCGTAGTCCCCGCACGGCGCCATGCCGCGCCATCGCTCGCTCCCCCCATCCATCGCAGATCCCTTTTGTGGAGGTTTGTCCGTGTTTTCTGTCAGACATGTCATCGGCGCGACCACGGTGCTGGCCGCCGCCTGCGCCTCGGCCTTCGGCGTCGCCGCCGCGGCCGATGGGCCATCGGCCTTCCCCGCCCAGGGCGGCCGCCTGGTCGCGGCCGTCAAGGCGCAGAAACCGACGCCCATCTCGGACCGCGACCGGGTCTACACGGCCGATCAGAGCTCCAACACGGTCACGGTGATCGACCCGGCCAGCGGCAAGACGCTGGGCTCCATCCGTCTCGGCGACCAGCGTCTCGGCTTGACGCTCAACCCGCAGTACCTCGACAACGCCGGCGTCCACGGGCTCGGGTACCACGCGGGCCGCCAGCGCCTGGGCGTGGTCAGCGTGGCCAGCAACACCGTCGACATCATCGACACCCGCACGAACAAGGTGCTCAGCCACACCGACGCCGGCCGCGCCGCGCACGAGGGCAACTTCACCGCGGACGGTGGCGAGTTCTGGGTCGCCGACCGCGGCCGGGACACCGTGACCATCGTCGACGCCGATCGTGGCGGTGTCGACGGGCGCGTCAAGGTCGGCGACGGCCCCTCGAAGGTGCTGATGAGCCCCGACGGCAGGTTCGCCTACGTCAACCACATCAGCGCACCGGAGATCACCGTCGTGGACGTGAAGTCCCGCAGGGTCACCGGCCGCATCACGGGGCTCGCCGACCCCTTCTCGTCCGACGCCGCCATCTCCCCGGACGGCAAGGAGATCTGGGCGGCGCACAAGCGCGTCGGCAAGGTCAGCGTGGTCGACCTCGCCACGAAGAAGGTCAAGGCCGTGCTGAACACCGGCCCGGACACCAACCATCCCAACTTCGCGGACAACTCGCTCGGCTCGTTCGTCTACCTGACCGTCGGCGGCCTCGATCAGACGCTCGTCTACGAGCGCACGGAATCCGGGACGCCCAGGCTGGTCACGCGCGTGCGCAACCACGGGCGCGCTCCGCACGGCTCCTGGCCCAACGGTGACGGGACGCGCATGTACGTCGGGCTGGAGAAGTCCGACGCGGTCGACGTCATCGACACCAAGACCAACCGGGTGATCGACACGATCAAGACCGGGCAGGAGCCCCAGGCCATCGTCTACGCTCCGGGGGCGGTGTCCAGCCCCGGTTCCGCCCCCGGGCTCGGACGCCAGGGACTCGGGCAGGGCGCCAGGAGCGTGGCGACCGTCCTCCCCGACGGCTCGGACGGCGACGCGATGCGCCCGGGCGGGAAGGGCCGGATTCTCGAGGCGACGGTACGGCCGGTCGGCGGGCTCGACATGGTCCAGTTGCAGGCGCGCGACCTCAGGCCCGCCACGACGTACCAGGCGTACGCCGTCGAGGCGTCCGGGCGCAGCACCCCGCTGGTCTCCTTCACCACCGACGAGGGCGGCAAGGCGCCGCAGGTGCTGTCCTTCTCCCAGTTCACCGGGAAGAAGATCGTGCTCAAGTCGAAGGGACGGGCCTCGGCGCAGACCCTGGCGTCGCTGAAGAAGGCGAGCGACCACTCGCACGAGCCTCCGGCCGGCCGTGAGGTCGACTCGGCATCCCTGCTGTTCTGCTGCTGCTGAAACTGAGTGCCCAATGAAACGCGCATATCGAAACGTGAGCCGAAACCGGCTTCCGCGGACTCTGGTGGCCGCCATGGTCGCCGGCGCCGGCGGGGTGCTGCTGCCCACTCCCGCATCCGCGCACGTACGCCTCCTGTCGGAGGGCGCCGAGGCGGGAAAGCCCGCCACCCTGAAATTCCGCGTCCCCAGCGAGAAGGAGGTCAGCACCACGGTCCGTATCGCCATCACGCTGCCCGAAGGGGTGAGCGCCGATTCCGTCCCGGCGGTCAAGGGCTGGACGATCAGCCGGGCGGCCGGGAACGGAATGGCGAATGGCGGCTCCAGTATCGTCTGGACGGCCAAGCCTGGAAATGAGGTTCAGCCCGCCGAGACCCAGACCTTCACCGTGCGTGCGGCTCCGCTGCCGAAAGTGGGAATCCTCCGCTTCGACACGGCGCAGACGTACTCCGACGGATCGGTCGTGAACTGGAACCAGCCCACGACCGGTGGGCAGGAGCCGGAGTTCCCCTCTCCCGAGCTGGTCCTCGACCCGGACGCGGTGCCAGAAGCCCCGCCGGGTGGCGAGCCGGAAGAACAGTCCCACTCTGCGATCAATGAGGCGCCGGAACTGTCGGCGACCCCCCGGGCGGACATGGCCGCGGAGCCGGCCGAGGGGCAGGACATTCCCCTTGCCGTCGTCTCGGTGGCGGGGACGCTCGCCGCAGTCGGTCTCGCCGCGCTCGCCCGGCGGCTACGGCGAAGGTCCGCACACTCCGGACGAAAGCACTGACATCCCATGCGCGTTGAGCCCGGCCACGAAACAGGTGGCCGGGCTCAACGCGCAAGCGCCCGACCGCTGATCGAAGTCGCATGGTCACCATGCGCACGGCTGCCGAGGAACCGGCGGGTCGTCTTCCTGCTCGGCGGCAACGGCGGCCAGCACCTGCTCGCATGAGGGGTCCCCGGACCAAACAAACGCTCTCAAATTTGTTACCCCGGATACGGCCTGGACGACTGGGTACTACTCGCGCACCGTCAGTGAACTGCGTGCCCAGGGCCGCCAGGTGCCCGATGAGGTCCCGGCCCACTTCTCCCCCGGCCACAGCGGCAACATTCCGAGCCGACCATCCCGACCGCGCAGGACGGCGGGGCTCGGCGAGGCGGGCAGCCGACCCTCAGGCGGATACGACGGGTACTCGGTGGCCGAACTACAGGAGAAGGTCGCAGATATCCCTAGGCCCACACGCGTGGACGGGTGTCCGCGCCCGGAACGGGTCGGGGCGGACACCTGCGTGGTGAATCCGATGCTCAGCCTCGGCTTCTCATCGGCTCGACGCCGGTGACATCCGGACGATGCGGCCGGTGGCTGGTGTTTCGTCCGGCTCGGGTCTGGTGCGGGCGTTGACGGCTGCGGCGTCTTCGGTGGATAGGCGAGCCAGGTCGGGCAGGACGCTGGCTCGGTCCGGAGCGGGGAACCGCGCCCTCGTCCCGTCCAGTTGGCGCTAGCACCGTGATCTGATGCCGCAGCGTCAAGATCTCGGCGTCCTTCTCCAGATCGGTCGTCGGCAGGAGACGCGGGACCGCGAACGTATTCGTCACGGTCACCTGCACAGACGTAGTTTTCGGCAAGCGCAGGGTCAGGGAACGTAGCTAGGCGTGTCTGGTCAGAACGCGGCAGCCGAGCATCCCGCCGCCGATCCCGGACAGATCCGGGGTGGATCCTGCGGGCGTCGGCACAGAGATCCGAGGGTGATGTGTTCGTTCCGTTGGGGTGGCTTTTGCCCGGGTTGCGGAAAGGACTTCGTTACTGCTGGGCGCAGGACCAGGAGCGCCGCACGGTAAGTCGGCGGCAGCGTTGATCCTGGGCCCGGCGGATCTCAGCCGGATGGTTATCCGTGATGACGTGAGGGGGCGCAGTGAGCGAGGAGACGGCGGGAGCCTTGTTCGATGAGGGTGGGATCAAGATCATGCCGGGGGATCGGCGGTTCGCGGCGCTGTGCCGGGGATTCAATCCCCGGTGGCAGGCCGACCCCGCGTATGTGCGGCTGGTGCGGACCAGCGAGGAGGTCCGTGCGGCGCTGCAGCAGGCGGTCACCGAGCCCTCCCCGGACGACCGGCGGGATCGGATCACGGTCCGCTCCGGCGGGCACTGCTATGAGGATTTCGTCTGTTCCGAGGACGTTCGGGTGATCATCGACGTCTCGCTGATGGACGAAATCTATGAAGACCCGGACATGAAGGCGATCTGCGTCGAGGCCGGGGCTACGAATGGTGACCTTCGCAAAGACCTGTTCCTGAGGACGGGCCGAGTGCTGCCGGGCGGCTCGTGCCCGTCCGTCGGGGTCGGGGGGCACATCCCGGTGGGCGGCTTCGGGCTGTTGTCACGGCAGTTCGGCCTCACCGTGGACTACCTGTACGCGGTCGAGGTCGCTGTCGTGGACGAGAACCGGAACGTCCGGCTGGTGGTCGCCACCCGGAACAAGAAGGACCCGAACCGGGATCTGTGGTGGGCGCACACCGGAGGTGGTGGAGGCAACTTCGGCATTGTCACCCGATTCTGGTTCCGCAACCTCCCTCAGGCGCCGGAGCGAGTGCTGCTCACCGCCAGCGGGTGGAGCTGGTCACAGATGAACAAAGCGCACTTCACCCAGATCATCAACAACTTCGGCGAATTCTTCGCCACGACCGGCAAGAGCGCCCGGGGGCGTTACGGCCCGCTGTTCGCGATTCTGCTGCTCACCCACCGCAGCCAGGACAAAATCGGGCTGATCGCCCAGATCGACGCCTCGGTCCCCGAGGCCCGCGACCGCCTGGAGGAATTCCTCACCGCCATGGACAAGAAGGCCGCTGTCGGGCGGGAGCCACTGACCGAGGCGTACGGGGAATACCCGGCCCTGATGGGCCTGGACACCCCGACGATGCTGCCATGGAACACCGTGGAGCGGCTGCTCGGACCGGTGGACAATCTCCGCTGCGGCAAACACAAATCGGCCTACATGCGCAAACCGCTCCCGGCCCACCAGATCGATGCGCTGTGGTCCTCCCTGGCCCTCGAAGACCCCGACACAAAACGCGACGCGGTCGTCCAGATCGACTCCTACGGCGCAGCGATCAACACCAAGAAGCCCGCCGACACCGCGGTCATTCAGCGCGACTCGGTACTCAAACTCCAGCACCAGGTCTATTGGCCGGCCGGCCAGGACGGCGAGGATCAGCTGCGGTGGATCCGCACCCTGTACAAGAAGATGTACGCCCCCACCGGGGGCGTACCTGTCCCCGACGGCCACAAGAATCAGCGCATCACCGACGGCTGCTACATCGGATACCCCGACGTCGACCTCATCGACCGGCAATGGAACACCTCGGGCGTACCCTGGACCCGGCTCTACTACGGGGACCACTACGGCGATCTCAGGAAGATCAAGAAACGGTGGGACCCGCTCAACATCTTCCGCCACAAGCAATCCATTACGCCACGCCGTAGGGCCTGACAGTGTTACAACGCTTTGCTTGTCGAAAACCTCGTCCACGCAGGTCAAGCCGCATGCCGATACTCCCGGAGGGCGTGGAGTAGGTGCCGCTGGTCCAATCAGAGCCCCCGGTCGAGGAGTCGCGACGGCAAGTCTGCATCCAGCAGTACGGTGTCGAAGAGGTCAGGGAACCTTGCCATCCCGGTCACGGATCAGGAACGCGAATCCGGCGGGTGTGGTGCTCGATGACCGCAAGCACTTACGTCCGCGCACCTATCAACGTGACGGTCTCCAAGACGACACGCGTTAGGAGCGCCTCGGCCTGGTAGCGAGCGCGGGAAGTCGGCCCACGTGGTCGATGCACGCTCGGGTGCCGGATCGAAGGCGGCGTCATTAAGGATCTTCCAGACCGTGGAGGGCTGCCACCCTTGACGCCGAGCACCACCAGTTCGCCGTGCACCCGCTGGTAACCCCAGCCCGGCTTCTCCCACACCAAACGTAGGACGAGGATGTGGATGGACCGTACGGGAGGTGGCCCTGCCAGGCCGCCTGGTTTCGAGCGAGTAGCGCACCGGCCAGCGATCAGGTCCCCGGTGCCGGCGCAGGACCAGCACTGAACCAGCGAAGCGGCCGCGATCACGATCTCCTGGGACCGTCAAATTTCCCGGATCCGTCCAACAACATGTCGATCTCGGCAGACCTCCTTCGTCGGTTGGTTGACCAACCCGACAGAGGAAGGCATACCGATGACACAGCTACAGACCCTTGAGGCGCGGGCCGTCCCCGAAGCGGCCCCGGTCAAGCGGGGATTGGTGCTGGTGCTCGCCTGTGCGGCCCAGGCCATCGTCAGCCTGGACATGGCGATCGTGAACGTCGCGCTGCCGTCGATCCAGCGTGATCTCGGCTTCCACCACGGCGGCCTGCAATGGGTGATCGTGGCGTACGGCCTGCTGCTCGGCGGATTCCTGATTTTTGGCGGACGGCTGGCGGACCGGTTCGGACGCCGGCGGATCTACCTGGCCGGGGTCGCCGTCTTCAGCGGCGCGTCCGGCCTGGCCGGCGTGGCGAACGATCCCGGGATCCTGATCCGCGGCCCGTGCCCTGCAAGGATTCGGCGCCGCACTGATCGTGCCGGCGGCCCTGTCGCTGCTGGCCGTCACCTTCTCCGAAGGGCGGGACCGCAATCGCGCGCTCGCCGTCTTCGGCGGGGTCGGCGGGATGGCCGGATCGGTCGGCGTCGTCGCCAGCGGCCTGCTGACCGCCGGTCCCGGTTGGCGCTGGACCTTCTACATCAACATCCCGGTCGGCGTCGTACTGATTCTGCTCGCTGCCATGTTCCTGGCAGCCGACCGGCTCAGCGACCGCCGTACCCGCCTCGATCTCCCCGGCGCGGTCACTGTCACCGGCGGATTGCTGCTGTTCGTCTACGCCCTGCATCACGGGACGATGCACGGCTGGCTGTCCGGGTCAACCCTTGCACTGTTCGCGGCCGCGGCGGCGCTGCTGGTGGCGTTCGTGCGGATCGAAGCCCGCTCCGCCGCTCCGCTGGTGCCACTCTCGACCTTCCGCAACCGCAGCCTGGTCGCCGGCAACGTGACCGCGTTCCTGGCCACGTCCGCCTTCTTGTCGTTCATCTTCATCGGCTCGCTGCTGATGCAGCAGCAACTCGGCTACACCCCGACCGAGACCGGGCTGGCCTGGTTGGCGACGACCGCAACGATCCTGCCGACAGCGATGATCGGCGCCCGGCTGGCGACCGGGATGAACGTGGGCTGGCTGATGATCATTGGCCTGGCCTTCCTCGCCTTCGGCGCGGTGTGGCTGGCCAGGATCCCGGCCGATGCCGGATATCTGGACGGCCTCCTGGTGCCCTTCCTCTGCGCCGGCCTCGGTTTCGGGCTGTGCGAACCGGCCATCCAGATCGGCGCCCTGACCGGAGTGGCCCACTCCGATGCCGGGCTGGCGTCCGGGCTGGTCGAGACGACCCGGGAGGTCGGCGGCGCGACGGGCGTCGCGGCCGTGTCCACCGTGCTGGTCCTCAACTCCGGTCTGGACAGCTTTCACACCGCGTTCACCGTCATCGGCGTGCTGACCGTGCTGAGTGTGATCACCGCAGCGGTCGGATTCGCTCGCTCCACCCGTCGGTGCACCTGACATTCAACCAAAGGAGACTGATCAGATGACCATCGAGAACGCACCCGAACCCACGATCACCGACCGGGCCGCCTTCGAGGCAGACCTGGCCGAGCTACGCGCCCGGGAGAAGGCGCACACCCGGGCCGGCGACGCGATCGCCGCGGCCCGGCGCCGGCTGCCCGTGGTCGAGGTGGACGCCGGCATCCCGTTGATCGGAGCCGACGGGCCGACCCCGCTGATCGACACGTTCGGGGGCCGCCACCAGCTGATCGCGTACTACTTCATGTGGTACCCCGGACGGCCCGCAGCCGAGCAATGCGAGGGCTGCACCTGGAACAACACCCAGCTCGACGAGCTTTCCTACGTCCACTCCCGGGACATCACCTACGCCGTGTTCTGCCAGGGCCCGACGACGAGAGTATCCGCTACCGCGACTTCATGGACTGGACGATGCCCTGGTACTCCGCACAGCGATCACTCGACACCCTCCTGGTCGATCGAGAGATCGGCCTGATGCACGTCGTCTGCTATCTGCGGCGGGGCGATCGCGTATTCGAGACCTACTGGACCACCCGGCGCGGCGTCGAGGCGGTCGACATCAACTACCGCCTGATGGACCTCACCATCTACGGACGGCAGGAACCATGGGAGGACTCACCAGAAGGCTGGCCACAATCCCACGAGGAGGACACCCGGACCAACGGCCGCCCCACCGCCCAATGGTCACGGATCAACGCCGGACGATCCGACGACCTCACCGGCGGCGGTTCGCCGGGCCCCGCGGAGCCACCGGCTTCGCCCAGTCCCGGTGGGATCACAAGATGATCGCCGAAGGCGCCGCCATCCCTCAATCAGACGCTGCACTTGCGGCATCAAGGGCCTCACCAGATCCAGGCAGCGACCGCCGCCTGCCACGCGACCCGACGTCGCCGGCACGGGCTGATCCTAGATCGCGGCACTCCACGCCGAGCTCGTCCGGCACTAGGAAGGCGCCGGCTGATCACGGTGGGTTCTGGGCGCGGTAGACCGCAACGGCGGTGCTGACACTGACGAGCAGGCCGCCTGCTCCCGCGGCGACGAAGGTGATGCGCGCGTCGGTCGCGGCGAGCAGCAGCCCTCCCAGCGCGTAGGAGAGCCCGGCCCCCAGCCCCACTGCGCCGTAGAGCGTGCCGAATGCTTGGCCGAGGACGCCGGGCGGGACGACGCGCTGCAGGTGGGTGTTGACGCCGACATCGAGGGCGGCGATGCCGACCCCGCGCATTGTCTGGAGCAGCATGGCGGCCAAGATCGACCCGGCCAGCCCGGTGACCAGGTTGCCGGCGCTGCTCACCACGAACCCGACGAGCAGCAGCGCCAGTGCCGGCCATCGTCCGCCCGCGCGGGCGAGCAACAGGTAGCCGAGCAGCAGCCCGACGCCCACCCCGGCATAAAGAACGGCCGCGTCGGTGCTGGTCCCGCCGAGCTCGTCTCGGGCCAGGAAGACCAACGCGACATCGTCGACTCCGCTGAAGGCGACCACGCCGACGAAACCTGCGGAGACCGCACGCACGGTGGGGATCGACCACACGAGTCCGAGGCCGTCCTTTACCTCGCGGTACCACCCGATCACTGGGCTCCGGCCGGTTGTGGCTTCTCGCCGGTGCGCGCTGCCGAGCCGGGGAAGCCAGGCCAGCAGGGCAGCGGAGATGGCGAACGTGGCGACGTCGACGAGCAGGACACCGCGGATCCCGCTCAGCGTGAACAGTGCGGCCGCGATCAGCGGGCCGAGCGCTTCGAGCCCGTAGGTGCCGACGCCCAGGGCAGCGTTGCCGGCTTCGAGATCCTCGTCGTCGACGATACGGGGCAAGGCGCTGCGTGAGGCCGCGATGAAGGTGGTGGCGCCGATGCCCCGTACCGCGACCAACAACAGCAGGATTGGGAGCGGCGGCAGGGTCGCGGCTATCGCGAGCACCAGGAGCCCTTGAATCACTTCGCTGGCGACCATCACCCTGCGGAGCCCATACCTGTCACTGATGAGGCCTGCGATCGGGCCGAACAGTCCCGGGACGCAGTCTCCTGCCAGCAGCAGCAGCGCGACCGCTATCGCGGCGCCTGTCTCGGCCTGAAGGTAGACGAGCAGGGCCACCAGACCGAGCGAGTCGCCGAGGACCGAGACCGCTCGGGCCGTCCACAGCACCCGGAAGTCACGGTTGCCGCGCAGGAGTCGCAGCGCGCCACCGCGAGGCCGTGCGACGTCGTCAGCGGAGGTCTCGGGAGCCATGTCACGCCTGCCGCTGGACGCGACAACGACGCACGCGACCGATATCGCCACGACCCCGCCGAGGGAGATCGCGCCCCAGCCAGGACGCAAGCGCAGTCCGGTTGCGCTCAGGGCGCGGTGCTGGGCTGCCCGGGCTGGTCATGGTCTCAGTTCCTCCCACGAGAGTCGGCGAGGGCGTCGCCACCGCGGCCACCGGAGTTGTCAGCGGGCGACGGTCAGTGAGGTGAAGATCGCGAGGACGTTTGTCATCACACCAGGTGGAGTCGGGTGGATCGTAGTAGATCCGGATGTTCTTTGATCAGTCCGTCGCGCAGCCGTACCCGATCGACCCCACCGACCTCGAAGCGTTCGTGCGCCGCACATAATGGGATTGAGCACCACACTTCGACGCGAAGAACAACAGGCCGCAACGCCCTGCCCAGATCAGGCGAGATCTCCGGACGACGCTCCTCCGCGACGAAGACGTACTGACGCAGCACCAACCGACTGCTGTGGATTGCATGGCCCCACTTGACGTCATCTGGCTCCTAAGGCTGCGTCCCGACGCGTCCGACGAAGATCGGCGCCGACCCGGCAACGCGAGCTCTCTCCCGTCACCAGCGAGCCTGCCCGTCACCAGCGAGCCTGCTTGTCGCATCATCATTACGCTTGGTAGCCATGGGTGGGTGACCGATGAATCGCCTTCAGGACCAGGTGCGGGTGTGCCACCCGAGCCCGACGAGCCATGGCGCATCCGCCCTCGCCGCCCACCTCGCCGTCGCAATCTCCGCTTGGTGGTGCCTCTGATCAGCGCCCTGGTGGCATCTCTAGGCACCGCAGCCGCGCGCCGCCTGGAGGACCGGCCGCATCAGGCGTCACCGCGCCCCCAGGCGGCAGGCGCCCGGACCACGCCTGGCCAGCAACCCGACCGGCCCACGCCCTCACGCAGCCCCAACACCAAGCAGTTCAACCCTCAAGGCCCCATGCAGCCTAGGCAAGGTGAGGCCGAAAAGAATCCCGCACCGACCCAGACCTCCGGTGAGCGACACTCCCCAGCGCAACGGCCCCAGAGCATGAGGGGCCAGGAGCACTCGACCTCGCGCCGCCCCCACTCACACACCCACCACCCAGGGAAGGCGCGCCGGGCACCGACATGGGTCCGCGACGAATGCCACCGCCGCTACCCCAACGACGCCACCCGCCGGACCGCCTGCCTCACCGCGCTACGCGACCATCTCCGCCAATGACCCACGCCACCCCGCACATCACAGCTGGCGGACCAAGTGGCCTCGTTCACCGCTCAGACCCCGATACGAGACGACGTTCGTTAGTTTCGCCCCCAAGTCTGCAGCGCTCCTACCGGCTGGGCTGTGCGCATGTGAGCCAGCCAGAGTTGACTAAGTCGCGCTCCGCGCGACCCAGCAGTGCACACGGGAGTGTCAAGTTAACGGCTGATTTGGGGTTTGGGTGGTCAGTGGGTGGTTGGGGTGAGGCGGCCTTCGAAGGCGATCTGGAAGGCGTTCAGGGCGGGCTTCCAGCGCTGGACCCAGCGTTTCTGG
>NZ_SMKT01000009.1 GCF_004348735.1 Actinomadura sp. KC06
GCTCGGGGGCGGCGGGCGCGGGGAACCTCCGGCGGAAGCCGGGGATCAGGTCGTCGAGCTCCGCGTCGTGCAGGGCGCGCTCGAAGCGGTAGCCGAGGAGCGTCCCGAGGTTCTGGCCGTTGCGGACGCCGCGCAGGAGCCACCGCGCCGTCCTGGCCCGCCGGGACGTGAGGTCGACCGCCAGGGTCTGGTCGCCCTGGTGCGCGAGGAAGCCGGAGCGCAGCACGGCGGCGGTGGCGGCATGGTGCAGGGAGGGCGCGTGGATGTAGCCGTCCTGGAGCGAGAGGGCCACCGGCTCGCCGTCGGGGAGGTCCACGGTGACCGTCGGCTCGTCCGACGGCCGCAGGTCCTCGACCCAGCCGTACCCGCCGATCCGGACGCCTTCGCCGGACGGGACCGCCGCCAGCCGCTTGGCGGCGAGCGAGGTGATCCAGGCGTCCAGGCGGTGGGAGAAGACGTCGAGGACCTCCATCAGCAGCGGGCCCAGATCGTCCAGCGGCACCTTCGTCAGCGCGTCCAGGGCCTCGATGATCGTCGGCGCGAGCCGGGCGGCCTCGCGCGCCGTCTGGTGCGCCCCCGCGACGAGGTCGGGGGTACCGCCCACGTCGGGCATCCGGAGCTGCACCCACCTGTCCACGACCCCGGGGAGCGCCAGCGCCATCGCGACCGGGTCGTCGAAAGTGTCGACGGGCAGCTGGCTCCAGTTGTCGGTGATCAGCACGGCGGGAAGGAGATCCGGCGACCCGACCATGTCGAAGATGGTCTCCGGACGCTGCTCGACGAGGATCTCGCCGCTCGGCGACATCGGCCACCGTGCCAGGTACTCGTCGAGCGTCAGCTCCTCGCGGACCAGGGCGAGGGCGTCGGCGACGCGCTGCCGGCTGATCTCGAAGAGCGCCCGGTGGCCCTCCGGGTCGGGGGCGATCTGCTGCCGGAAGCGGTCGTAGTCGATCCGGGTCACGTCCGTCTCGGGGTCGCGGGCCAGGTCGGTGGTCACGTCGGTGGGCACCTGCCACCGCAGCCCGGACTCGGGCGGGACGCCGCCGACCGAGAGCACCGGTCCCGGCGCCATGCGGTCGGCGGCCTCCATCGTCGTGCGCCCGGTGTGCACGCGCCGGATCAGCATGTCGGTCGCGACCGGGAGCCGCGAGAGGATGTCCACGGCGGCCCGGTCGGCGGTACGCCCCTCCCCGACGCGCGGGATCCAGCGGGGGGCGAGCGCGGCCCGCCAGTGGTGCCGCAGCCGCAGCAGCCACTCGACGATCAGTTCCTCCGTGCCGGCGTCCTCGGCCTGGTCGTCCGGGCGCCACTCGTCCAGGCCGGCCACCGGCAGGACGCCGTAGGGCTGGCGGCCGACGCGGATCGTGGGGAGCGGGCCGCGGCTGCGGACGAACCCGGCCAGATGCTCCCGGAGCTCGCGCCACGGCCGGGGGTCGGGGAGCGAGCCGGTGTCCGGGTCGGAGCCCGGCACGTCGGGCTCCAGGGTGGCCAGGTCGAACCGTGTCGTCGCCGCCCGGCAGAACCCCTGGGCCAGCCCGCCCCACCCGATCCTGCACATCCCGGCGATGGCCCGGTCGGACACGTCGTCCGCGCCGTCGCACAGGCCGAGGAAGCGTCCGTCCGGCAGGCCGAGCGCGGCGGCCAGCGCGGCGGCCGCCGTGCCGGGCTCCAGCGCCGGGTCGTCGGGGACCGGCGGCGGGACGTCCGGCCGCGACGACCACGCCGACCGCGTCTGCGGGGTGTTGTTGGTGGGCGTGCCCGCGGGCAGGAAGGCCAGCCCGCTGTTGTAGGCGTGCCCGAGCAGCAGGTCCGCCAGCCGGGCCGCGGCCGGGCCGGGCTCCTCCTGCCGGACGCCGACCGCGATGAGCTCGTCGAGGTGCTCGACGCCGTCGGGCAGGTCCAGCATGGTCGCCATCCCGGCCCGGACGGCGGCCTCGAAGTCGACGGCCCAGTGGCGGGGCTCGGCGTCCGGGGCGAGCAGGCTCAGCGGCAGGACGTCCGGCACGCGCTCCGCCGTCGTGTCGACGACCACGGCCCCGCCGGTCAGGCCGATGAACCGCCAGTGGTCGGGCAGGGTCGTCACCCGGGGCGGGCGGCGCTCCCCGTCCGGGCGGATCTCCGGCGCCGGAGCGCCCGGACGCGTGGCGCGGACCGTCCAGGCGGCGCGGCCGGGGCTCAGCGTGGTCAGCAGCCGCTGCCAGGCGGCTTCGCCGGGCGCCGCCCAGTAGGCGCGGCCCGCCTCCGCCTCCGCCGCGGTCAGCCGGGGCTCGTGCGCGTCGATGTGCAGGTCGTCCGGGTAGACCCGCACCATGATCCGCCGCCGGTCGGGCGTGAACCGGGTCTCCAGCCGGACGGGGAGCAGCGCGATCGGCCCGCCGTTCCCGGAGCCGAACAGCGGGGCGCCCGAGCCGAGCTCCTCCGCGAGCTCCAGCAGCACGAGGTTCAGCGTGTCGCCCAGATCGGCGGCGGCCGCCCGGCGGCGGTCCTGCCCCTCCCGCTCCTGGTCGAGCTTCACCTGCGTGGGGACCCCGTGCTTGTACATGGTCATGCCCGCCACCAGGCGTTCCTCCAGCCGCCGGACCCACAGCTCGTGGTCGTCGGCGGCGGCGATCGCGGTGTCGCGGCGGAGCCGCAGGTCGTCGGCGTCGCGCCGGAGCGCGAAGACGTCAGCCACCGGGAAGCATCTCCTCGGCACGGTAGGCGAGCTGGAACGGCTGCTGGAACGCGATCCGCGCGATGTCGGCCGCGTCCCGGCCCCAGGCGGGATCGGTCCCGTTCTCCTCCCCGGGCGTGGGCGGCTCGTCTCCGACGCGGTGCGGCACGACGAAGCCGCGGCCGTCGACGGGGACGCCCGCCCAGGTCAGGTCGGACCAGTGGGTGAGCGGCGGAGGGGAGCCGGACGCCGGGACGTCGTCGAAGCCGAACCTGGTCCCGCGCATCGGCTCGCGGATGACGAACAGCCATCCGCCGGCGGCGACCTGCTCGCGCGTGGGCGTCTCGAACGCGTAGAGGTTCGTCGACTCGTCCGCCGGGACGGCGAACGCGGGCTCGATCCAGACGCCGGCGCCCTCCGGCGGGACGGTGCCGTCCTCGGCGGCCTGCACGGCGTAGATGACCGTCCCCTGGAAGCGGCGGAGCACCTCGCCCCGGACGAGCAGCGTCAGCAGCGACCTGCCGCCCATCCGGTCGTGCCCGCCCAGCGGGGTCCCGAGCGGCCAGCGCGCGATCTCGTCGATGTCGGGCGGCAGGCCCTGGTCGGGGGACGACCAGAACCGGGCGAAGGCCGTCCCGCGCTCGTCGGTCGGGTACTCCCGCCAGCGCAGCTCCCGGTTGAACTCGTCGTTCAGCCCGACCAGGAACGCCTCCACGAAGGCGGGGTTGGTCTCCAGCAGGACGACCGAGTCCTCGGGCAGGCCGCCGATGCCGGGCAGCGCCCACTCTGGCCAGCGGCGGAACAGCTCCACCGCCATCGGGACGTCGAACGACGGATGCGCCATGATCGGCCGCAGCGGGCGGGGGTCGGGGACGGCGGTCTCCTGCACCCCCGGCGCGAAGACGCTCTCCTGGACGCGCGCCAGCTGCAGCCGCACCGGCTCGATCTCCGTGCGGATGGCGTCGGCGAGCGTCGCGGCGCCCATGCCGAGGGCGCCGCCCATGTCCTGCGGGGTGTCCAGGGACACGAAGTCGGCCGTCCGGCGCAGCCCGCGCAGCCAGCCGCTGGAGACCACCGTCCGTTCGGACGTGCCCGTCTCGCCGGCGAGCGTCTGGGTCAGGTTCCCCAGCGTCGAGGTGTCCGGCGCGGTGACGGCGTCGCCGAAGCCGGCGAAGTCGGCGTGCCCGGAGTAGTCGCCGCGGACCTGGCATTGGGACAGCTCGCCGTCCATGAGCATCGCCAGCCGCCCGGCGGCGGCCGCGCCCACCGGGTCCGTCTGCCGGGTGCCGAGCGCGCTCACGTCGCCGGTGGCCTCGGTGCAGGACGCGGGCGGGCCGAGCAGCCGGGTCCCCTCCAGGCCCGCCGCCAGGGCCGCCTCCTCCTGCGGGGGCCGCTGCGCGGCCCGGGCGCTGCGCCGTGCCAGCCCGCCGCCGCGCCGGGTCAGCCGGGCGAACGCCGTGGTGAACGCGCCGCCGGGGACCGCGGTCTCGTCCACCACGTCGCCGAGCGGCTGCGGCTCGCCCGTCCGCTCAAACCCGAGCTCGATCTGCAGGGTCCCGCCGAGCGGGGCGGACAGCGATGTGAAGGCGACCTGGTCCATGGTCGTCAGGTGCTTGTCCTGGACGCGCCGCCCGCTCTCCGCCGCCAGCTCCGCGGCCGCCACCATGCGCGCGGCCTCGCGGATCGGCCCGGCCTGCTCCCAGGCCCGCGCCATCAGGAACTCCTGCTCCAGCTGGACGTAGCGGGCGCCGAGCGACGCCGCGACCCGATACCTGACCTGCAGGTTCAGCGTCGTCTGCCAGCCGGCGGCGTCCGCGCGCCGCAGCCCGGTGAAGTGGCTGCCGTACAGCGGCGGCGTCACCGGACCGACCCCTTCCGGGGGCGGACGGGTCGGATCGAACCTGCGTCCGGGAGCGTTCAGCTCGCCGAGCAGCTCGTCCATGAACGTCTCCTGGGCGGGCGACGCGGGTTCCCACACCTCGTCGGCGACCTCGGAGCCCGGGATCCGCAGCGCGCCCTGAATGCTCGCGGTGACGGACGGCGGCGTCCCCTCGGGCGGTTCGCGGTGCGGCCACGGCCGCCGCACGCTGACCGTCCGGACGCCGAAACCCTCGATGGTCGACGGGTCCACGCCGACGAGCCGCCGCGCGAGCGCCTCGAACGACCCGTCCGGGCCGGTCCGGAACCGCCACCAGTAGTACACCGGCATCTCGACCGGGGCGGCGCCCGCCGTCCACGCGGGCACGGCCGCCCGGCGCGGGTCGGCGGACCGTCCGGTCAGCCCGGCCTCGCGGCCCCCGGCCGTCGCGGGCACGACGCAGGCGACGTAGGGGGTGTCCTCCTCGAGCCGCCGCGGGCAGACCAGCCGGGCGATGACGGCGTCGGACCTGCGCCGCACGCCCGCGAGGATCCGGTTGCCGAGGTCGTCCTCGCCGGTCAGCCGCGCCTCCACGTGCGCCCACATCGCCGCCCGCGCCAGGTCGGGCTGGGCCTGGGGCGGGATCGTCACCACCGGCAGCGGGCGGCGCTCGGCGGGGACGCCCTCGTCCTCGCGCAGCACGACGAGCGCCAGCCAGGGCGGCGCGCCCGGCGGCGACAGCTGCCACGGCAGGTCGGCGTGCGCGAACTCGACGGATGCGAGCTCGTTGGTGGCCGCGTTCACGCAGCCGTCCGGCGGCTCCTGCCGCGCGACCAGGCCCCGGTCGAACCCGAACACGTCGCCGGGGCCGATCAGCGGCAGGGTGATCGCGGCGCCGGGGGCCGGGAAGGTGATCTCGTCGCCGTGGCCGCCCTCGGGGGTGGTGCGGGTCATCGTGATGGACGGACGCACCTGCGCGCGTCCGTCCGGCCCGGGGGCGGCGGAGGCGATCGCGCCGACCCGGACCGACGAGGCGAACCAGCGGCCGCTCATGCGAGCCGCACCAGGGGCTCGGCGCGCCGCCAGCGCTCCACCCGCTCGGCGGCGTCCCAGCGCCGCGCGAACGCCTCGGCCATCAGGTCGACCGCGTGCAGGCTCAGATGCGGCGGACGTTCCGGACGGTAGCCGGTCTCGTACCCGTCGGCGGCCCGCCGCGGCGCGTCCAGCGCGGCCGCGGACGGGTCGGCGGAGAACTCCAGCCCGCTGACGAACTCCCGGAACGCCTCGCCGCCGAGCCGCTCGTCCTCGGTCATGGTGAAGAACTCCGCCGGGACGAACCGGTCCGTGACAGGGTTCGGGTTCTCGACCGCCGTGCCGCCGAGGCTCGCGAAGAAGGGCCGCCACCGCTGCGGCGGGATCGGCATCCGCTGGAACCGGTCGAAGGTGACGTTCAGCGGCAGCACCGACTGCCGGGCGCACAGCACCGAGTCGGGGTGGATCAGCTCGCCGTCCGCCACCCGGGCCTTCGCGTCGGCGGTCAGCCACAGGCCCGTCCGGTCGCGGACGGGCGCCCGCGCCGACCACGCCTCGCGCTTGGCGAACGCCTCCCCGAGCCTCCGGGCGGGCAGGTCGGGATCGACCGGCGGCGGCGCCACCGCCGGCTTGGATCCCCAGGTCACGTCGAAGTCGAGCGAGATGTCCTCGAACAGCACCGAGACGCTGCCGGTGCCGAACGCGTGCCACGGCGCGGGACCCTCGAGGGTGAAGTCGAGCGCGACCCCGGCCAGCCGCTCCCCGAGCACCTTCACCGCGACCCCGGCGAACACGCGGGCCGAGAACGAGAACACCGGGTCGAAGACGAACAGCGTGTCGAGCCCGAGCCAGCCCTCCACGCCGCAGCCCGCGATCGTGGCCTCCAGGCGGACCTGCCCGCCGAACATCACCGCGTTGGACGTGACGGCGAAGTACGCCTCGGCGCGCAGCCCGAGCCCGCCGCCCAGCGCCAGCCTGAGCCGGTCGAGCTCCGGCACCCCCGGCGGCCGGACATACCGCGGATGGAACCCGCCCGCCGACAGCACGAAGTCGGCCCCGCCGCCCCGTTCGCCTTCGCCGCGGAACAGCAGGTAGATGTCTCCGGAGACCGGCACGCCCGCGATCCAGGACCCGGTCAGCGACACCAGCAGCTCCACCGACGGCACGCCCGGGTCGACCCGCCCGTACAGCTCCGCCTGCAGATGGACGATCGGCGCCTCCTTGTGCGGCAGCACGGCGAGCATCCGGCCCAGCAGCAGGAACTGCGGCGGCGCTGGCAGGTCGAGGATCACCGCGGCGGCGAGCGACACGATCCCGCCGCTCCACGTGATCCGCAGCATCGGGCCGACGACGAAGCGGCCGCGCGCCTCCGGGAACGCGGCCCCCAGCGCGTCGATGATCTCCCCGGCCCGGCGGGCCGGATCGTCGGGGAACAGCACCCGGTCGGCGTGCCCGTCGGCGACCATGCGGCGGAGCGCGTCGGCGTCCGCGCGGTGGCCGATCCCGACGATGCCGCCGACCGCGTCCACGGCGAAGCCGAGGCCGACCTGGATGCCCGGCGGCGGGAACGAGGCGCTCAGCAGCAGGAGGAACGACATTGGAACGTTCCCGGACGGCGGCCGGAGCCGTCCGACCGCCTTCACCGAGAGGGCCGCGAGATCCAGGTCGAGGACGCCGCCGTACGCGCCGGGCCCGGTCCGCTGCAGGGCGCCGCCGCCGCTGACCGGGCCGACGTCCAGGTCGACGTGCAGGCCGTCCGGGCCGACGAGCGCGCACCGGTCCGGGAGCGGGCCCACCCGGTCCCCGGCCAGCGCGATCGGCAGGTCGAGCCCGATCCGCGCCACGCCCGCCCGCAGCGGCAGCCCCCTCGGCCGGACCGCGACGGACACGCGCGCGCCGATCACGAGGTCCTGCCCCGCGAGGCGGAGCTCGATGCCCTGCTGGAGGACGTCCACTCCGGGCGATGCCCCGGGCACCGCCCTGCCGCCGCCGGACGCGGGCCCGAGCCGGACACCGTGCCTGAGCTGGATTCCGGTGGCGCCCGTCCCGGCGAAACGCAGGCCGCCCGCCCGGTCGGCGACGATCTGCAGCCCGGCCGGAGCGGTCATGAGCGGGCCGAGCAGGCCGGACAGGTCGTCCGGGACGACCGCCACGCTGAACCCCTTCAGCTCGACGCTCAGCTGGGGCGCGGCCGCCGCGACGTCGACGTCCAGCTGCGCGACGATCTTGTCCACGGCCAGACCCGGCGGGCCCGAGCGGACTGGAAGGGAACGGAACAGGAGAACCCTCATCGAACCGGACGCGTCCGGCGTCCGCACGGTCGGCGGAGCACCCGGCACGACCGTGAGATCCCAGGCGCCGGAGAAGCCGCTCGCCAGTACCTCAAGCCCCCACGGGCCGTTCTCGTGCTCGACGCGGAGGCGTCCCGTGACCACGACGTCCAGCTGAGGACCGCCGGGGACCACGGCGAGCGCCGCGCAGACGTCCCCTTGCCTGGCGACCAGGGCCAGACCGCGCTGCCCGTCCGGGCGCCGCCACCCGTGCAGCCGCAGCGGCCGCCCCGGCCCCAGGTCGCCGACCACCGACCGCAGGAACGCCATGAGCCCACCGCGCTCGCCGGGGACGGCGTTCACCGGCTGCAGCAGCCGCCCCTGCAACTCGGGCGGCGCGGTGGGATCATCCCCCAGGCCCGACAGCCCCAGCGGGTCGGCCGCGTCGGTCACCGCGCGCTCCGCCAGCGGCCACAGCAGCGCCGCGACGGCGTTCAGCAGTTCCCTGGGATTCATGATCGCGCCCTCCTCCGGCGCCGGTGGAGCGTGCGGTCACTCCTGCGGGCGTCCCGCCCCGAACCGCGTGTCGGAACCGAGCGCCACCTCCTGCGCGAAGGCGGCGTACGAGCTCGGATTGGTCAGCGCGGCGGCGGTGCTCAGATCCGCGTAGGCGCCCAGCGACGCGCCGGTGTCGGGATCGGTCGCTATGCCGAAGGTGTTGTCCCCGATCGTGGCGCCGGACCACTCGGGGACGTCGGTATCGGCCCCGAACGTGAAATGCACGGCCTCGTGAATGAGCACGGCCGCCCTGCCGTTCGGGCCGTGGAGTGTGGAGAACATGTCGCCGACCTCGGTGAGGGTGTCCTGGCGCGTCCGCGCCGCCTTCCGCATTCCCGGCGTCCACTGGAATCTGTCGGGAATGGCGTTGAGCCTCGTCTGGATCTCCTCCAGCCGGGCCTTGACCGTCGCGACGTCGATCGTCGTCTCCGTCATCGCGAAATGGTTCCTGAAAGCGGTGGCGAGGGCCGGCGTCAACGGGCCGGCCAGCGCCGTCAGCGTCCGCGCGACCCAGTCCAGAGCGACGTCGGTGGCGGGCCCGGCGTCGAGCAGCGGCAGGAGCCCCCGCCATTGGGTCACCACCTCGAACGGGTCCGTGACCGTGAACTCGAACGTCTCGGTGTTGTAGTCGTAGCGCGCGTAGATGGGCGCGAACACCGTCCTCCCGAGGCCGGGCGCGATCGGATGCCCCTCGTCGTCGACCACCGTCCTGCCGATGCGGAAGAGGTAGGCCTTCGTGCTGAACGAGCGCTGCCCCGGAATCTCGCCGTCGATGCCGGCCGTGAACGGGCCGGTCGCGTGCCAGTTCGGGGCGAACTGCTTCGGGTAGTTCGGCGACCTCGCGTTCGTCGTCCAGTCGAATCGGTTGTATTCGTCGACCTGGAAGAAATAGGCGAACCTGCTCTTGACGCCGCCTCCGGCGAACACCGCGTCCACCCACGTCCAGCCCGGCGGCAGGTCCCAGTTCGAGGCGATGTCCGCGGGCGGCGACCCGTCCGGGAGGCTGTCGGACGCGTTCAGCCGCAGGTATCGGTCGTCCTTGAAGACGTAATGGAAGGCGGCGAAGCCTCCCTGTCCCGGCAGCGCGCCGGCGAGGTCGCGGTCGAACGGGGCGGGGAGCGGGATCCGGGTGGGAGCGCCCTCGGTCACGACCCGGTCGGCCACCCAGTCGTAGGCCGCCGACCAGCCGCCCGAGAAGACCGCCGTGACATCGGGGCCCAGCGACGGCATCTTGAGAGCACCGTCGATTCTGGCGGTCGAGGACATGGCTCCCCCTCACACTCGACCGATGGCTCACCGCCAATGCCAGTATGAATTACGCCGCGAAGGCAGGGCCTGGCCAATGACGGCTTTTTAGCGCCTCTTAGCCTGATTCGGTGACGCGCATGGCGATGGGGAAGTGATCGGAGAAGCCGTCCTCATCGACTTTTTTCCCCATACCGCCGAAAGGGACCGGCCGCGGGTAGGGGCCGGTGGCCGCCGTGCCGGGGAACCTCAGGATCCGGACGGTGCCGGCGTCCGCGCGTATCGCCGCCTCCCGCCGGGCCATGTTCACGTTGACCAGGAACTGGTCGAGGAGATTCGGCTCATTGTTGAAATAGAAACTGCCGTCCGGGGTGCCGATGGCGGGCCACATCAGGTTCCACAACCGCGGCGTGTCGGCCTCGATCACGCGCCGCCGCTGCCGGGTGCTGAGCGCGTGGGTGACGAGGGACGCGTCGAACGGCTCGTCGTTGAAGTCGCCCATCGCCAGCACCGGGGTGTCGGCGCCGTGCTCCTCCAGCACCCGCTGATGGAAGAACGCGAGCGTTTCCGCGGCGATGTGCCGGTAGCCCGCCGACTCGAACGCCCCGCCGCTGCGGGACGGCCAATGATTGCCGAACACCGCCCACGTGCGGCCCTGCCGGGTGCGGAAGTTGACCTGGACGATTTCCCGCGTGGCGTTGCGCCGCATCACCACATGGAAGAACACCTGATCCGCCGGGGCCTCCAGCAGATCCGGGTCGTAGAGGAACGCCACATCGATACCGCGGGCATCGCTCGTGTCGGCGTGCACGATCGAATACCGCCGTTGCGGGAGCCGCTCGTTGACGGCGTCGGCGAGAAGGTCCAGCACGAACCGGTTCTCCACCTCGCACACGCCCAGCAAATCAGGACCGGCGCCGTCGTTCATCTGGACGATGACCGACGCGAGCTGGGCGACCTTGCGGTCCCGGAGCCGCGGCGTCCACCCGGCGATGCTGTTCTTGATCACCCGCGCCACCTTCTCGGTGCGCCGCGGCGAGTTCTCCTCGTCGAAGAGATTCTCCAGATTCCACCAAGCCGCATGGTAAGTCGGCATCGCCGGTGCCCCCAGCCCTGGATCCAGAACCATCCACTACCGAATATGAGAACACAATGTTCTAAGGGATAGAACCCTCATCGATAAGTGTTCGGTTCAGCCGGGCGCGAGCCGCTCGATTCCCGGCTTGTGGATCATCAGGACGGTGCCGCCGGCGTCCTCGCACGACCGGTTCGACACACGCGCCCCCCTCGGCACGGAACCGGCCGGACGCGTCCCGTCCCGGTTGCACGCCGCGCATCGGAACGCCTTGCGCGCCGGGATGACCGAGCGAATGGCACGGTCCTACAGGTCAGCGAGCCGCGAGGGCAGGCCGGACGCGTTCACCCCGGTCGCACCGCGCCCGCCGCACCGGAAGATCTTGCCCACCAAGATTTCGTTTTCGTTGCCTGCAAAAGGCGTAGCCCATAATCTGGATTCGCCATCACGTGACGCGGCCGCCGGTAAGGCCGACGCTTGATGGCGGTCCATTGGGTGGGTGGACTTTTATGCCCGCGTGGATGCCGAAATAGCCTGGGGAGATCATGCAGCCCGAACGGGGACCTGCTTCCAGCTCCGTGTCCGAAAATCCCGCTGATCTCGTGCGGCGCCGCGTGGTCGAGGCGGTCAGCGACTCGATGCGCTCGGTGCAGCACAGGGAACACGGTGAGCTGCACCTCTACCTCTCACTGCTGCAGGACCGGCTGCCCGTCTACGTCGGCACCGTCGCCGACCTTCTCTCCCATGTCGGACAGGCCAGCGTCCACAAGAACCTCGTGATGGTCGCGGAGGCGACCATCACTTTCTACAACGAGGTCCTGGCCGCGAAGGTGGCGGTGGTGGCCAGCCCGGCGCAGCTGGTCAGGCTGCGGCAGGTGATGGGGCCCCGCCAGCTCGGCCCCCACCAGGCCGAGAATTCGGTCGCCGCCTACCTGCGCCAGGAGCAGGAGCTGGGACGGGTGGCGGAAGAGGTGGAACCGCAGGCCGTCGCCCGCCTCCTGATCGGCGCCTGCCTCAACTGCGCCTTCACCGGCCTGCTGCTGGGCGATGACGCGGTACCGCCGCGCCACGAGTACGCCACTGGTCTAATTCACGGCCTGCGGCTATCTCCCTGATGGCCGACAGCGGCCAGGGCCGTCGGCTTGATATGACGCTGGAACGTTCGATAAATCTATAAATGTCGAACACAGCGTCATTTTCTTCCTGGGAGAAACACATGAAGTTATTACCCGGCTCGCGTCGACTGGCGGTCATCACGGGTGCGGCCGTGCTGGCCACCGCCTTGAGCGGAGCGGCCACCGCCTCCGCTCGGACCACGGAAACCGTCTGCGGCCCTGAGGTCGAACTCGGTTCCGTCGTTTACCAGATGTGCAGCGACGTCGTCCATGTGGGCGAGACGACCTACACCACCCAGCCGTTCCTGGAAGCGCGGAACCGCGGCATCTCCTACGTCGATCTGGACTTCACGCTCCAGCACTGGGACCCCGCGGCGAGCGGCTGGGCCACCGACGGCGGCGGCTCGAAGACGCTCCAGGCCGGCTCCTCGACCCGCTGGTTCAGCGGGCCGACCTTCTGGCCCTGCGGCGCCGACGCCCCCGAGCGCGGCCAGGTCGCCAGCTCCATCGGAACCGGAGACTGGGCCAACGTGGTCACCCCTGCGGCCTGCTGACCGGACCCGCTGCCGGCCGGCCCGGCCTGCTGACCGGACCGGCCCGCTGAACGAATCACCCCGCTGAACGAACCGCCCCGTCCGTCATGCCATGACCGCATGTCATGACGGGCGGGGTGCGGTCAGGGCGGACAGGTCGATGGGCTCGCCGGCGGACAGTCCGGCCGCCTCGATGCGGGCGGCGGCGTGTTCGACCGCGCGGTCGATCGTGGCCTGATCGATCTCGAACGTGGCGCTGGCGAACAGGCCCTGAGCCGCCTTCTCCGGCTTCGGGTGGGGGTTGCGATAGAGGGCCTGGCTGCGATCCCGCAGTTCGAGCATGACCGGGATGGCGTGCGCGATGTCGCGCGGCTGCCCGGTGAACCCCTTCTGCAGGTAGGCGAGCATGCCGGCGTAGGCGTCGTTGAACGCCTTCGCGTGGTGGTACACGGACTTGTCGTCGCACTCTCCGTACTCGGCGACGGTCGACGAGCCGTCGATCCGGTAGACGTCCTCCCAGGTGACGATGAGAGGCGGGCCGCTGGGACGGTCCTTCGGGAGGTCGTACGAACCGTAGAGCCGGCCCTCGGCGATCTCGTTGAACCGGAAGTAGTGCGCGACCTGGCGCTCCTCGCCGAAGATCTGGTCGTCGCTGTCCCAGATCGAGTCGCCGAGCCCCTCGCCCTGCTCGCTGACCACGCGCAGCGCCAGCAGGGCGCTCTCGCGGCCGGTGACCTTGAAGACCTCGCCGCCGGAGTTGTAGAAGTCCTCCGGCCCGACCTGGTTGCCCGGGGCGCCCGTGAAAACGCCCTCCTCGCCGTGTTCGCGGATCAGGTTGATCAGGCCCTGGCGGATGTAGGCGTAGAACTGGCCGATCGACGTCCAGCCCCTCGGGTCGGGCGGGCCGCTCAGCGACTGCGGCTGCTCGATGCGCAGGAACGTCCGCAGCGCGTCCCGGGAGAAGTGCTGGAGCGGGACGGAGATGTCCCCGGCGCTGAGCGGCAGCGTGGCCGGGTACTTCTTGACGAACTCCGGATGCGCCACGCACGGGGTGCCGCCGACCGCGTTGAGCAGGTTCGACACCAGCGTCATGTGGAGCATCTCCTCCAGCACGACGCTGCGGATGACGTAGAACGCGCTCCGGTTGGTGCCGGGACGCAACGTGTACATCGCGGTGAGGTACGGCGGGATCGTGATGTGCTCGACCTGGAGGGCGTACTGGAGGTACGTGCGGAGTTCGTCCAGGGTGGCGGGCGGCTCGAACTTCAGCTCGTGGGCATGGACGATCCGTCCGCCGGACGCGTTCTCGCTGGTCATGCCTTCACCCCCGTGGGCTGCGCGCTGGGCTGTGCGTTGGACGGCGCGCTCAGGTTGACCGGACGGTGCAGCCCGACCAGATGCCGGTGGATCGCGTCGGCGCTGCGCAGCGTCAGCGCGGCCATCGTGAGGGACGGGTTCGACGTGCCGACGGACGGCATGCTGCCGCACCCCACCGCGTACAGGTTTGGATGCTCGTGGGTGCGCTGGTCGGAGTTCACCACCGAGTCGCCGGTGCCGGTGCCCATGATGTGCGTCCCGGCGCCGTGGCCCGCTCCCCGGTAGCCGAGGTCCAGCGGCTCGGACGTCTCGTCCGGGGCGAAGGCGAAGTGGCCGACCGGGTACGTGCCGTCCGGGGCGGGCCCGTAGTCGGTGCGGTCGACGGCGCGGAGCGCGTCGAAGATCCTCATGGACACCTGCCGGGCCGCGTAGATGCCCTTCTTGACGTGCTCGTCGAGGTCGTAGGTGATCACCGGCCGGGGGTTGCCCATCGCGTCCAGGTCCCTGGGGGCGATGGTGACCGTGTTGGACGGGTTCGCGGGCTGCTCCACGGCGATCTGCAGGGAGATCTGGCGGCCGATCGTCTCGCCCAGGGACTTGCGCAGCGCGGGACCGAACTTGTCCAGCGCGGGATCGAGTTCGAGGACCTCGCCGGCGGCGTCGCCGCCGATGCGGAGCATGGCGGCGACGTTGCTGAACGGCGCGCCCATCGGCCATCCCCAGCCCCAGTTGCTGATCTCGATGCGGAAGGGCGAGCGCACCCTGCGCGCGTCGCCGAAGCGGAAGCTCTCGTAACCGGACGTGTGGCCGGGCCCGCGGAACGGCCCCACCTGGTTCCCCGACGGCATCAGCGCCCACGCGAGCATGGTCGGGTGGTCCATGAGGTTGCGCCCGAGCTGCCCGCTGTTCGGGGCCAGGCGCGAGGTCAGCATCAGGCGGGCGTTCTCGATGGCGTGGCCTGCCAGGACGACGATGTCGGCCTCCGCCGTGTACACGTCGCTGACCGGGGTCGCCGGATCCCCGTAGGCCCGGTACTCCACGCCGCGGACGTGTCCGCCCTCGCCGAGGAGCACGCGGCTCACGACGCTCCGCGTGGCGAGCGTGACCGAGTCGCTCCACTGCGCCTGCAGCCGCAGCGGCGTCCACTTCGCCTGGACGGGGCAGATCGGGACGCAGCTGGCGTTCCCGACGCACCGCTCCCCGTAGTTCGGCAGGCCCACCGCGCCCGTCGGACGGTATCCCGCGCCGCCGTCGTACTCCGGGTCGGGGGTGCTGGTCCGGGCCTGCGGCAGGGCGGTGACGTGCAGGTTGACGGTCTGGCCGCCCACGTCCTCGGTGATCGCGGTGTCGTCGATCTTGCGGAACACGTCGTCGATGTGGCTCGGCGGGATCTTGTGCATCGGGTAGCGGTAGTGCGGGTCGGAGATGACGGACGGGTCGTCGGGGTCGTCCACGTCCCGGAGCCACTCGCGCTGCTCGGCGGCGTCGCCCGCGACACCGATCTCGTGCTCGGCCCGTGCGTAGTACCGCTGCATCTCGTCGGGGTCGATGGGCCAGTCCCGCCCGTAGCCGTACAGGGTCTCGGTCTGGAAGTCGGTGGGGTGCATCCGGGGGACGGCCCCCAGCCAGTGCATCGCGGAACCGCCGAGAACGCGCAGATAGTCGGTGCCGTACGGCAGCCTCCCGTTCTGCAGGAAGTAGCCGCTGGTGCGGTACCCGTCCCCGCCGGGGATGGGCGACAGGTCGAGCACGTCCGGGGACGGCGCGGCCGCGTTGTGCCGGTACGCCGAGTTCGGCACCTTGATCGCCGCCGAGTGGAAGGTGTCGAGCGAGTCCAGGTAGCCGGGCCAGGTCTGCGTGCCGCCGTTGCCGCCCTCCAGCACGAGCACCCGCCAGCCCTGCGCGCCGAGCCGCTTGGCGACCAGGCTGCCGGACATGCCCGCGCCCACGATGATCACGTCGTAGCGGCGGCCGTCGAGCCGGCCGGGCGAGGTCACGGTGTCGGTCATGGCTGCTCCTGTCGCGTGGGCGGGGCGGCTTCGGAGGCGCCGGTGTACCACAGGTACGCGATGGCCCTGGCGGCCTCCAGCAGGGCCGGGCGCCCGTCCCAGTCCGGGCTCTGGCGCGGGGCCGCCGCCAGGATGGCGAGCAGGTCGTCGTAGTTGGACGTGCCGATCTGGCGTTTCACCGTGTCCAGGTACGACTCGGCCATTCCGGTTCCCCGCAGGTCGTAGCGGCTGAAGCCGGTGAGCACCTCCGAGAGCTCGATGAACTTCGACACGTCCTCGGACACGGCCCCCGCGGGGTCAGCGGCGCGGGTTTCTGCGCGCACGTCGTCCATCAGGAAGTTTTCCTCCATTCCAGTGGGCGTAATTCCGGGCGGAAATTTTGATCAAGACCACTGGAAAATCATTGTAGTCAAGGCGTTGTCAGAGGTGAATTGCCAACAGTGACGACCTGACGTCATTCAACGCTTACCCGGACGCTAGGGAAAAGTCGCGAGACCGCATTCCTGGAACTAGTGGATATCTGCGCAATATTCCGATTCGTACAAGCAGGGCCGCTCATGGTGGCCGGCCAGCTCGTCGTGGCGCCGACCACGGCGCGGGTACGCGGACGGCGCCTGGGCGCTGCCTGGGCGAGGCTGCCGGGGTGGCTTAGTGGAGGCGGTGGCCGGCGGCGAATGTCGCGGCCGGACGCCGGAGGACCTCAGGGTCATCGCGGGGGTCGTCGTGGTAGGTGACCAGATTGGCCGGCCGGCCCGTTGCGAAGTCCCCGGATGTGCCGTCGGTGAGCAGGTAACGGCGTGCGTTGCTGCTGGCGGCGGCGAGCGCGCTCTGCGGGGAAAGGCCCAGTTCGGTGAGGAGACGAACCTCGCGGGGCAGGTTGCCGACGACGTCGGTGCCCGCAAGGACCGTGACCTGGTGCCGGACGGCCTCGTCCAGCAGGTACGCGAGCCTCTCGCGGCGCTGAGCCAGGCGTCGCCGGCGTACGGGATCGTCGGGCGGGGCGGGCGCCAAGGCTGCGCAGAGGGTGGGCGTCCAAGCGCCGCCCTGGTCGGCCAGGGCTCGCAGCGCGTCGACGGTGAGAGCGTCGCCGTGCTCGATGGAATCCACCCCGGCCGCGACCAGGTCGGCGGCCAAGGCGGTGGTCGTGTGCGCGGCGACGCGAGCGCCCTCGGCGTGGACGGCCCGCACCAGCCGTCGAACGTCCTCGATCGCGTAGGTCGGCAGCGCCAGATGCGGACGTGTCACGCCCTGCTCAACGGCGGGGAAGTCACCGATCAGCTTCACCCATCGCGCTCCCGCAGCGATCTGGGTGCGCGCGGCTTGGACGAGGTCGTCGGCGTCCACCGGTTCGTGGAGTGCCGGGAAGTACCCGCCTGACGGGGCCAGGAATCGTCCGGCTGCCAGCAATCCGGCGCCGTCTGCGGCGACCGGCATCTGCAATGTGATGGCGCCGGGGCTGCCCATGTCGCGGATCAGGGTGATCCCCGCCTGTTGCGCGGCGCGCAGATTCTGGCCGGCCTGGGGGAGGGGCAGCGGGCGTGGGCCGGCGGCGTCACCGTCGTCGGCGATGCTCAGATGGCAATGTGCGTCGACCAGTCCGGCCAGCACGAACCGTCCGGGGAGCGGCTCGGCGTCCGCGGGCGGAGCGTCGGTCCAGCGTCCGTGCCGGTCGATTCCGCCTTCCACTGAATGGCCGTCTGGTAGTCCAACTGCGGTCACTCGCCAGGGCTTCATGGGTACTGGGACGGGGTTGTCAGGTCTGGTTTTGTTCGGCTTCGAGTTCGGCTGCGAGGGCCGATCGTTCGGCCTGATGGCGGGCGAAGAGGTCGGCGCTGAAGGCGGTCCATGCGGCGTCCTGCTCCGGGGTCATCTCGGCTCCGGTGACCTCGGACTCGACGTCCGGATGGGCTTCGAGGAATTTCGCGAAGAGCTGACCCATCTCCATGCTGTGGCGCCGGCTGAGCCGGATGCGTCGGGGGTCCATCGGGCCATCCTCGCAGAGCGCCGGCCGGTCGCAAGGGGGGCGCCCGGCGGCTCCGGAGAGGAGCCGCCGGGCGCGGGTCCGGGACGTGGGTCAGGCGGGCTGTGGTGCGCGGGCGGCCTTGACCGCCTCGCGGAGGTGGGCCTCCTCGTCGGACGACAGCGACGCCGCGCCGCCCGGCGTTCACGATCTTTTGCCCTTCGCTGGTCGTGATCCGCCGCCCGGTGGGGGAAATGCTCGGGTACTGACGAATTCACTCCGGGGGAGTAGCTGTGAGCGCCATGCCGTCGATGGACGACCGGACCGATTTCGAGAACGCCGACAAGGGCTTCGTCGGCTCGGCGTCGCAGGCGAAGATCAAGGACGCGTCCGGCAAGGTCGTCTGGGACCTGGACGCCTACGCCTTCCTCGACGGCCCGTGCCCGGAGACCGCGAACCCGAGCCTGTGGCGGCAGTCGCAGCTCACCGCCAAGCACGGCCTCTACCAGGTGACCGACGGCATTTACCAGGTCCGCGGGTTCGACCTGTCGAACGTCTCGTTCGTGGAGGGCGACGCCGGCGTCATCGTCGTCGACCCGCTGCTGTCCAGCGAATGCGCGGCGGCGGCGCTGGCGCTGTACCGGGAGCACCGGGGGGACAGGCCGGTGACCGCGGTCATCTACAGCCATTCGCACGCCGACCATTTCGGCGGCGTCAGGGGAGTGGTGCCGGACGGCGCCGACATCCCCGTCATCGCCCCGGCCGGGTTCCTGGAGAGCGCCGTGGCCGAGAACGTCTACGCCGGGACGGCGATGAACCGGCGGGCCGTTTTCATGTACGGGACGGTCCTGCCCAGGCACGCCGCCGGCCAGATCGGCGCGGGCCTCGGGCCGAACACGTCCATCGGCACCATCTCGCTGATCGAGCCGACCCTGCTCATCACCGAGACCGGCCAGGAGGAGACGGTCGACGGCGTCCGGATCGTCTTCCAGCTGACCCCCGGCACCGAGGCGCCCGCGGAGATGAACTTCTACTTCCCCGGACGGCGGGCGCTGTGCATGGCCGAGAACGCCACCCACAACCTGCACAACGTCCTGACGCTGCGCGGCGCGCTGGTGCGCGACCCGCGGGTGTGGGCCCGCTACCTCACCGAGGCGATCGAGCTGTTCGCCGACCAGTCGGACGTGCTGTTCGCCTCCCACCACTGGCCGACCTGGGGCACCCGCGAGCTCACCCGTTTCCTGCACGAGCAGCGCGACCTGTACGCCTACCTTCACGACCAGACGCTGCGGATGCTCAACCAGGGCTACACCGGCATCGAGATCGCCGAGATGATCCGGCTTCCGCCCGCGCTGGAGCAGGCGTGGCACGCTCGCGGCTACTACGGCTCGGTCTCCCACAACGTCAAGGCCATCTACCAGCGCTACATGGGTTGGTTCGACGGCAATCCCGCGCATCTGTGGGAGCTGCCTCCCGAGGAGTCGGCGAGGAAGCACGTCGAATTCATGGGCGGCGCCGAGATCGTCCTGCCCAAGGCCAGGGCCGCCTTCGAGGCGGGCGAGACGCGCTGGGCCGCGCAGGTCCTGAACTACGTCGTCTTCGCCGACCCTGGGAACACCGAGGCCCGCGAACTTCTCGCCCGGGTCTACGACCGGCTCGGGCAGGGCAGCGAGAACGGCACCTGGCGGAGCTACTACCTGCAGGGCGCCGCCGAACTGCGCGGCGACAAGCCCGCCGGGGTGCTCGACACCACGTCCCAGGACGTCCTCATGGCGCTCAGCATCGAGCAGGTCTTCGACTCCATCGCCATCCGCGTCGACGGCCCGCGCGCCTGGGAGCACCGCCTCACCATCGACTGGAATTTCACCGATCTCAAGGAGGAGGTCAGGCTCGGCCTGGCCAACGGCGTCCTCACGCAGACCCGCGCCCACGACGGCACCCAGGCCGACCTCACGCTGACGCTGACGAAGCCGCAACTGCTCCGCCTGGTCGCCACCCAGGATCTCGGCGACATCCAGATCGACGGCGACCCCCGGGCGCTCACCACGCTGATGGGCCTGCTGGACGACGTCGACCCCGACTTCGACATCGTCACCCCGTGACCCTGGCCTTCCAGGCTTGATGCCGAGTCTTCCCGGCCCGTGCGCGTGCTGACGCAGGTGCGGGAGCTGCTGGTGCCGGCGGTGCGGCGGCGGACGCCGACGGAGCTGAGCGCCGAGCTGGACCTGCGATCGGGCGGCGAGGCGAGCCTGTCGGCGTACTGGACGATGCTCGTCCTGTCGGCGGTGATCGCGGCGGCGGGCGTGCTGGCGGACTCGACGGCGACGGTCATCGGCGCCATGATCATCGCGCCGCTGTCCACGCCCATCATGGGAATGGCGCTCGGCCTGGTCAACCGGACCAGGACCGGCGCGGGCGTGTTCGTCCTCGGCGGGGTCGCGGCGGTCGTCGCCGTCGGGCTGGTGGCGTCGCTGGCCGTACCGCGGACGTACGAGCTGCTGTCCAACAGCCAGATCTCCGGCCGGACCTCGCCGGGGCTGGCCGACCTGATCGCCGCGCTGGCGACGGGGCTGGCCGGCGCCGTCGCCCTCGCCCGCCGCGACGTCGCGGCCGTCCTGCCCGGCGTCGCGATCGCGATCTCGCTCGTGCCGCCGCTGGTCGTGGCGGGCGTGTGCCTCGGGGACGGGGCGCCGGTCCTCGCGCTCGGCGCGATGGTGCTGTTCCTGTCGAACCTGCTGTCGCTCGTCCTGGCGGGGACGTTCGTCTTCGCCGCGCTCGGCTACCTGGACGCCCCGCCCCGCGGCCGGACGCGCTCCCGGGCCACCCTGGCGCTCAGCGGGCTCGGGCTGCTCGTCGTCGTCCCGCTGACCCTCAGCACCGCCGCGAACTACCTGTTCGCCGCCTGGGAGGACCGGGTGGAGCAGGTCGCCGCCGAGTGGCTGGAAGCCGAGCCCGGCGCCACCGTCACAAGCGTCAGGACGGAATCGCGGACGTTCCACGTCTCCGTCCGCACGCCCTCCGGCCTGCCGCCGCTCCAGGACCTGCTGGCCCGCCTGGACGGGGCCGTCCCCGGCGGCTCGCACGTGGTGGTCGAGACGACCCAGGGCCGCACGATCGAGGCGGGGAGCGTGGGACGCTGACCGCCGCGCGGCGGCTCAGGTTCCGTCCGCGCGCTCGAAGTCGTCGACGGCGTCGGCGACCCGGTGGTACAGCCGGCCGGGGCCGATGCGCCCTCCTCGGCCTCCAGCGTGCGCGAGGTCAGGACGGTGCCCGCGTACTCACCCAGTCGATCACCGTCGGGTCGAGCGCGTCCCGCACCGCCGCGATGGACGCCACCGGGTCCCGCAGCTAGATCTCCGCCGTCTGCACAACGGGGCGCTCACCCTCCTCCTCGTCCTGGTGTTCGGCCTCCTCTTCACCGCCAGGGGCTTGAGCCACCTGCTCGCCTGAGCCCTTCGATGACGATCAGATGATCAACTATTTGTTTCTTCCCGGGGGAGGCCGCCGCCTTTTCCGAGCATGCCAAGGGTGATGGCCGGCCTTTTCATCCGGGGGAACGCATGCATTGTCGACGCACGGGCGGACGCCGTGTTCTGGTCGGATTCACCGCTCTGGCCGTCGCGGCCGTCATGGCCGGTTCGTCACCCGCCGCCACGGCGATGGCGCAGGACGCGCCGGACGAAGCGGTCGAGGCCTACCTGGATCAGGTCCGCGACGAGCCCGGCCGCCTGAGCGTGTTCGTCAGGGAACTGCCCAAGGGCGGCGACCTGCACACCCACCTCTCCGGTGCGGTGGCGACCGGCTGGCTGATCGACAAGGCCGCCGCCGACGGGCTGTGCATCGATCAGAACGACACCGCCGTCGCCCCGCCGTGCGAGGACGGCGCCCGACCCGCCGCCGACACACGAACCGACCGGGCCTTCTACGACCGCGTCATGCGCGCATGGTCGATGAAGGGATTCACGGCGAAAACCGAGGAATCCGGGCACGATCACTTCTTCGCCGCTTTTGCCAAATTCGGCGCGGCCACCGGGCAGAAGGGCGCCATGCTCGCCGCCGTCGCTTCCGAGGCGGCGAAACAGAACGTCTCCTACCTGGAACCCCTGATCAGCCGGCAGAGCGGAGCGATGAAGGACCTCGCCTCCGACCTCGGCTGGACCGAGGACCTCCCCGCGATGGCCGCCAAGATCACCGGCGCTCCGGGCTTCGACCGCATCGTGGAGAAGGCGGCCGCGGAGACCGACGCCGACATCGCCGAGATGCGGCGGCTCCTGGGCTGCGGTGCCGACCGTCCCGACCCCGGTTGCCGCATGGCCGTGCGCATCGATCACCAGGTCAACCGCATCGGGGAGCCCTCGGTGGTCTTCGCCAACCTGGTGCTTGGCGCCGTCCTGGCCGAACGCGATCCCAACGTGGTCGGGATGAACCTGGTAGCGCCCGAAGACGAGCCAAAGGCGATCAAGGAATACAGCCGGCAGATGCGGATGGTCGGTTACCTGCGCCGCACTCACCCCGCCGCACACGTCACATTGCACGCCGGAGAACTCACGCCCCGTTTCGCCGGGCCGGACGCGCTGAAATCGCACATCCAGGAAGCCGTCACCGTCGCGAGGGCGGAACGCATCGGCCACGGTGTCGACATCGCGGGCGAGACCGGCTCCGCCGAGACGCTGAAGACCATGGCGGACAGGCACATCCTGGTCGAGATCAACCTGACGAGCAATTGCCAGATTCTGAGGGTGTGCGGGGCACGGCATCCCTTCACCCTCTACCGGGCCCACAACGTGCCCGTCACCCTCTCCACCGACGATCAGGGAATCGAGCACACCGATCTGACCCATGAGTACCTGCGCGCACTACGTGACTTCCACCTCACGTACTCCGACCTGAAAACCCTCGCACGTGCATCACTGGAGCATGCGTTCATCCAAGGCCGCAGCCTCTGGCGTTCCCGCGACGTCCACCAGCTCGACGAGGCATGCCACCAGTCTGAAATCGAGGAGTCCCAGCCGGGACCGGCTTGCGCCTCGCTCTTGAGGTCCAGCCCCAAAGCCCAACTGCAATGGCGGCAGGAGATCGCCTTCCATCACTTCGAGCAGCGCTACGGCGCGTCCGGCCCGGCCAGATAGGCGGTCCGCCACGGCTTCGACGTCGTCGAGCCCCATGTGCCCGACCTTGCCCTGCCCTGGAAACGAGGTGTCGACGGCCATAGCGACGCTGCCGGCCGCGAGTTTCTCCACCGACGGACAATGGACGGTGTCGCCGGTATAACCGAATCGAGCGCCGGACTCGTCCACGATGGAGTAGCCCAGCGCGGGGACACACTCTGTCTCCGATTACGCGAGCAGTACCGCGTTCCATAGCGCCCAGGTAAGGCTCAGGGGGAGAAAGACGGCCAGGAAGACCGTCCGGACGATCCGGAAGGGTGGCCGGCCCGGGCCCGTCCAGCGGTAGAACGTCGCGGCGAGGCCGAGGATCAGCGCGACCAGGGCGGCGGCGACGGTGCCGACGAGGTAGGCGCCCACCCAGCCGCCTTCCCGGATGTACATGCTGCAACCGAAGGCGATGCCGCCGAGCCCGGCCGCCAGGAAGCAGGTCCCCGCGACCAGGCGTTCGACGTAAACCGTCCGGGGCGCTGGAGCCATCACGGATGTGGGCGGCGCTGCACGCAAGGTCGGCGCGGGGGCCGGTGCGGGTGCCGGTGGCGCGAGTGTGGACGCGGCGTTCAGCAGGGCCAGGACGCTGTCGACGGTCGGGCGGTCCTCGGGCCGCTTGGCGAGGACGGCGGTGATGAGCGAGGCGAGAACAGGGTCCGCGTGCCGCATGGGCGGGGGATCCTGCATCGCGACGGCGGCCATCGTGGCGGTGGCGGTGTCGCGGCGGAACGGGGAGACGCCTTCCACGGCCCTGTACAGAGTCACCCCCAGCGAGAAGAGGTCGCCGGCGGCGTGGTCGTGGACGCCGTTGAGGCGTTCGGGGGCCATGTACTCGGCGGAGCCGATCACCCCGCCGGACGCGGTGAGGCGCGTGTCGGTCTCGTGGACGGCGATGCCGAAGTCGGTCAGGAAGACCTGGCCGTCGTCGGTGAGCATCACGTTCGCCGGTTTGATGTCGCGGTGCACGATCCCGGCGGCATGTGCGGCTTTGAGCGCTTTGAGCAGCGCGGTGGCCATCTCGGCCACGAACGCGGCGGGCAGCGGCCCGTGTGTGCGCAGGCGCTCCTCCAGGGAGCACCCGTCGACGAAGCGCATCACGATCCAGGGGGTGCCGTCCTCGACCACCACGTCGTGGACCGCGACAACGTGCGGGTTGTCGCGCAGGCGGGCCGCGTTGCGGGCCTCCCGCGTCGCGCGGACCACGCGCCGGTGATGCTCCTCCTCCGACCCCGACTGCTGCGGCAGCCACACCTCCTTCACCGCGACCTGGACGCCGAGCGCCTCGTCATGCGCCTTCCATACGCGTCCGAACCCGCCGGTCCCCAGCGTTTCGACCAGCCGGTACCGTCCACCGACGGTCCGCCCCGGCTCCGCCTGCACTCCCAACGCCCCGCCGCCCCGTTCCGCTGCCAGGTTCACTGCCCGTAGTCCGGCAAGAGCGTACGAGGACTGCCAACCGGGTGCAATACAGCACTGAAACCCCCTGGCGCGCACCTTCCCAGCTGCAGGTTTGTGGCTTGTGCGGGACGTGACGCCATCGCCGCGTCAGAGTGACGTCAGATTGGCATTTGACGTGACGTCATTCTGACGCCATACTTGTGGCATGGAGCTGATGCCGTACGTGGAGAACCTTCGCCGCGAACTCGTCGTGGCCGCCGAGGCGGGCGGGCCGGACGCTCGTGCGCTGGCCGAGCGCCTGACCGGTGTCCTGGAGTCGGCGACGCGGCTCGCGCTGCTGGAGGCGCTGTCGGCCGCGGCGGACGAGATCACCAGCGAGCTCGCCCCGGGTTCGGTCGACGTGCGGCTGCGCGGCGGCGACCCGGCCTTCGTGGTGACGCCGCCGCAGCCGGCACCGGAGAGCGCGGTCGGCGGCGGGACGGAGACCGCCTGGGAAACGCCGCCCGCCGGGCCGCCCGCCGGGCCGCCGGCCGGGGAGGAGGGCGGGACGGCGCGGATGACCCTCCGGCTGCCCGAGCACCTCAAGGTGCGGGTGGAGGAGGCGGCGAACCGGCAGGGGATCTCGGTCAACGCCTGGCTGGTCCGCGCCGTCTCCGCCGCATGCGAGGCCGGCGCCGGGAGCGGTCCCGCCGCCCGGCCGCAGCAGACCCAAAGCGGGCGCAGCTACACCGGCTGGGTGCGTTAGCGGCACCCGCCAGACCCCATCACTCATCGCCCGGCCCGCGGCCGGGATGTTCCACCGGACCCATGAGGAGGGCTCCGCCATGCCAACTTTCGACACACCTGAGCCGATCGTCGCCGATATCGACGTCTTCGTCGGCCAGGTCCACATCCACGCCACCGACCGCGCCGACACCGTGGTTGAGGTGCGGCCCAGCGACCCGTCCAACGAGGCGTGCGTGCAGACCGCCGAGCGGACGGTCGTCGAGTTCTCCGGCGGACGGGTGCGGGTCAGGAGCCCGCGGCCCAAGGGCCTCGGGTACCTGCGGTCCTGGCGCGGGTCCATCGAGGTGACCGTCGAGCTGCCCACCGGGTCCGGTGTCGAGGCCGGGGTCGCCGCGGGAGGCATGGCGGGCTTCGTCGCCACGGGCGTCCTCGGCCGGACGGTCCTGCACAGCTCGAACGGCGACCTGCGCTTGGAGGAGACCGGTCCGCTGGAGGCCAGGACGTCCATCGGCGAGATCTCCGTGGACCGGGTGACCGGGCCCGTTGAAGTGACCGGGTCCGTCGCTGCGATCCGGATCGGGACCGTCGACGGGCCCGGCACGGTGAAGAACTCCACCGGCGCCATCAGCCTCGGCGAGGTGACCGGCGACCTGCAGCTGAAGACCGGCACCGGGGACATCACCGTCGACCGCGTGCTCGCCGGCCTGACCGCCAAGTCCGCGCACGGCCGGATCCGGATCGGCGCGGCGGTGAACGGCAACGTCCAGGTGGAGGGCGGCCACGGGAAGGTCGGCATCGGCATCCCCGAGGGCACGGCCGCCCTGCTCGACCTGCACTCCAAGAACGGCGTGGTGCGCAACACCCTGACCGCCGCCGACGGACCCGAGACCACCGACGCCGTCGTCGAGGTGCACGCCCACACCAACTGGGGCGACATCGACGTCCACCGGTCCTGACCCCCGCAAACTCCCAGGAAGGAGACCCCCCATGAGTGACGCGATCACCGCCGAAGGACTGGTCAAGAGGTACGGCGAGGTGACCGCCCTGGACGAGCTGAGCTTCTCCGTCCCGCAGGGGACGGTGCTCGCCCTGCTCGGGCCGAACGGCGCCGGGAAGACCACCACGGTTAGAGTTCTGACCACATTGCTGCGCCCTGACGGCGGCCGTGCGACCGTCGCCGGATTCGACGTCGTCCGCGACGCCCGGCGGCTGCGCGCGCAGATCGGGCTGTCCGGCCAGTACGCCGCCGTGGACGAGCACCTCACCGGCGCCGAGAACCTGGAGATGGTCGGACGCCTCTACCACCTGGGCGCCAAGCGCAGCAAAGCCCGCGCCCGCGAACTGCTCGAACGCTTCGACCTCACCGGCGCCGCCGACCGTCCGGTGAAGGGCTACTCCGGCGGCATGCGCCGCCGCATCGACCTCGCGGGCGCGCTGGTCGCCGACCCGCCGGTCCTTTTCCTGGACGAACCCACCACGGGCCTCGACCCCCGCGCCCGCGCCGCGCTGTGGGAGACCATCTCCGAACTCGTCGCCGGCGGCAGCACGCTGCTGCTGACCACGCAGTACATGGAGGAGGCCGACCGCCTCGCCGACCAGATCCTGGTGGTCGACCACGGCCGCGCCATCGCCCGCGGCACCGCCGACGAGCTCAAGGACCAGGTCGGCGGCAACCGCATCGAGCTGACCGTGAGCGACGCCGCCGAGCTGGAGACCGCCCGGGAGACGCTCGGCTGGGTCGCCGTCGGCGCGATGCGGACCGTCCCGGAATCGCTGCAGATCACCGTCCCGGTCACCGACGGGCCCGAGGCGCTCCGCCAGGTCCTCGGCCGGCTCGCCGACGCAGGCGTCCGGGTGCGGGACGCCGGCCTGCGGCGGCCCACCCTCGACGACGTCTACCTCACCCTGACCGGGCACAAGACGCCCGGCCCCGGCACCGACCCGCAGGCCGAGGAGGCCGCCCGATGAACGCCATCACCATGCCCATCGCCGACGGCTGGACGATCGCCAAGCGCAACACCCTGAAGATCCGGCGTCAGCCGGACCTGCTCAGCGGCACCATCATGCTCCCGATCGTGCTCATCCTGCTGTTCGCCTACGTCTTCGGCAGCGTCATCGACGTCCCGGGGATGTCGTACAAGGAGTTCCTGCTTCCCGGCATCTTCGTCCAAGCCGTGATCATGGGCGCGCAGACCACCGGCTACACGCTGACACTGGATCTGCAGAAGGGCATTTTCGACCGGTTCCGCTCGCTGCCGATGGCGCCGTCCGCGGTGCTGATCGGGCAGACCGTCAGCGACGTGCTGATGAACCTCGCCGGCCTCGTCGTCATGGCGGGGATGGGGCTGATCGTCGGCTGGCGGGTGCATTCCTCGCCGTACGAGGCCGTCCTCGGCTTCGCGCTGCTGCTGCTCTTCGCCTACGCGTTCTCCTGGTTCACCGCGACCGTCGCGCTGGCCCTGCGCACTCCGGAGAACTTCAACAACATCGCGACCATGGTCTCCTTCCCGCTGATGTTCGTCTCCAACGCCTTCCTCGACAGCTCCAGGCTGCCCACGCCGTTGCGCGTCGTCGCCGACTGGAATCCCGTCTCCGCGTTCACCCAGGCGGCACGGGAGCTGTTCGGCAACACCAGCACCGCGATGAAGACCTCGGACGCCTGGCCCATCCAGCACGCCGTCCCGGCGTCGCTGCTCTGGATCGCCCTCATCCTGCTCGTGTTCGTCCCGCTGGCGACTCGCCTCTACAAGAAGGCGGTCAGCGCCTGACCACCGCCATAACCGCACAGGCGCCCCGATCCCTGGGGCGCCTTCGGCGTGCCCGGCCGGCCGGGTGGTCAGAAGGTGATGGCGACCTTGCCTCGTGCGTGGCGCTGCTCGATGTAGCGCAGTGCCTCGGGGATCTGGTCGAACGGGTACGTCCGGTCGATGACGGGTGTGAGCCGGTCCTTTTCGATGAGGTCGGCCAGGAAGCCCAGGTCCGTGGAATTGGGCTTCCAGTGGACGGTGCCGATGCGCTGGCTGACGAACGGGGACGTCAATGCCCCGCGGTACCCCTGCGCCGCCGGGCCGAGCAGGCCTCCGCGGCCCGGGTCGATGCCGCCCACGATCACGAGCGTCCCGCGAGAGGTAAGGGCGCGCCGCAGTCGGCCCAGTGAGCGGTTGCCCACGATGTCGATGAGCAGGTCGTAGCGTCCCTCCCGCTCTGTGAAGTCTTCGCGGGTGTAGTCGACGGCGTCGTCCGCGCCGAGGGAGCGGACCAGTTCGAGGTTGCGGGTACTGCACACTCCGGTGACCTCGGCTCCGAACGCCTTGGCGAGCTGGACGGCGAACGTGCCGATCCCGCCGGACGCCCCGTTGACGAGGACGCGCTGCCCGGCGGCGATCTTCCCGACGTCCCGCAGCCCCTGAAGCGCGGTGATGCCGGCCATCGACACCGACGCCGCCTGCTCGAAGCCGAGGCGAGCGGGCTTGACGGCGAGCCTGTCCTGCGGGACGGCGGCCAGCTCGGCGAACGAGCCCAGCCGGACCTCCCCGAAGACCTCGTCGCCGACCCGCAGTCCGGTCACGTCGTCGCCCACCCGCTCGACCACCCCGGCCAGGTCGGCGCCCAGGACGAGGCCCGGTTTCGGCCGCCGCAGGCCGACGACGAGCCGCACCAGCTTCGGGTCGGCCGCCACATGGCGCCAGTCGTAGGGGTTGACGGACGCCGCCCGCACCCGGACGAGCACCTCGTCGCGGGCGATGCCGGGTTCGTCGACGTCTTTCAGGGCCAGCACGTCGTCCGGGGGGCCGTAGCGGTCCCAGCTCCAGGCTTTCATCGGCTCTTCCTTCCGGCGGGCGACGCCGTCCGTCGTACGGCGTAAGGTAGTCATACGCCGTAAGGTTATCGTACGGCGTAAGGGAGTCAAGGCCCGCCGGGAAAGTGAGGGCTCAACTGGCGCCATGAGGACAGGCGGGGGTCACGAAGCGGCGGTGCGGCGCCGTTCCAGCCCTTCGAGGATCAGGTCGAGCGCGAACTCGAACTCGAACTGGTCGTCGCAGAAGCCGAGGGTGCCGTCCGGATCGTCGTGGACGGCGTCCGCCAGCATCCCGACGATGTTGGGAAACCGGTCCGCCATCTGATCCATGATCGCGTCGGCCCCCTCAGCAGGGGCCTGGGCGCCGTCGGGTGAGAACAGTTCCTGCGTGAAACCCAGGGCGCGGCTGCCCAGGACGTGCAGCGCCCGGTGCGCCAGGTCGTAGGAGAACCCGCCCGCGCGGAGGACGCCGACGACATGGTCGTAGTAAGCGATGACGAGCGGGCTCGTAACGGAACGGCTTTCGAGGACCTGCGGGGCCCAGCGGTGGCGCAGGAACACGTCCCGCGCCGCGAGGATCTGCGCGCGCAGCGCGGCCTGCCAATCCTCCTCCGGGGGCGGGGCGTCGACGTCCTCCACCGCCGCCATGACCTCCCCGAGAATCACCTCGACGACGCCGTCGAACACGGCCTCCTTGTTGGCGACGTGGTGGTACAGCGACATCGCCTCGACCCCGACCTCCTGCGCGAGCCGGCGCATGGTCAGCGAGCCGAGGCCGTCGCGGTCGGCGAGCGCCACGGCCGCGCGCAGCACCCGCCTCCGGCTCAGCGGAACGCGGGGCTGCTCGGTCACCTCGTCGGCGTCGGCCCGTGGGGTCATGGATGGATCTTCCTCCCGGCGCACTCTACCCGTACACGGTAAGCCTGCCCGCTCCGAGCCGGTGCCGTCCGGCGTCCGGCCGATGGGCAGGCCATTCGCCCGACTCACCGTCCTTTGTCGCAGGACGCTGCCATGATTCTCGGGCCATGCCACCGACGACCCAGCGGAGGAGCCCATGCTCAAGGTGACGCACGACGGCGTGGAGTGGATCGACGGCGACGGCGGCGGGCCGCTCGGCGAGATCTTCTGTCTCACCTTCCTCAAGGGGGTCGATGAGACCGAGGCGCTGTCGCGTCTGGGCGGGCTGCCGGACACGCTGCGTCCCCGCACCCTGGAGGAGGCGGGCGAGGCGTTCACGTCGTACGAGGCGGGCTATGCGGAGTTCGCGTTCGCGCTGAACCTCGGCGACTGGACGGTGCTGATCGAGCCCAACGGCTTCCAGGGCTCGCTCGAAGAGCCGCTGACGGCGCTTTCCCGGGGCACCGAGGCGGTGGCGGTGCAGCGGCACGATTACGCCGACCATGCCTTCCGCTACGCCGTCGACGGCACGCTGGTCACCGCCTTCGAGCCCACCTGGCCCGATCATCGCTGGGGGAGCGAGCCCGACCGGCTGCTCGGGCAGATGCGCGCGGTGGGCCTGGACCTGGCCGCCTACGACGAGGGCGACGACGAGGACGACGAATATGGCGATGAAGGCGACTACGTGCCCAGCGCCTACGTCCCGGCGCTGCTGCTGGCGGGCCTGATCACCGGCGCCGTCCCGCATCCGGACGCCCTGGCCGGAGAACTGCCCTGCGCCGAGATCGAACCGTGGTTCAGCGCCGCTTCGCCCCGGCGGACCCACGGCCCCACCGACCCCGCCATGATCGCCGCCCTCCAGGCCGCCCCGCCGGACGTGCTCCGCGCCGTCGCCGCCCGCGAGACGATGCGCCTGGCCTCCGTCCTCGGCCTGGACGCGACTCCCGGCCTGGCGGAGGCGGTCGCCGCGGCCGAGCGCGGCGAGCCGGTCACCGTCTCACCCGGCTCCGAGCTCGGCACGCACGTCCGCTCCTGGCTGCGGCGCGCACGCCAGGCGGGCGGATCGCTCAACGACCCGTTCGCCCGTACCAACCTGAGCGACGACGAGCGGACCGCCGCCAACATGCTGGGCTGGTTCACCGACGCGCTGAACGCCGCGCTGTGGCCCGACCCGCGCGCGGCGGCCCGCGCCGTGCTCCGTCCGCTCACCCAGGGCCCTCCCGAGCTCCGCGACCCCGCCGAGGAGACCGCCGTCCTGCACACCCTCCGCGGCGGCGCCTAGGGACGGGGCCTGACGGAGATCTCGCGGAATTCGACCTCCGCGTCCTCGGTGTAGAGGCCGACGGAGCCACCCGTGTACGGGCGTTCCGCGTCGGTGAACTCGGTCACCGGCCGTCCGTCCACCCGGACGGACATGGTGGCACCGCGCTGGACGACGCTGACCCTGTACCACCGGCCGATGGCGAAGGAGCGCTCGCCGGTGGCGAGGAAGCGCTGGCCTCCCCGGTAGGCGGGATCGCGTTTGCCCAGCTCCCAGCCCGTGGGCTTCAGGATGAAGTAGTAGAAGTGGTGCTCGTCGGAGTAGGCCCAGACGATCCACGCGGCCTCCCACGGGTTGGGGGCCTGGTCGCGCAACTGGGCGACGGTCCGGGCGCGCACGTGGAAGTCCATATGCCCGTACCGCGCCTGGGAGACGACCAGGCCCGCGTGCGTCTCCGCCGGATCGGTGGCCGGTTTCGGACGCAGCGAGATGACCCCGCCCCGGGAGCCGTTCACGCCGTGGCCGTCGAACACCGCCCGCCAGGGGCCGTGGACGGTGCCGTCCCGCCACCGGACGAACCTGTCCCCGCCCCGGTCGAGCACGGCGGTCACGGCGGCGACGGTGAGCAGGGCCGCCAGGGCCAACGCTGGCGACCACCGGAAGACGCGGGGCATGGCGGAGGGCGACATGGTCGACATCATGCGGCAAGGCTCAGTCCCGTGCCGTGCGACGCACGGCGTCCGTCCGGAGGCAGTCGCGGACCAGCGCGTCGACGATCCGCTCGGCCGCCCGGCCGTCGCCGAACGGGGAGACCGCGCGGGCCATCCGGTCGCGTTCCGCGGGGTCGTCCAGGAGCCGGGACGCCGCGGCGTAGACCTCGCCGGGGTCGGTCCCGACGAGCCGCGCCACACCGGCGTCGATCGCCTCGGGACGTTCGGTGGTGGTCCGCAGGACGAGCACGGGCTTGCCCAGGCTGGGGGCCTCCTCCTGCACGCCCCCGGAGTCGGTGAGGACGAGGTCGCAGGCGGCGAGCGTCGCGGTGAAGTCGGCATAGCCGAGCGGCTCGCAGATCGTGACGCCGGGATGCCCGGACAGGCCGGGGAGCAGGGCCTCGCGCACCGCCGGGCTCTTGTGGAGCGGCAGCAGCACCTCGCAGTCGCCCCGGTCGGCCAGCCGGCGGACGGCCCCCGCGAGCCCGCGCATCCCGCCGCCCTGGTTCTCACGGCGGTGCAGGGTCACGAGGATCCGCTTGCCCGAGGTGCGGAACGCCGCCTCGCCCACGCCCTGGCGGAGCATCCAGTGGAGGTTGTCGATGACGGTGTTCCCGGTCGTGCGGACGTCCGGCCCCGCGATCCCCTCGGCGCGCAGGCAGGCCGCGGCGCGTTCGGTCGGCGCGAAGTGCCAGCGGGCGATGCGGGCGATCAGCCGCCGGTTCAGTTCCTCGGGGAACGGGTTGTACAGGTTGCCGGTGCGCAGCCCTGCCTCGACGTGGGCGACGGGGACCTGCTCGTAGGACGCGGCGAGCGCGCCGCACAGCGCGGTGGTGGTGTCGCCCTGGACGACCACGACGTCCGGACGCTCGGCGCGGAGGACCGCGTCGAGCGCGGTGACCAGCCGTCCGGTGAGCCCGGACAGCCGCTGCCGGTCGCGCATCACGGCGAGGTCGGCGTGCGCCTTGACGTCGAGGGCCGCCAGCATCGGCGCGAGCATCTCCCGGTGCTGGCCGCTGCTCACCACGAACGGCTCGCAGAGCGGGGAGGCGTCCATCGCGCGGACGACGGGGGCGAGCTTGATCGCCTCGGGCCGGGTACCGAGGACGATCATGGCCCGGACCGGAGGTTCGGTCACGACGTTCCGCGGCCGGTTCCGTGCGGGGTCACGCTGGGGGAGAACAGCCATGGTCTCTGCTCCTCGCAGGCATGGTCGGATGACGCGGCGCCCGGATGCGGAGGACGCCGCGCGGCGGAAGGTCGGGGTGGGGTTTCGCCTAGGAAGGCCGGGGGCCTACCTAGGTCCGTGCGGTCTTGAGCCAGGTGTGCCTGCCCGTGAGGACTCGGCCGACGGCCCACCAGCCGGACACGAACCAGACGTAGCCGTAGATCACATAGAGGTGCCCGAGCAGCAGCGAGTACGGCCTGCTCACCGGCTCACGCTTGCGGTAGACGAACGCGTAGGCGGCCGCGAGGCCGAAGGTCATGACGTAGAACCAGGGCAGCCACCACAGGGACAGGGTGCTGTTCCCGGTCCGGATCGAGGCGACGGCCGTGTCGCCGAGCATGAGGGCGAACGAGATCGGCAGCAGCGAGGTGAGCAGCAGCAGCGCCGGGCTCGACAGGTGGTACAGCAGGTCCGCCGCAGGACGCGGCGCGATCTTGCGCAGGATCAGCGGCGCCAGGCGCGACGCCTGGATGTGCCCCTGGAACCAGCGGGACCGCTGCCGGAGCAGCCGCCCCACGGTGAGGACCGCCTGCTGGTGGACGGCGGCGGTGCCGCAGTACGCGTTGGTCCACCCGGCCGCGATCAGGCGGACGCCGAGGTCGAGGTCCTCGGTGAGGCAGTCGCTCCACGGCCTGCCGGGCAGCGAGCGCAGCGCGGCGAGCCGCATGAACTGGCCGTTGCCGCCCATCCCGACGCTGCCGAGATGCCGCCGGGCGTTCTGGAAGATCTCGCCGTAGACGACGAATTCCATGTCCTGCAGCCGGGCGAGAAGACGGTTGTGGCGGTTGTACATGCGCACGCCCACCTGGACCGCGCCAACGCCGGGATCGTTGAAGAAAGGGTCGACCTGCTCGGCCGCGTGGTGATCGAGGCGTCCGTCGGCGTCCACCACGCAAATGATGACGTCGCGCGGATCCCGCCCGTCCAGGACGCTCGTTTCGGACAGCCATTCGAGTCCGGCGTTGAGCGCCGCGCCTTTTCCTTTGCGGGCGTCCGGAAATTTGCGCCGGTAGAGGTGGATTCGGCCGGGTGTGGACGCCGCCGCCGCGGTGACGATTTGGGCCGTTCCATCGTCGGACGCGTCGTCCACGACGAGGACCATAAAGTCGTCCAGCGGGAGATCGGCGAGGCGCGCCAGGCTTTCGCCGATCACTTTTTCCTCGTTCAGGCACGCGAGCATGAAGACATAGGTTCGCTCCCTTCCCGTCTCGCGCGGATGCGGCGTCCGGCGCTGGGACAGCACGAACATTCCGCTGTTGTACGAGACGGCCAGCACGATGATCGCCAGGCTGCCGGCCACCGCGAGCTGGCCGATCATGGCCACTCCCGGGTGCGCCGAGCACTTACACCGGCCGCGGCGCGAATCCGCACCCCGGCGAGGAAAAGGCCGAATGCGGCCACGCAGTACAACCCGAAACCGATTCCGGTTATCTGCAGAAAGATTCGTGCTACCTGCATGACAGGCGTCTCTTCCGGTGCCGCCACGATGCCGGTGAAGGCGAGAAGGACGCCGATGGACGACTTTATGTACACCGCCATATACCCCCGTTTCCGCGCATGCCTGCGAGCGGAAGGCCGCGTTCTCCGTAGCTCCCCTACGACGGATGCGGGACCCTCCGCGGTGTTCCACTCCGGGACTCGTCAACTGTTCCTCGCGAACGGTACCCCGAAGTAAAGTCCTGTCAAAGTCGAGAAGATGGAAAAGCCGCGGATCGGCCGGATCGCGCCAACGCCGCATCGATTTCCACGGGCGCGGCGCGAAATTTCGCCCAGTGTGCGGAGTTTTTCACTCTTCGTTGAGGACGTGGAGGCAGTTCCATGACCATGAAATGGCGCAGCCGAAAAGGGGCTGTCCTGCTGGCGGTGGTGACCGCGCTGGCCGTGCCCGGAACGGCGGCCGCCGAGGCGGGCCGGACCGTCCAGGCGGGCCGGACCGTCCAGGCAGGGCCGCTCTCCCTCGGACGCCCGGCGTCCGCGCTGAAGCTGAAGGAGTGGGCCCAGGCACAGAGGGCGGCCGAGCGGCGCCGGCAGGCGAAGCCACCGGCGATCCGTCCGCTCAAGGGGCTCAGGCTCACCCCGCCCGCCAAGCCCGCAGTGCCCGCGCCGCGGAAGGCCGCTGACGCCTCGGCCCTCGTGCTCTACGACACGGCGGGCCCGTACGGGTTCCTCGGCGAGCTGTACGGGATGGCCACCGCGAACCTCGCAGGCCACTTCGGCACCGTCTCGGCCAAGCCCGTCCAGCAGTACACCGCCGGGGAGGTCGAGCAGCACACCGCCACCATCTACGTCGGCTCGACCTACTACGGCGGCTCCATCCCCGACGCCATCCCGGACGCGTTCTACGCCGACGTGGCCGGGACCGCCAAGCCCGTCGTGTGGATGAACGACAACATCTGGACGCTGGCCGGCAAGGTCGGCGTGCCCGCCTTCACCCGGAAGTACGGGTGGGACCCGACCCGGTCGTCCTTCGAGCCGGTCGGGAACGTGACCCGGGTCGACTACAAGAACCAGCCGCTGACCCGCACCATCCCGGCGGGAGCGGACGGCGGCATCCTGCGTCCCGCCATCACCGACCCGGCGGCGGTGACCACCCTCGCGACGGCCCAGGACGCCAGCACGACCCCGGCGACGGCCTTCCCGTGGGCGATCAGGTCAGCCAACCTGACCTACCTCGGCGAGATCCCCTACGCCTACACCAACGAGACCGACCGGATCATCGCCTGGCACGACCTGCTCTTCGACGCCCTCGCCCCGGACACGCCCGCCCGGCACCGCGCCGTGCTGCGGCTGGAGGACATCAGCCCGGCGAGCGACCCGGCCGAGCTGATGGCCGTCGCGCAGTACCTGGCCTCGCAGAACATCCCGTACGCGTTCCAGGTGATCCCCGTCTACACCGACCCGAAGGGCGTCTACAACGACGGCGTCCCGGAGACCATCACGCTGGCCCAGCGGCCGCAGGTCGTCGACGCCCTGAAATACATGGCCGCCAACGGCGGACGGATCGTGGCGCACGGCTACACCCACCAGTACCAGGACGTCCAGAACCCCTACACCGGCGTGACGGGCGACGACTTCGAGTTCTTCCGCGCGCACATCGACGCGAACGACTCCGTCATCCTCGACGGCCCCGTCCCGGAGGACTCCCTTGCCTGGGCGTCCCAGCGGATCACCACGGGCAAGGCCCTGTACGCACCGGCCGGGCTGCCCACGCCCGACATCTGGACGACCCCGCACTACGCGGGTTCAGCCCTCTCCTACGAGGCCGTCAAGCAGTCCTACGGCGCGCGGCTGGAGCGCAGCCTGTACTTCGCGGGCCAGCTCTCCGGCGGCCCCATCGACGGGCAGCGGTACATCGGCCAGTTCTTCCCGTACCCGGTCCGTGACATCGGCGGGGCGACCGTCCTGCCGGAGAACCTCGGGAACTACGAGCCCGAACCGGCGAACAACCACGCGGCGCGGCTCCCCGCCGACATCGTCCGGGCGGCCCGGTACAACCTCGCGGTGCGGGACGGCTTCGCGAGCACCTTCTACCACCCGTACTTTGGGACGGGCCCGCTCACGGAGATCGTGACCGGCATCCGGGACCTCGGCTACACCTTCGTCGACCCGGCGAGCATCGTTCCGTAAGGGGGCCGCGGATCCTTCGGCGCTACCTCCTTGCTGGGCGTCACCTGGGGCGCCACCAGCGCCGGAGGATCCGCTCCGCGGGCTTGCCGTGCGGCGAGTACGAGAGGCTCGGAGGGGTCTCGGCCGCGCCCGGCCAGTCGTCCCACATCCACCAATGGACGCCCGCCCACCACGATCGGCCGGTGCAGCTCGTCAGCAGGGCCTCGTAGGCGGCGGCCTGCTCCGCGGCTCCGTCCGCCTTGCTGATGTTCCAGGACCATGGCTCGGTCGTGGACCCTCGCTGGCTCACGTACCCGGCCTCGGTGAACAGGACCCTACGTCCCTGGCGCTCGGAGAAGCGTCCGACCCGCTGCAGGATCGGCGTCCACGCGCGGCGCAGCGCGGCGACGTCGGTGGTGGGACGGTCGGCCAGCGGCCAGTAGGCGTCGATCCCGATCAGGTCTAGGACGTCCCAGAACGCCACCTGCTCGTACTCGTCGAAGTTGGCGGCGTAGACGAGCGTCCCGTGGAATTTCGCGCGCACCGTCTGGACGATGGCCAGCCAGGGGCGCCGGTCGCCCGACAGCCCGGCGAGCTCGGTGCCCACGGACAACTCGTCCACGCCGGTCTCCCGTGCCAGGTCGGCGTAGTGGCCGATGAAGCGCGAGTAGGCGGCGTACCAGCGGCGTGCGTCCCGTGGCTTGATTTCGGCCCGGTCCTTGTCGCCGGGCAGGTCCACGTGTGGTTTCAGCAGGACGCGGAGCCCTGCCCGCTGCGCCAGACGAACGATGTGCCGCACGCTAGCGTCGCTTGCCGTCTCCTCCGTGCGGTGCATCTCGGCGTCCTGCGGCGACCGCTGGTACCAGGTGGGGTTGAGCTGTATCCAGGTCGCGCCAGTCGCGGCGATCGCCGCGACATAGGCACCCGCCTGCGGACCGGCGTAGTCGCCGGAGTCCCAGGACGGCAAAGCGATCCCGTACTGGCGCCCGGCTTGCCCCGGCGCCGTCGAGCGGCTCACCGACTCCTCCGGGCCCGCGTCGCCGAACATGGAGCACGAAGTGGCCGCGGACAGGGCGACGGCGAACAGCGCCGTCGCCCGCAGTCCCCGACTTCGGGCCGAAGGCCCGTCCGCGTTCCTCACTCGCTCCATTCCAGCCGACCTGGCCACGCGCCGCGAGCGAGGCGCTCACCTTGGCCGGAATGCGACAGGCCGGTACTAGCGGGTTTGGCCGAGTGTTCCCAGTGCGGTGACGTTCAGCAGGAGGTTCGGGGAGCCGCTGCCGGGGTTGGAGATGACACCGCGCTGTGCCGCGTTGACCACCGCGTTCCGCGCCTCCAGCGGCGTCGCGTTCGGGTGGGTCTCCATGTAGATCGCGAGCGCCCCGGCCGCGTGCGGCGTCGCCATCGACGTCCCGCCCAGCACCGTCGAGCCGGTGTCGGACCCGTTGTCCGCCGAGATGATGTCGCCGCCCGGCGCGAACAGGTCGAGGCAGCGGCCGTAGTTGGAGAAGAAGGACACCCAGTCGCCCTCGTCCGTCGACCCGAGCGTGACGGCCTCGGACACGTCGCCGGGCGCGTCGCAGCCGTTCCTGGAGTCGTTGCCGGCCGCGATCGCGAACTGGATGCCCGCGCGGATCGCGCCCCTCGTCGCCTCGCGGAACGCCTCCGGCTCGGGGGCGGGCGGGTCGGAGGCGATGCTCATGTTGCCCACGGCCGGCTTCTGGGCGTTCTTCGCCACCCACTCCAGGCCCTGGATGGCGAGCCGGTCGGGGGAGTAGCCGTCGCAGTCCAGGACCCGCACCGCGACGATCTTGGCGTCCTTGGCGACGCCGTACTCCTTGCCGCCCACGGTGCCTGCCACGTGGGTGCCGTGGCCGTGGCAGTCCTGAGCGGTGGTGTCCTTGTCGACGAAGTCGTAGCCGTCGACGGCCCTGCCCTCGAACGTCCGGTGGCTGATGCGGACTCCGGTGTCCAGGACGTAGACGCTGACGCCGGTGCCCGCCCCCGGGTAGTTGTAGACGCGGTCCTGCTTGCCGTCGACACGGTCCGTGCCCCAACTCGGGGGATTGGGCTGCGTGCCGCCTCCGGCCGCCGTGCGGACCATCACCGACTTCTGCACGTACCGCACCGCCGGATCCGCGGCCAGGCGGCGGGCCTGCGCGGGGGTCATGTCGGCGGCGAAGCCGCGCAGCACTGCGCTGAAGACGCCCTGCACCGAGCCGCCATAACGGCTGGCTAGATCCTGCGCCTGGGCGGCCACCGGGGCGTCGGCTCCGGGCGCGAGGGACGTCGCGCCCTTCAGCGCGACGATGTACTGACCGTCGACCGTGCCGGGGGAGTCCGCGTTGATCACGTTCCCCTCGGCGGCATTCGCCGGAGCGACGAGACCGCCGACGCCGCCGGCGCTGAGCAGCGCGGCGACCGCGATCAGAACCGGGCGCCAGGCCCTAGGCCGTTTCTGGATCTTCCTGACCGTACCCATCGTGGTTTCGCCTCCGTACCCGTGGCGCGGGCGGCCGGGAGCTGGGCCGCCGGGCCATAACACTAGGCTTTGCCCGAAGGGCGAACAATCCGAGAAAATTGACTAAAAGGGGAGCTTCTTCCGTCAGCTTCTCCGCACTTCCGGTGCTCAGACGCCATTCCGGAGGCCGTTGATGAAGATCATCAACGGCGAAATCTTCTGCGGGCCCGCTATACCGGACGCGCTAGCGGCAGGCGCCTTCAGAGGGCTTGCCGCGCCACGTCTTCTCGGCGGCCTCGTCATACTCCGCACCGCTGAGATCGGCGCGATCGACCCTCGCCCCGAAGAGATCGGCGCCGGTCAGATCGCCGCCGCGCAGGCACGCGTCTCTGAGATCCGCGCCACGCAGATCGGCGCCGCGGAAGCTCACGCCGTCCAGCCGCGTCCTCGACAAAGTGATGCCCTGGGCGGACGCACCCGCGAAGTTCTCGTGGCGCAGATCCAATCCGCCCAACTGCGCCCCGGCCAGCAGCGCGCCGCGAAACTCGGTCCGTTTCACGACGTCGGCGGTCAGGGTCTTTCCCCGCAGATCGACCGGACCCGCCGGTTTCTTGTCCGCCGTCCCCGGATCGAAGAGGTCTCGCGCGGACGACCCGTGGATGACGAGCGTGGCCAGCCCGGCGAAAACGACGGCGAGCGCGACCGCGAAGCCCCGTTCTCGCGGGTTGAGCGCCCGGCCCATCAGGACGAAGCCGCCCACAAGACAAAAGCCCAGTGCCGCGAGAGAGCCTCTCGTCCCCAAGAACTCCCCGCAGACCGCGACCAGAGTTATGGCAAGTGCCGGCCATATCCAAATCGGCAGAGCTCTTGCCTGGTCGCCCTGGGGCGGCGGAGGATCGACGGGGAGCACCTGCTCGCCGGCGGCGCTGGAGGTCGGTGTCTGCGCCACGCTCCGATATTGGCAGAACCGGCCTTCCCTGGCGAGCGGTCGTCCATCTCGTCCGCACCATCCGTCCGCGTCCGACCCCACGGCGAGCGAGCAGGCCAGCGCAGCGGGAGTCCCCTGACATGACACATTCAGGGCCGTTCACACCACCCGGAGTGACCGTCCGGGGCGGTACCGTTCAAGAGCCGTGCCCTACGTGCCGCGGAGGTCGTAAGGGCATACTCGGAAGCGACGGTTATTTCGAGTGCTCCTCTGGTCACACCTGGATTTTCGCCTGCCCGCAGCAGGGCTGTGGAGAACCGGTGAGGCTGAGAGAGGGAAAATTGGTCTGCAGAAACAAGCACGAGCTGAAAGAACGTTGAAGCTGTCATGAGCGCGCCCGATCTCGGAAGTGCTGCGGGGGCACGAGTCGGACGATATTTCAGCTTGGTCAGCGTACTGCCGTCCGCTGTGCTGGTCTTCTACGTATATCTGCTGATATCGAGCGGGGCCTGGAGCGGCCCGCCCGACTGGAAGCGCGCCGCCACCGCCGTCACGGGCATCGGGGTGGGCACCGCCGCGGCGCTCTCGGTCCTCTCACTGCTCGCGGGGCTGGTCCTCCATCCCCTCCAGTTCGCGCTTGTGCAGGTTTACGAGGGCTACTGGGGGACGTCGAAGACCGCTCGCCTGATGGCCACCAGACGTGCGATGCGGAGATGCAGGTACGTCGAGGCTTTGCGAGACGAGGAACGGGACATCAACGACCATTTCAAGGAGCACCCTGAGCTCAGTGTTCCCCTGCGGCATTGGCTCATGACGACGCACCTCGAGGCGGGCAGGGTGAGCACATTGTTCCCGAAGGAGTCGGAGCTCTTCATGCCGACCCGGCTCGGCAACGTGCTGCGCCGGTACGAGACCGAATCAGGAAAGCCCTACAAGCTGAACACGATTCAGGTCGTCCCGCTGCTCGCGCTGGTCGGACAGGAAAAGGATGTCGAATACCTGAACGATCAGCGCGGGGCTCTTGATCTCGCGGTTCGCATGAGCGTCACGTCCCTGATCGCCTGCGCGTTCTCCATCGCCTTCCTCTGGCAGGACGGCCTGTGGCTCATGATCAGCCTGATCCCGTACGGACTCGCCTACCTTTTCTATCGCGGTGCCGTGGTCACCGCTCGCGAGTACGGCACCGCGATCGCCGCACTCATCCTGTTGAACCGCCGGGCGCTTTACGAGCGGCTCGGCATCCCCAAGCCCGCCGACACGAGGGAGGAACGGCTACAGAACGAAGATCTGCAACAGTTGCTCGATCACAAGGCTCGCGCAGATCTTTCCTATGAGCCGGAGCCCGAGTTGTGGTGGCAGCGTCTGGACAAACGGCTGTTCGAGAAACCCGACCCTGGCGCTCAGCCCTGAGGCCGATCGCCGGTGCGTAGGGTGAGGGCCATGCCGGATGTGCCGCATCGCCCTGAGGCGTTCACGTCGGAGACCGAGCCCGCAGCGCTTGAGGACCTTCGTACGCGGCTGCGCGCGACGCGCTGGCCGGACGCGCCCGAGGACGCCGGCTGGTCGCTCGGAACCGACCTCGCCTACCTCCGCGAACTCGTCGCCTACTGGGCGGACGGGTTCGACTGGCCGGCGCAGGAGGCGCGGCTCGCCCGGCTGCCCCGCTTCCGCGTCCGGCTCGGCGGGCTCGGGATCCATTTCGTGCACGCGCGGGCCGTGGCACCGGCCGGGCCCGTCCTGCCGCTGGTTCTCAGCCACGGCTGGCCGGACTCGTTCTGGCGCTATACGAAGGTCATCCCCCTTCTCACCGATCCGGGCGCGCACGGCGCCGACCCCTCCGACGCGTTCGACGTGGTCGTGCCCGACATGCCCGGCTACGGATACTCCGATCGTCCAGCCGGTCAGCCGCTCGACTCGATCGCGGTCGCCGGTCTGTGGGCCGAGCTGATGAGCGTCCTCGGCTATGAGCGGTTCGGCGCGGCGGGCGGGGACATCGGCAGCCATGTGAGCCGCTACCTCGGGCTCGACCACCCCGACCGGGTCGTGGCCGTCCACCGGATGGACGGGGGTCTGCCCGCCCATGCCGGCGACCCGGCCGACCTCACCCCCGAAGAGCGCGCCTGGTTTCAGGACGCCGTGGCCTGGGGCGCCGCCGAGGGCGCGTACGGCGCCGTCCACCGCACGAAACCGCAGACCGCCGCCTTCGGGCTCACCGACTCGCCGGCCGGGCTCGCCGCCTGGATCGTCGAGAAGCTCCGGGCGTGGAGCGACTGCGGCGGGGACGTCGAGCGGCGCTTCACCAAGGACGAGATCCTCACGAACGTCACCCTCTACTGGCTCACGGGGACGATCGGCTCGTCGATGCGCATGTACCACGCGAACGCCGCGATCCCGCCCGCCCAGCTCGCCCGCCGGGTCGAGGTGCCGTCCGGGTTCTCGCTCTTCCGCGGCGACATCGTCCGGCCCCCGCGGGCGTGGCTCGAGCGCACCACGAACGTCGTACGCGTGACCGAGCCCGAGCGCGGCGGGCACTTCGCGCCGTTCGAGGAGCCCGAGCTCTACGCCGAGGAACTCCGCGCCTTCTTCCGCCCCTATCGGACGGCGGCGACGGGCTGACAGGGCCGACGGGCCCACGGCGAATAGCACATCGCGTCGGCGACTCGCCAGCGGTGAATGTGGCAGCCATCGGCCATGACCGATACCGAAACTGATTCGTCGCCGAATTGGTAAATTCCGTGCCGAATCATTAGACGGCCAAGACGGACATTATTCGCATTCCGGAACTCCGCCGGTATTTGGATCATCTCTGCCGCCCCATCGGTCACACGGAGCCCTGCAATCAGTAAGGCCCTTGTATCGCTTCAGTAAAAGTCTCCGGGGCGCCACCGGTGGCGTCCCCGGGTTTCCGTGGTTACCGTGTTCTCGTTCGCCGAATGCCTACATCTAATGATCGAAGGCGATAGATCGGAAAGATCGACGGGCACACCGCGGGACGGACCGGAAGCCGGGACGAAGCGGAAAGAGAGCGGCAATCCACATGGCGGAATTCAATTTCAGCGTCTTCTCCGGCGCGACGTCTCCAGACGCCGGGGACGGCCGTCTGATCGAGGTACTGGACCGGGCGCTCGCCTCGTCGTCCGGCACCGCCGGCTGGACGGCGCGCCGCGGCGCCATGTGGTGCCACCTCGAACGCGAGGGCGGCGTCTGCCCAGCACAGGGGTGGAAACTGCACGTCTCCGCCACGCCGGCGTCGGCCGTCGAGGTGCTCTCGCGCTCGCTCGCGGTGCTGCTGGCCGCAGGCTCCTCCTTCAAGTTCGCCGCCAGCCATGATCGCGTCGCGGCGCTGAACGCGCGCAACACCTCCCGCGGGCATTCGGGGAAGTTCATCACCGTCTATCCGCAGAGCGACGACGAGGCCGTCCGGCTGGCGCTGGAATTGCACCGGGCGACGGAGGGCCTTGCCGGGCCGCGCATTCTGTCCGATCGGCCCTACGCTCCGGGCAGCCTCGTCCATTACCGGTACGGCGCCTTCGTCGAAGATCGCCGGATCACCAACGACGGGTTCTACGCCTGGATGATCCTCGATCCGGACGGCAATGCCGTGGAAGACCGGCGAACCGGCAGATACCTGCCGCCCTCCTGGGTCGAATGTCCCTTCCCCGATCACCGGCCGAGCAGTCAACTCCCCGCCGCGAGCAACGACGGCGGTAACGCCAATGGCGGTGGCGGTGGCAACCGGGGCGAGATACTGATCGGAACGCGTTTCGCGGTCCGCGAGGCGATCCGCCACACCAACAAGGGCGGCGTGTACCGCGCGGTCGACACCCGTACCGGCGACCCGGTGGTGATCAAGGAGGCGCGCCCGCACGTGGCCGCCGACGAGAACGGGGCGGACATCCGCGACCGCCTCCGGGCGGAGGCCCGGGCGCTCGCCGCCGTCGAGCACCTGGGGCTGGCCCCGCGCCCCCTCGAACTGTTCACCCAGAGCGGCCATCTGTTCCTGGCGCAGGAGATGATCCCGGGAACCTCGCTGCGGCAGTGGACGGCCGACCTGATCGCCGACAGCGGTTGGGGCCCGCACCTGCCCGAGGCCCTGGAAATTGCGCACCGGCTGGCCGGACTGATGCAGGAGGCGCATGACGCGCGGCTCATCCTGCGCGACTTCAACCCGAACAACATCATGGTCCGCCCGGACGGCACGCCCGTCCTCATCGACCTGGAACTGGCGGTGACCGCCGGAGACCCCGAGCAGGGGCCGCTGCGCGCGGGGACCCCCGGCTACGCGGCGCCCGAGCAGATGGACGGCGCGTCCCCGCACCCCGCGGCCGACCACTTCGGCCTCGGCGCGACGCTCTGCCATGTGATCACCGGCGGCCCGCCGTTCCTCCTGGACGAGGTTCCCGCGACGAGGCCGGTGACCGAACGGCTCGCGGAGCTGCTGCGAGCCCGCACCCGCGGCCTGACGCCGCCCCCGTCCCTGACCGCCCTGCTCCTCGGGCTGATGGCCGACGACCCCGGCGACCGCTGGTCCCCGGCGCAGGCCCGCGAAACGCTCGCCGCCCTGACGACCGGCGCGCCGACCGTCCCGTCCGAAGGCGCGGCGGGGGACGCGGCGCTCCCGGTGTCCCCACTCCCGGACGACGGCCCGGAGTGGCTGCGGGAGCAGAGCGGGCGAGCGGTCACCGGAATCGTCGGGCATCTGCTGGCCTCGATGACTCGCGGGGAGGGCGGCGCCCTGTGGCCCGCGTCCTGCGTCCACGGAGCACCCGACCCGTGCAGCGTCCAGCACGGCGCCGCCGGAGTCCTGGGCGCGCTGGTCCGCTGCCACGGGCTCGTCGAGGCCCCTGGGCTCCCGGACGCGATCACGGACACGAGCCGCTGGATCCTCACGCGCCTGGACGACGGCACGACGCGTCCCGCCGGCCTGTACTTCGGCACCGCCGGCGCGGCGTGGGCCGTCCTGGACGCGGGGCTGGCGCTGGACGACGCCGACCTGGTCGACGGCGCGCTGGCCGTGGCCGACCGGCTGCCGCTCGCCGTGCCCGGCCCCGACGTCACCCACGGGACGGCGGGCATCGGCCTGACCGCCCTCCACCTGTGGGCCCGCACGGGACGCGAGCAGTACGCCGACCGGGCCGCCTCCGCCGCCGACGCGCTGGTCGCGGGCGTCGAGAAGGGGCCGGAGGGGCTCGGCTGGAGCACCCCGGCCCAGCACGAGTCCAAGCTCGCCGGGAAGCGGTACTACGGTTTCGCGCACGGCATCGCCGGGGTCGGATACTTCCTGATCGCCTGCGCCGAGGCGACCGGCCGCGACGACTACCGGAACCTTGCCGTCGACGTCGGGGAGAACCTGCTGGACGCGGCGGCCGTCACCGAGCGGTCGGTGATGTGGGGCGCAGGCCCCGGAGACGCGCCGACGGCACCGTACTGGTGTCACGGCGGGGCAGGGATCGGCGCGTTCCTGGCCCGGCTGGGCGCGGCGACCGGCGACGAGCGGTTCGTCCAATACGCCGAGCGCTCCGCGGAAGCGGTCATGGAACACCGCTGGCGCGCCCCGCTCGGGCAGTGCCACGGGCTGGCCGGCAACGGAGACCTCCTGCTCGACGTGGCCGCGCTCACCGGCGAGGACCGCTACCGCGACGCCGCCTGGCGCCTCGCCGAGATCATCCTCGCCAACCGGGCGCACCGCGACGGGCACGCCGTGTTCCCCGACGAGTTCGGCCAGATCTCGGTGACGTGGGGCGACGGCATCAGCGGCGTCCTGGCCTTCCTGCTGCGGCTGCGGCACGGCGGCCCCCGCCTGTGGACGGCCGGCACCGCGCTCACCCGCACCGCCGCGGTGATCGGTTCGGGGCAGGCGTCGTGAAGGCCGCCACGCCGGATCCCGTCCTCCCGGAGACGCCGCTCATCCCGAGCCGGTTCGGGTTCGCGTTCTCCGCGAGCGGCCTGTGGGCCGCGTGCCTGAGCGCCGTGCAGGACGACGTCACGCTCGAACGATGGGACCTGGCGTGTCCCGCGCCGTCCCGCCGCGCGCTCGAACGCACCGGCCGCGGCGACGGTTTGATGATCGACGGTCCGGTGGCCGACCGGCGATGCGGCGCGCTGCCGCTGGACGACGGCCGCGTGCTGCTCCTGCGGCCGGCGACCGACGATCACGGAATACCCGCCGGGCACGGAACCGTGCTCGCGGTGGGACCGGCCGGGTCCGGGCTCCAGGTCACCCGGTCCTGGCCGGTCCCTTCCATGCTCGGCGGGTTCCTGCTCGCCGAGCCGGGACAGGCGGGGACGGCGCTGCTCGTCGCCGTCGAGGACGGGCAGAACTCGCGAATCTGGCGGCTGGCGGCGTCCGGCCTCGAACCGGTCCTGCGCATCCCCGGGGTGCTCGCGGGCGGCCTCTGGGTGGACGGCGCCCGCACCCTCGCCCTCGACCACACCGCACCGGGACACCGGGCCAACGGCATCCTGGTCGACCTGCGCGAACGCACCTGGCGCCGGGTCTGGTCGGTGTCCGACACCACGACCGACCGCATCGTGGCCTACAGCCCCCGCTCGGGCGCCCTCGCCGTCACGACCACGTCGCCGGGCGTCCAGCAGGCGGGGGCCGAGCAGATCGGGCTGCGGTTCCCGGACGGCGGGCCCGTCCGGTTCCCCGAGACGCTCAACCGGTCGTCGCCCCTCCGAACGCCGCTGACCTTCGACGCCGCGGGCGAGCGCCTGCTCGTCAGGGAGATCGACGGCGCGGTGGCGCGGCTCGCGGTGTACAGTCCGGCCGCGGACCGCCTCGCCGCTATCCCCGGCCCGCGCGGGATGCTGTGGGGACCCGCCCGATGGTCGGACGACGGCCGGATCCATGTGCGCTTCGCCGCTCCGCACCGTCCGCCCACCCTGGCGACGGTCCCGGCCGCGCTGACGACCGTGCCGACCGCCCTGGCGACTGTGCCAGAGCGGGCGCGTCCCGGCTGGTCACTGGCCCCGAACGCGCCCGGAAGCGGCGGCGGCTGGCACGGCGCCGACCTGGTCGAGCTGCCCGGCCCTGCGGGGCCGATCGAGGCGATCGTCTACGGCGACCTGAGCAGGCCGCGCCTGGTGCTGGCCCTGCACGGCGGTCCGCTGGCGGCCTGGCGGTTCGAGTTCGAGCCGCTCTTCCAGCACCTGGCGGCCGCCGGCGCGGCGGTGGTCGCGCCCAACTACCGGGGCAGCACCGGCTACGGCGAGCGGCACCTGCGGCCGGTCATCGGCGACTGGGGCGGCCCCGACCTCGACGACGTCGTCCACCTGGCGGGCGCGATCGTCCGTGACCGCGACGCGGCGGGACTGCCCCGTCCGGTCGTGCTCGGCGGAAGCTACGGCGCCTACCTCGCCCTGCTCGCGGCCTGCCGGTTCCCGGAGCTGTGGTCGGGCTGCGCGGCGCTCGCACCGTTCACCTCGGCGGACGGCCTGCACGCCGCGGCCCCCGGCGCGGTCAGGGAACGAGTCGCGCGCCTGAGCCGCTGCGCGGCGAACACAGGCGACGCGGCGGACGCGGCGGATGCGGCGGGCGGCGAACCGGACGCCGGACGCGACGTGCTGCAAGCGTGCGCGTCGATCACCGCGCCGCTGCTGATCGCCCACGGCGCCCGGGACGAGGTCGTCCCGGCAGGGCAGTCCCGGGCGCTGCGGCGGCGCCTTCTCGAACTAGGCAGGACCGAAGGAGTCGACTTCGACTACCTGGAGGTCGACGACGGCCATCACGGCGTCGTCCAGGCCTGGCCGGCGGTCCTGCGACAAGCGGTGGTCCGCTTCTGCCTCACGGCAGGGCGAACCTACGCCACCGAACAGGAAAGGAGGTGAAGACATGGACACGTTCGACGGTGACCTCGTGGCCGCTCTCCAGGAGCTGCCGGAGTCGGACCCCATCGAGCTCGAGGGGATCCAGCTCGGAGGCACGTGCAACTGCGTGGGCCTGCTGACGCTGCTCAACACCATCTGCGTTGGCGTCTCTTGCGCGTAGTGCCGCGCCACCCATGCGGAACCCGGGACCCCTGAGAAGTTTCCGGCCCGCAGAACCCCGGTCACGGACCGGCTGATGCCGGTCCGTGACCGGACCCGAACTCGAGTCTAGAAGACGTTCGCGTGAAAGGAACGGAGCCGACGAGGGTGGCCCGGAAACCGACAGTCTCCGCCGGTGCCGTCATGCCCGGCGGCTCCGCCGTCCTCCGTGCGGGCGGACGGCGGCTGCTGCGCGAGGCCGTGCGCCGCTTCCGGGTGAGGATGGCCCTGCTGTCGGTGCTCACGGCCATCCGCGTCGCGGCGATGCTGAGCACGCCGGTGATGCTGGCCAGGGCCGTCGACGCCGCCCACACCCAGGAGGATCTGGGCGCCGCCACGGCGTGGCTGGCCGTCACCCTGGGCGTCGCGCTCCTGGCCGACGCGGCGGAGGACGTCCTCGGCGCCTACTGCGGCAGCCACATCACCGTCTGGCTCCGGCACCGGCTGCTCGGACGGGTGCTGGCGCTCGGGCCGCACGGGCAGCGGCGCTTCCCCACCGGGGACGTCCTCTCCCGGCTCACCGAGAGCGCGTCGGGGCCTTCGGCGTTTCCCGTCCTCCTGGTGACGGCGGCGGCCGCGCTGGCGACGACGGCGGGCGCCGTGACCGCCCTCGCCATGATCGACTGGTGGCTCGCCGCGGCGTTCGCGGCGGGCGTGCCGCCGCTGATCGTGGCGCTGCGCCTGTTCGTCACGCAGGCCACCGACCCGTTCGCGCGCTACCAGGCATGCCAGGCGGCGATCGCGACCCGGCTGCTCGACGCCCGGCAGGGCATCCGCACCATCCAGGCGAGCGGCACCGCCGCCGCCGAGGCCCGGCGGATCCTCGGGCCGCTCCCCGAACTGCGCCGCGCGGGGGAGGAGACCTGGGCGGTGCAGGGCCGGGTCAGCCGGCGGCTCGCGCTCCTCGCGCCCCTCACCCAGGTCCTGGTGGTCGGCGTCGCCGGGCTGCGACTGGCCACGGGCGACGTCACCCCCGGCCAGCTCGTGGCGAGCGCGTCCTACGCCGCGATGGCCGTCGCCTCGGCCTCCCTCTTCGACACCTTCGTCGCGCTGCTCAACTGCCAGGTCGGCGCGGGCCGGATCAACGAGGTCCTGGCGGCCGTCCCAGCGGTGCGGCCGCCGGACCTCCCGGTGCCTCTGCCGGACGGGCCGGGACGGCTCCGGCTGCGGCGGGTCACCGTCCGGATCGGGGACCGCGCCGTCCTCGACCGCCTCGACCTGGACGTCCCGCCCGGCGCCACCGTCGCCGTCGTCGGTGCGTCCGGGACGGGGAAGAGCCTGCTGGTGTCGACGGTAGGACGGCTCCTCGATCCCGACGAAGGGGTCGTCGAGCTCGACGGCGTGCCCGTGACCGATCTTCCGCTCCCACGGTTGCGGCACGCCGTCGCCTACGCCTTCGAACGTCCCGCGCTGCTCGGCGCCACCGTCCACGACACGATCGCCTACGCCCGTCCCGGCGCGACGCGCGCCGAGGTCCGCCGCGCCGCCCGGGCGGCGGCGGCCGACGACTTCATCCGGGCGCTCCCGGACGGGTACGACACCCCGCTCGCCCGCGCCCCCCTGTCCGGCGGCGAGCTGCAGCGACTCGGCCTGGCCAGGGCAGCGCTCACCGACGCGAGGATCGTCGTCCTCGACGACGCCACCAGCAGCCTCGACACGGCCACGGAGCTGAAGGTGACCCAGGCGCTCCAGCGGGTCCTGGCCGGACGCACCAGCCTCGTGGTGGCGCGCCGTCCGGCCACGGCCGCCCGCGCCGACCTCGTCGCCTGGCTCGACGCGGGCCGGATACGGGTGCTGGCACCGCACGCGGACCTGTGGCCGGACCCCGGCTACCGCGCCGTGTTCGCGACGCGTCCGACCGCCACACCGGAAGCCGCGGGCACATGACGGCCCTGCCGGAACGCACGGGCCGCGCGGCGGCCGCGCCCGCCGCCCGCCTCCTGCACCGGCACGTCCGCGGGCAGTGGGCAGCGATGCGGCGGCTCGCCGCGTGGTCGGCCGTCGAGGCCCTCCCGACGTTCGCGTCCGGGCTCCTCCTCGCCCGCGCCATCGACCACGGCTTTCTCGCGGGACGTCCGATGACCGGTCTGGCCTGGTTGGCTGCCCTTGGTGCGCTGTACGTCGTCGGCGCCGTGGCGACGGGCCGGGTCTACCCATGGCTCGCCGCGACCGTCGAGCCGCTCCGCGATTCCCTGGTCGGCGAGGTCGTGGGCGCCGTCCTGCACAGGGGGGCGTCAGGCACGGCGGGCGCCGGGGTCTCGCAGGTCACCGAGCAGGCGGAGGCCGTCCGGGCGCTGCTCGGATCCGCGCTGCGCAACGTCCGGCAACTGCTGTCGGCCGGGATCGCCGCGCTCGTCGGGCTGGCCCTGCTCTCCCCGCGGCTTGCGCTGGTGACCGCGCTGTCGGTGGCGATCGGCCTGGGGATCTTCGGCGCGTTCATCGGGCTGCAGGTCCGCCGCTACCGCGCCGTCGTGCTGCGGGCCGAGGAGATCGGCGAGTCCGCGGCGGCGGTCGTCCACGGCGTCCGGGACGTCGTCGCCTGCGCCGCCGAGGACCGCGCGTCCGACACGGTCGGACGGGTCGTCGACGCCCAGGCCCGGGCGCTGCGCGCATACGCCCGGACGCGCCTGGTCCGCGTGCCCGTGCTGGCGTTCGGGGTGCATCTGCCGCTGCTCGCGCTGCTTCTGCTGTCGCCCTACCTGACGGAGCACCAGGGATTCACGACGGGGGAGATCGCGGGGGCGGTGGCCTACCTCGTCACCGGGCTGCAGCCGGGCGTGACCGTCCTCGTCGACGCGGGAGGGACGCTTCTGCTCAGCCTCGCGGTGGTCCTGGGCAGGCTCTCCGAGATCTGCGCCACCGGCCCGGCGGGGCGCGTCCTGGCCGCCGGCCCGGCCCCGGTGGCCGCCGGGCGCTTCGACATCGAAGCCCGGCATGTGACGTTCGCCTACTCTCCGCGCGCCGCGCCCGTCATCGAGGACCTGTCGCTCGACATCCCCGAGGGCACGCACCTGGCCGTGATCGGCCCCAGCGGGGCGGGCAAGTCGACCCTCGCCAACCTGCTCACGGGGCTCGCGACACCGCAGCGCGGCCGCATCACACTGGGCGGGGCGCCCCTGGATCCCGTGCGGACGAAGTCGTTCATCACCCTGATCCCGCAGGAGAGCTACGTCTTCGCCGCGACCTTGCGCGAGAACCTGACCTACCTGTGCCCGCACCCTGCCCAGGCACGGCTGGACGACGCCGTCCACGCGGTCGGGCTGGCCGAGACCGTCGACCGCCTCGGCGGATACGACGCCGAGATCCCGCCCGGAGGCGCCACGCTGTCGCAGGGAGAACGCCAGCTCATCACGCTGGCGCGGGCCTACCTGTCCCCGGCGCCGATCGTCGTCCTGGACGAGGCCACCAGCCACCTGCACCCGGCGGCCGAGGCCCGTGCCGAGCAGGCGCTCGCGGACCGTGGCGGCACCCTGATCGTCATCGCCCACCGGATCAGCTCCGCCGAGCGCGCCCACCTGATCCTGCTCCTGGACGGCTCCGCCCACGTCCTCGGCACCCACGACGCCCTGCTGCGCCGCAGCCCCCTGTACTCCGAACTGGTCGGCCACTGGCACACCTGATCGCCGCCTGAGTGTCGGGCCCCTGCACTACTCTCGGTATCCAGTCGTGGACGTGTAGTGAGGAGACGATATGCCCGTAATGGTGCGAAAGCTCGCCCGGACGGCGGCCGGCGCCGCCGTGGCGGTGTGCCTGCTGACCCCGACCGCGGCCTCGGCCGAACCGGGATGCTTCGACCGCCGCACCCGCCCGTACACCTCCGTGGTGGACAGCCATCTGCACTTCCGGCCCTTCGGCGGACGCGCCATCCCCTTCCCCGAACTGCTGAAATACCTGAACAGCAGCGGCGTCCGCTACGCCAACGTGTACGGCATCGGGCAGACGCTCCCGGCCGGTTCGTCGTGCACGTACTACCTGGACTGCCCCGGCACCCCGGTCACGCCGAGCATGCGGAACGACTTCGTCAACGCGGCCAACTACGCCGCGTCCAAGCCCGGCAAGCCGCGCCTGGCGCTGTCGATGACCTTCCCCGACCTGGCCAATCCGGACGATGTCGTCGAGAAGATCAGGCTTCTGGACCGCGAGTACCCGGGCCTGTTCACCTGGATGGGCGAGGTCAACCTGATCAAGCAGGCGCTGCTGCCCAACAAGCACGAACCCGCCGACAAGGGCGACATCGACCGCTGGGCGCCGTTCATGAAGATCCTGCGGCAGCGTTCGATCCCCATGACCATCCACTCCGACCTCGGCAACGACGCCGAGCCGACCAAGTACCTGCCGCTGATCCGCAAGGTCCTGAACCGCTACCCCGAGAACAAGATCGTCTGGGCGCACATGGGGCTGTCCAAGGAGCTGAAGGACATGCCCGCGGCCCGGCACATCCAGATCATGGAGGAGCTGCTGAGGGCGCACCCGAACCTGACCCTCGACATCAGCTGGCGCGTCCTGTACGACCAGTACTTCAAGGACCCCGCCGTCCGCGAGAAGTACGTGGCCCTGTTCGACCGCCACCCCACGCGCGCCATCCCCGGCACGGACTTCGTGGCGTCCCGCGACAAGAACTACAAGATCTACAAGGAGGAGCTGCGGGTCACCAGCGAGATCAACAAGTACCTGGGCGATGACGCCTTCCGCGGCATCGCGCTAGGCCAGAACTACTTCCGCCTGCTCTCCCTCAAGGACCAGGCTCCCAGAATCTGCTGAACCGCCCTTTCCGCCAGCGTCACATCTGCCGGGGCAGCGGCGGGTGGAGCGAGCCCATCCGCACGACCGCGGGATCCGGCCGGACGGTCGCGCGCCGGTCTTCGGCGAGCTGGACAAGGCGCGCGGCCGTGTCGGCGAACAGCAGCAGCTGGCGGGCGGCGGACGGGCTGAACGGCTCCGCGCCCGGCCGTCCGAGGACGGCGAGCACTCCGCGCGTCGCCTCCCCGGTGTCCAGCGGCAGGATCAGGATCGGGCCGGCCGGCAGGGTGCTGAGCGTCTGGTCGGCCACGATCCGCGCGGACAGGGCCCGGCGGGAGCTGAACGCCCGGCCGAGCATCGACCGGCCGCGCCGCACCGTCAGCCCGCGGATGCGGTCGCCCTCCGCGCCGACCGCGATGTCGATCCGCAGGGTGAGGGCGTCTTCGGCGGGCAGCGCGATGAACGCCAGCGGGACGCCCGCCATGCCGCGGGCCAGCTCGGCCACGCGGGTCAGCAGGTCGGGCAGGGCGACGCCGTCCAGGACGGCCGCCATCAGGTCGAGCGACGCCGCCACGCGCGGGCTGTTGTCCGCGCCGCGGGACCCGTTCGCCGGGCCCCAGCCCGGTGCGGTCAGATCGTCAGCGGTCAGATCGTCGGTGGTCATGTCGTCACCACGCTTCCTCCTCCATCCGGAGGCCGACCCCGCCCCGTCCCGGCACCCGCCGGGCCTGTACCCGATACACCCGCCCCGATGCGCCCGTGCCCGGTGCGTCCGTGCCTGGTGCGCCTGTGCCCGATGCGCTTGCTCGGTGCGTCCGTGCTCGGTGCGCCTGTGCCCGATGCGCCTGTGCCCGATGCGCCTGTGCCCGGTGCGCTTGGGCGCGGTGCGCTTGGGCGCGGTGCGCTTGGGCGCGGTGCGCCTGGGCCCGGTCCGCCTGGGCCCGGTCCGCCTGGGCCCGGTGCGTTCGTGTCCGGTGCGTCTGTGTCCGGTGCACGGGTGGAGGCCGCGGCTATCAGGCTGCGGCCGATCGCGGGTCCGAGTCGCCGGCCGGCGCCCAGGCGGCGGGCGGACGGACGGTGAAAGCACGGGACAGCCCGGTGACCCGCAGCAGCCTGGCCGTGTGCGGACGCGGCCGGGCGAGGATCAGGCCCGTCCCGTCCCCCTCCAACCGGCGTTGCGCGCCGACGAGCATCGCCAGCCCGGACGCGTCGCAGAACGTCATGCCCGACAGGTCGATGACCACGTACATGCCGGGGTCGCGCAGCGCGACGTACAGGCGCTCCCGCAGGGACGGGGTGGAGGACACGTCGAGCTCGCCGCTGATGGCGATGACGGTGTGGTCGGCGAACCGTTCACAGGTGAGGTCGGCCCCGGCCGTCTGGACGGGATGGTGTTGCGGCGTCATAGCGCCGGACCTGTCTGGCCCGCGAAGGACCGAGAATCGAGAAACCAGGGGACGCGGGCTTGGCCGCCCGCATCGAGTGAACCCTCGTCACCACGAGTCTACGCCCTCGCCCCGCGATCGCAGGTGTACGCGAGGCCCACCTGCGATCAATCCTCGAAACGCGGCCTTGAGGCCCGATGAGTTCTCGACGTGCGGGAAGTCAGCAGAGGCATGAGTACGCACACACTTCAGATTCCCGGCGTGGACCTCGTCTACGACGTCCGCGGTCCGCTGCCGCCCGCCGGCGGGCGCCCGCCGCTGGTCCTGATCGGGCAGCCGATGGACGCGAGCGGCTTCGGCGCGCTCGCGTCCCACTTCCCCGAGCGGACCGTGATCACCTACGATCCGCGCGGCTTGGGGCGCAGCACCCGCAAGGACGGCCGGATCGACCACACGCCCGAGACGCAGGCCGCCGACCTGCACGCCCTCATCGCGGAACTCGGCGCGGGCCCCGTCGAGATGTTCGGCAGCAGCGGCGGCGCGGTGACCGCGCTCGCCCTCGTGACGGCCCACCCCGGCGACGTGACCACCGTGGTCGCGCACGAGCCGCCGCTCATCTCGGTGGTTCCCGACGCCGCGGCCGTGGAACGTGCCCGGGCCGGCGTCCGGGACGTCTACCAGGCCAAGGGCTGGGGCGCGGGCATGGCGGCGTTCATCGCGATGACGTCCTGGCAGGGCGAGTACACCGACGACTACTTCGCCCAACCCGTGCCGGACGCGGCCGCCTTCGGGATGCCCACCGAGGACGACGGTTCCCGCGACGACCCGCTCCTGTCCGACCGCTCGTGGGCGGTCAGCAGCTACGAGCCCGACGTCGAGGCGCTGACCGCGGCGCCGACGCGGATCGTGATCGCGGTGGGCGAGGAGTCCCTGACCACCTTCACCGGACGCGCCCCGCTGGCGCTGGCCGAGCTGCTCGGCCAGCAGGCGATGGTGTTCCCCAGCCATCACGGCGGCTTCATGGGCGGCGAGTTCGGCCAGACCGGTCAGCCGGAGGCGTTCGCCCGCAAACTCCACGACGTCCTGGACGCCGCCACCTGATGATCGCCCGCAGGCGGTAGCCGCGCCACCGCTACCGCCTGCGCGAACACATGACCCTCTGCAGGCCGTATCGAACGAACTTGCTACGTTCGTGGCCCGGAGGTGACCGATGGTGAGCGCGCGTGTGGAAACGGTCGACGGTCCGTACTTCGAGGACCTCCACCACGGCCTGCGGTTCGAGGACGGTCCCGCTCGGACCCTCACCGAAGGGCTGGCCGCCGCCCACCAGGCCGTCGTCGGGTGCCGGTCGCCGCTCGCCCTGGATCAGGGGCTGTCCCGGCGAGTGCTCGGCGACGGCGTCCTGGCCGCTCCGAACCTCGTCTGGGACGTCGCCATCGGCCAGTCGACGACGGCCACGCACACGGTCGTCGCGAACCTCTTCTACCGGGGAGTCGTCTTCCGGCGGGCGCCTCGGCTGGGCGACACGCTGCGCACGACCACCGAGGTGGTCGGCCTCCGGCAGAACTCCCGCCGTCCCGGACGGCCCGCCAGGGGCCTGGCCGCGTTGCGGATCAGCACGGCCGACCAGGACGGCCGCCCGATCCTGGACTTCTGGCGCTGCGCCATGCTGCCCCTGCGGGATCAGGCCGCCGAGACCGGGCACGCCGACGACCTGTCCGCGCTCGGCACCGACCCCGGACGGGACGAGATGGCGGCGGTGGCGTCCGGATGGGATCTCGCCGCCTACCGGGACGCGCTGCCCGGCCGCCATTTCGCCGGGCTCGCCCAAGGGGACGTCTATCAGGTGACCGGCGGGGACGTCGTGTCCTCGGCGCCTGAACTGGCCCGTCTTACGCTGAACGTCGCCAAGGTGCATCACGACGCCACCGCCGGCGAGCAGGGACGGCTGGTCTACGGCGGCCACACCATTGGCATCGCGCTGCACCAGGCCGTCCGGGCCTTGCCGAACCTGGTCACCGTCGTCGGCTGGCACGGCTGCGACCACGTCGGCCCGGTCCGCGAGGGGGACACGCTGACCAGCACCATCGAGGTCGAGCGGACCGAGCCACTCGCGCGGGGCGGGCTGGTGCATCTGCGCTCGCTCGTCCGGTCGGTCCGGGCCGGTGCGGACCCGGCCGACGTCCTCGACTGGCGGTTCGTCGCCCTCTTCGCCTGACGACCGTCCGGCACACGCGCTTGATCACCTGACGGTCGGCTGGTGCGCCCTGCCGGTGGAATCGCAGATCAGACGCCATGCCGCGCGGGGTCCTCCGGCGTCCGGTCATCGCTTGAACTCCGCTTGGCGGCTCATTGACGCGCGGATGTTGTATGTGACAACATCCGCGGACGTGAGCGGCGCCACTTCCACGTGACCGTGGGCATCGGTGGCGGTCAGAGGAGCGAACTTGCGCGGGCCCGGCCACGGGCCTGCGTCGCGCCGCCGGAAAGCGAGGGGTTCATGAGGATTCGGGCACGCGCTCTCGGTTCGGTGCTGATCGGTGCGTCACTCGTCCTCGCCGGTTGCGGCGGGGACGGCTCGGAGGGCGAGGGCGGCGCGAAGAAGATCACCGTCGCGACCCAGCCGGACTTCTTCGGGATACCGCTGTACTTCGCGGTGCAGAAGGGCTTCCTGAAGAAGCAGGGGCTGGACGCCAAGCTCCAGAAGTACCCGACCGGCGTGGAGGGCACGGAGGCCGTGGCGACCGGCCAGGCGGACTTCACCACGGTGGCGGGGTTCCCCGTCGTCAGCCTGGCGGCGCGGAAGGCGCGGGTGAAGGTCATCGGCCACAACGCGACGTCCGCCCAATGGTGGGGCTTCGTCACCGACGGCAGCATCAGCAAGCCGTCCGACCTCGAAGGCAAGACCGTCGGGTTCCAGTCGAACTCCACCGCCAACTACTGGTTCGACCGGTTCGTGGCGCACCACGGGCTGGACAAGTCCAAGATCAAGGTGCTGGACGCCAAGTTCGCGCAGCTCGTCCCGTCGTTCGCGCAGCGCAAGGCCGATGCCATCATCCACTTCGAGCCCAACGTCTCCAAGGCCGTCGCCAGCCGCGGCGGCGCCAAGGTGACCTGGTGGGGCGGCGACGACGGCCTGCTCCCGTTCTACGGATACGTGTCGGCGGGTCCGAAGGTCTACGAGGACAAGGACACGGCGCTGCGCGTCCTGCGCGGGCTGCGCGAGACGGCCGCCTACATGAAGGCCAACGAGGCGGAGGTCGTCGCGTTCGCCAAGGAGCTCACCGGGATGACGGACGACGCGGCGGTCCGGAAGATCCTGGCCCAGGTCGACTTCAGCCTCGCGTTCGACCCGAAGAGCATCGAGCAGATCCAGGCGATCGCCGACTACCAGCTGCAGCGCAAGAACATCAAGTCCCGCGTGGACGCCAAGAGCCTGGTCGAGACGACCTGGGTCCAAGAGTCCGACCGGTAACGACCTGCCACGCGGAGGCACGACTCGTGGAAATCGGGATCTCACACCTGCCGGCGTCGCCGTCCAGGGCGCTGCGTCTGGCCCGGATCGCCGAGAGCACCGGCATCGGGCGCTTCGGGGTCGCGGACTCGTCGCACCTGTTCGGCGCCATGTACCCCACGGTGCAGCTGATCCTGTCCCGGACGTCGCGGATCAAGGTCGGCCCGTTCGTCACGAATCCCGTCACCCGGCACCCGTCCGTGCACGCGGCGGACGTCGCCGCGCTCGCGGCGCTGTACACCCCGGAACGGCTGGCGGTCGTCATGGGCGCCGGCGACTCGGCGGTGCACAGCGTCGGGTTGGGACCGGCCCCGGCCGAGCAGGTGCGCCTGGGGTTGCAGACGATCCGCGGCGCGGCGCCGGACGGCGTGACGCTGGAACTGGCGGCGAGCGGACCTAAGGCCGCCTCGATGATGGCCACCGGCATCGACGGGCTGGTGCTGGGCGGCGGCCTGTCGGCGTCCTGGACCCGGCGGCTCATCGAGGCGGCGGGCCGCCCGGTCAGCGCGCGCGTCTTCCTGATCGGCCACCTGGTGGAACGCGAGGACGAGGCGGCACGGGCGCGCGAGGCCGTGCGCGCCTCGGTCCTCGCGGTGGCCCGGCACGCCATCGGCATCGACATGGCCGCCCGGGACGTGCCGGTCCGGCTGCGTCCGGGGCTGGAGCAGGCGTTCGCCCGCTACGACTTCTCCGCGCACGCCAAGGCGGCCGGGGCCAACGAGCGGCTTCTGGACGACCACCCGGAGGAAGAGGCGTACCTGTTCGAGCGGTTCGCGGCGGTGGGCACCGCGGGCGCCGTCGCCGAACGCCTGCGCGCTTTCCAGCGGGAGACCGGGATCGACGGCGTCGTGCTGAGCACCACCGTGCCCGACCCCGATTCGCACGTCGCCCTCGCGGGGGAGCGACTGACCGCCGCGCTGGGCCCGTCAGCGCGGACACCCCGATGACCCCTCACACCACAGCCGACGGGAGAGGCCGCGCATGACACCACCGATCGCGGATTCGCAGTCGCGTCCGTCCGACGAGGCGTTCGTCGTCATCGACGACGTCTCCTTCGCGTACCCCGGCAGCCCTCAGCCGATCCTTCAGGACGTCGGCCTGGAGCTGCGGCGCGGGGAGTTCTTCGTCCTGCTCGGCCCCAGCGGATGCGGCAAGACCACGATCCTCAACCAGGTCGCGGGCTTCGAGCGTCCGACCACGGGGTCGATCAGCATGGACGGCAAGCCGGTCACCGGCCCCGGACCTGACCGCGCGGTCATCTTCCAGGGGGACGACTCCCTGCTCGGTTGGCTGAACGTCCGGCACAACGTCGAGTTCGGGCTGCGGGCGCTGCGCACTCCCGCCGCCGAACGGAACCGGCGCGTCCAGCATGCACTGGAGATGGTCGAGCTGGACGGGCAGCAGGGCAAGTTCCCGCACGAGCTGTCGGGCGGGATGAAGCAGCGCGTCCAGATCGCGCGTGCCCTGGTGGTGGACGCGCCCGTCCTGCTGATGGACGAGCCGTTCGGCGCCCTGGACGCGCAGACCCGCACCACCCTGCAGGACGCGCTGGCCCGCCTGTGGGAGCAGTCCCAGCGGACGGTCCTGTTCATCACGCACGACATCTCCGAGGCGCTCATCCTCGCCGACCGGATCGGCGTGATGACCTCCGGACCGGCCGCGCGGCTCCAGACGGTGATGGACAACCCGCTGCCGCGGCCGCGCGCACGCGGCGCCGCGGAGTTCGCGGAACTGTACCGGGAGGTGGAGGAGGCGGTCACGGCCGCGAAGTCCCGTCCACCTGCCGCCGCCGGGGAGGCCAGGTGAACCGGGCCGGCTCGGGGGCCGCCGGACGCTGGCGCTGGCAGCGGCTCTCCCTGAACGTCCTCGCCGTCCTGCTGGCGGTGCTCGCCTGGCATGGCGCGGCGCTGTGGAAGGACAACCTGCTGATCTTTCCCACGCCGCTGACCTGCCTGTCGGCGCTCGGCGACGTGCTGTCCGATGCGGAGCGGCGCGACCAGCTGCTCATCACGCTGCGGCGGGTGGTCGTCGGGTTCGCGCTGGGCAGCGCCCTCGGGATCGCGGTCGGCGGGCTGATCGGCAGCGTCCGGGCCGTCGCGCTGACGCTCGAACCGGTCGTCCATTTCCTGCGGTCGGTGACGCCGGTGGCGTGGATCGTCCCCGCCACGATCTGGCTGGGCGTGGGCGAGGGCTCGCTGCGGTTCATCGTGGTCTACGCCACGGTCTTCCCGGTGGCCATCAACACCCTGACGGGCCTGACCCAGGTGCCGGTCAACAAGGTGCGGATGGCGCGCACGTTCGGGGCGTCCCGGCTGCGCATCCAGCTCTCGATCGTCCTGCCGAGCGCCGTGCCGTACATCGTGACCGGCATGCGCCTGTCGCTGGGCTACGCGTTCATGAGCGTCGTCGCGGCGGAGATGGTGGCGGGCAACGACGGCATCGGCTTCCTGATCTACGACTCGCGCGTCTTCTTCGACACCGCGACGATGTTCGCCGGGATCCTGCTGCTCGGCGCGGCCGGGCTGCTGGCCGACCGGGTGTTCAGCGTCGTCATCCACCGCGGCCTCGCCCGCTTCTACGCCGGGCAGGTGAACACGTGAGCGCGACGACACGGGCAAGGACCGGCGACGGGGCGGCGACCCGGGCGCGGCGCGCGTCTGCGCGGCGGGCGCGTCTGCGCGGGGCGCCGGTGGCCGTCGCCGGGATCTGTGTGATCCTCATCGGGTGGGAGGTCGTCTCCCGCGCCTACGGCAAGCCGCTGCTGTTCCCTGGACCCGCGGACACGGGCTCGACCTTGCTGGACGGTCTCACCAGCGGGAACATCTGGACCGCGTCGGTCGCCAGCGTCCTGCGCGTCATGGCGGGCCTGCTCGCCGGCTCGCTGGCCGGGGTCCTGCTGGGCCTGCTGTCGGGGTCGAGCCGGGTGCTGGAGGCGCTGCTCGAACCGTTCATCAACGTGTTCCGGTTCATCCCGCCGCTGGCCTGGTTCGCTCCGGCGCTGCTGTGGCTCGGATCCGGGGAGACGTCCAAGGTCGCGCTGATCGTCTACACCTCGGTGTTCGTCGTCGCCGTGAACACCGCCGCCGGGGTGAAGGCCGTCCCGCGCGACATGATCCGGATGGCGCGCACGTACGGCGCGGGCCCGCTCAGGCTGTTCTTCGCCGTGCGGCTGCCCGCGAGCCTCCCCTACATCTTCTCCGGCGTGCGCATCGCGCTCGGGAACGCCTTCATGACGGTCGTCACCGCCGAGATGCTCGGCGCCGAGTCGGGACTCGGCGTCCTGATCACCGAGGGGACCGCCAACACCGACGTCCGCGGCGTCTTCGCCGCGCTGATCACTCTGGGCGCGCTGGGGCTGTGCGCCGACCGCGCGTTCGTCCGCCTGCTCCGAAGGTACGGCGGACGGTTCTCGGCCGCTACGCGAGAGGAAGGTCTGATCCGATGACGACCCTGGTCACGGGCGCGTCCGGTTTCGTCGGCAGGTACGTGGTGCGCGAGCTGGTCTCCGCCGGAGCCGACGTCGTCGCGCTGGACCACGCTCCCGCCGCCGGGCCGCGGCCGCGGTCCCCACGGGTGACGGCCGTCCAGGGCGACGTCCGGGACCTCAGACGGCTGACGCGCATCGCGCACGAGCACCGGGTCGGCCGGATCATCCATCTGGCCTCGCTGCTGGCGCCGGCGTCGCAGGACGACCCGTACCACGCGCTCGAAGTGAACGTCGTCGGGACCCAGAACCTGATGGAGGTCGCGCTGGCGCACGGCGTCACCCATTTCACCTGGGCGAGTTCGATGGCGGTGTTCGGCCACCAGACGCAGGCCGACGACGGCGCCGAGGAATTCACCGAGTCGAGTCGACACTGCCCTGACAACGTCTACGGCGTCACGAAGTCGTACGCCGAGGGCATCTCGCTCGCGTACCGCGAACGGTACGGGCTCAATACCGTCGGGCTGCGCATCGGCCTGGTGTACGGGCAGGGCAAGGAACGCGGCGAGGGCCTGTTCACCGAGCACCTTTTCGACCGGCCCGCCCGTGGCGAGGATTCCGTCGTCCCGTACGGGGACGACGTTTTCTCCTGGCAGTACGTCCGCGACGTCGCCAGGGCGTTCATCCTGGTCAACGGCCTCGACGAGACCGATCAGGGCATTTACAACCTGCCCGGCACGGTGGCGAGCATGCGGGACGCCGTGAGTCTCGTCCGGGATCTGCGTCCCGGCGTGTCCGTTCGCACCGAACCGGGACGGCTGGGATTCCCGCACCGGTTCAGCGTGAGCGCCTTCGAGAAACTCGCCGGGGACGAATACCGGCTGACCCCCATGCACGATGCCTTCGCGGAGACGCTGGACCTGATCCGCAATGGCTGATTTTCCGCGGCTTCGCGGCCACCGGCACGACGAGAACGGGAGGTGAGCGTGGGAACGCTCGAATTGAGCGACGGGTCCGTGATCTGGTACCGGCGCCAGGGAACAGGCCCGACGATCCTGCACGTTCACGGGAGCGGATTCGGCTACCGGAACTTCGCGATGCTGACACCGCATCTCGTCGACTCCTTCGAGGTGATCGACCTGGACCTGCCCGGCTATGGGCAGAGCGTCGCGAAGGGTCCGCTGGGCGTGGCCGAATGGGCTGATCACCTCGCCGAATTCATCGAGCGGCTGGACGGCGGTCCCGTCCACGTGCACGGCACCTCAATGGGCGCATTGGTCGCCACCACGCTCGCGGCCCGCCATCCCGAAGTGCTGAAAGATCTGATTCTCTCTTGCTGCCTGTTCCGTTACGACAACGCCGCCCGGCACATGCGGCACACCTGGAAGCGCGGCGCGATGGACAGCGGCATGGTCCAGGCCGCCGACCTGACGGCCGCTGCGGGGTTCTCCCGCGGCTTCTACGACCGTCCGGACGCCGCGGAGATCCTCGACCGGTTGAGAACGGCGATGGGCTCCAACGACCCGAAGTCGTTCGTCGCCGGCACGGAGAGCCTGGAGGCGATGGACCTTTCCGACCTGCTGCCCAGCCTGCCCCGGACCCTGCTGCTCGGCGGGGACGAAGACCAGATGACGCCGCCCGTCCCGGCGGGCAGCGGAGTCGGCTTCGACACGGCCGTGCACGTCATCCCGGACGCGGAACTGCACATTCTGGAGAACTGCGGTCACTATCTGGTGCTGGAGCGGCCGGAGCGCGCCGCCGAGATCATCGAGCGGTTCGTCCTCCATCGCCGGAGCCGGGCGGATCTGTCATGATCCGCGACAGCCGTACGCCCATCCGTACGCCCATCAGGAGGAGCAGAGAATGAGCAGCGAGCCGTCATCGCGGGCGAAGCCGTCGCCGTCCGATCGGTCGTCTCGCGCCATCAAGCTGGACCTGCCGAGCGACGCCGCCGGTCAGCCGCAGGTCACCGACACGGTGGAGCAGCGCATCGCGCAGGAACTGCGCCGGCTGATCGCCGAGGGCGACCTCGCTCCCGGGGCCCACCTGCCGTTGCGCCAGCTCGCGGCGCACTTCGGGGTCAGCATCACGCCGGTGCGGGTGGCGCTGATCGAGCTGGCCGCGGCGGGACTGGTGGTCAGCCGCCCGCATTCCGGCATGCGGGTGGCGCCGATGAGCCTTGAGGAGTTCGAGGAGGTCTGGACGATCAGGGTGGGCCTGGAATGGTGGCTCACTCGCAGGGCCGTCGAGCAGGTGCAGGACCACGACATCGAGCACCTGCGCGGCGCCCTGGAGAAGATCCAGCACGCCGCGCACAGCAAGGCGGAATGGCCGGAGTACGTCGGGCACAGCTGGAACTACCGCCGCTACCTCTACTCGCTCGCCAACCGGCCGCAGATGTTGAGCAACCTGGACACGATGTACGTCCGGTCGGCCAGGTACAGCCGGCTCATGCTCGTCGACGGCGAGCGGATCCACCGGGCCGCCGCCTCGATGGAGAAGGCGCACGCCGCCGTGGAACGGCGCGACGCCGCCGCGGCCCAGGAGGTTCTGCGACGCGGAATGGAATGGACGATGGAGGCCGCGCTCAAGCAGTTCGTCAGCGATCTGCCCGCCACGCAGGAATGGTGATACGGCGTCGAATCCGAAGGGGGAATGGGGTCTGAACGCGCGGGATCGGCCACTGGTCACGGTGTTTTCGTTGGGCGGGACGATCGCGTCCACCGAGAAACCGGGCGGCGGCGGTGGGGGCGGGGTCGCGCCGCGGCTCGGAGCCAAGGAACTGCTGGAGGGTGTTCCCGGGCTGGACGGCTCGGTCGGGCTGGAGGCCGTGGCCTTTCGGCGATGTCCGTCCGGCGATCTCGCCTTCGAGGACCTCATCGCCTTGGCTGCGGAGATCAAGGCGCGGTTCGAGGCCGGGGCGGCGGGGGTCGTGGTCGTCCAGGGGACCGACACCATCGAGGAGACCTCGTTCGTTCTCGACCTGCTGATCGACGCGCCGAACCCGGTCGTCGTGACCGGGGCCATGCGCAACCCGACGCTGGCGAGCCCGGACGGGCCGGCGAACCTGCTGGCCGCCGTCCAGGTCGCCGCGTCGCCCGAGGCGCGGGGGCTCGGATGCCTGGTGGTGCTCAACGACGAGGTCCATGCGGCGCGGTTCGTCAGCAAGACCCATACGACCAGCCCCGCGGCCTTCCGCTCGATGACGGCCGGACCGGTCGGCTGGCTCGTCGAGGGGCGGCTCAGGATCGCGCTGCGGCCCGCACCGCTGCCCGCCGTCCCGGTGCCTGCCGGGCCCGTGGCACCGGTGGCGCTGCTGACGATGTGCCTCGGGGACGACGGACGCCTCATCGAGCGGGTCGGTGCCCTCGGCTACGCCGGGGTCGTGGTCGAGGCGTTCGGCGGTGGCCACGTTCCCGCGCGTACCGTCGCGGCTCTGGAGCGGCTGGCCGCGACCGTGCCGGTCGTGCTCGCCTCGCGAACGGGCGCCGGTGACATGCTCCAGGCGACGTACGGCTTTCCCGGGTCCGAGCGCGACCTCATCGCCCGCGGGCTGATCCCGGCCGGGTTCCTTGACGGGCCGAAGGCGCGCGTCCTGCTCAGCCTGCTGCTCGGGAACGGCGCCGGCCCCGAGCAGGTGCGGACGGCGTTCGCCAAGGTCTAAGGCTCGGACGGCCGCGCCAGGGTCTAGGGCTCGGATGGTTGCGCCGACGGCCACAGTCCTCGGCGCAGGGCCGAATGAACCTGGCGGGCCAGTTCTTCGACCACGACGTGGGTGGCGGGTGCTCGCCGTCCTGTCCGGGGTGTGCCGAGCACGATGGACCGCCACGTCGTGGGTTCGCACAGCGGCGCCGCGCTCAAGGAACCGTTGGCGACGTCTTCGGCGATGCCGACGCCGGGCAGGACGGTCCACCCGTGACCGGCCCGGACGAGCTGTTTCTGCACGTGCATGGAGTTGGTCTGCACGACGACGTTCATCGCCGTCCCGGCCCGTGCGGCGGCCGCGTCGATCAGCGCGCGCAGCCCGTGCCCGGCGGCGGGCATCACCAGGGGATGCGCCGCGACCTCCTCGAAGGGGACCGGGACGGCGGCCAGGAGCCCGGCCGTGGGCGGCGCGACCGCCCACAACTTCTCGCGCACCAGGGGCTTGACGTTCAGCGACGGGGTGTCGTCCAGGTCGTACAGGAGGCTGAGGTCAAGGTCGCCGTCGTCCAGCCACTGCTGCAGGTGCCCGGAGTACGCGGTGAGGACGCGCAGGTCGATGCCCGGATGATCGCGGGCGATGGCGGACACGAGCGGCTCGGCCAGCAGGTCGCTGGAGCTGTCGAGCAACCCGACGGTCACGATGCCGGTGACCGCGCCGGGCGCCGGCTGGATCTCCGCACGGGCCCGCTCCAGCTCGTTCAGGGCGCGCCTGGCGCGTTCGAGCAGGATGAGCCCGGCGTCCGTGGGACGCATCCCCTGCCGGGTCCGCTCGAACAGCGCGACGCCCAGGTCCTGCTCCAGGGCGCGGATCTGCCGCGTCACCGCCGGCTGGACCAGGTGCAGCACCTCTGCCGCCCGGGTCACGCTCCCCACTTCGGCCACCGTGACGAGCGCTTTGAGCTGCTTGACGTCCAAAGGGTTCCACCGCACCATCTGGGATCAGCATGGAGATATCAGGAATCAGTATTTTACTCGCGGCAGCATGACCATCGATGATGAGGCATGACCGAACGTCCGCTTTCCGGTGTCACCGTCGTGAGCCTGGAGCAGGCCGTGGCGGCGCCGTTCGCCACGCGGCAGCTCGCCGATCTCGGCGCCCGCGTGATCAAGGTGGAGCGGCCCGGGGGAGGGGACTTCGCCCGGCGCTACGACACGACGGTGCACGGGCAGTCGAGCTACTTCGTGTGGCTCAACCGGTCCAAGGAGTCGCTGACCCTGGACGTGAAGTCCGCGCGCGGCCGCGAGGTCCTGGAGGAACTGCTCCCCGGGGCCGACGTGTTCGTGCAGAACCTGGCCCCGGGCGCCGCCGACCGGCTGGGGCTGGACGCCGCGTCCCTGACCGCCCGGTATCCGGCGCTGATCCCGTGCACCGTGTCCGGATACGGGACGTCCGGACCGTGGGCGGACCGGAAGGCGTACGACCTGCTCGTGCAGTGCCAGACCGGGCTGGTCTCCTTGACGGGCACCGACGGGGCGACCGCGCGCGTCGGGGTGTCGGTCGCCGACATCGCCGCGGGCATGTACGCCTACTCCGGGATTCTCACCGCGCTCTACACCCGGGCCACCACCGGCTCGGCGCACGCCGTGGAGGTCTCGCTGTTCGAGGCCCTGGGGGAATGGATGAGCCAGCCCGCTTACTACACGCGATACGGGGGGACGCCGCCGCCGCGAATCGGCACGCAGCACGCCACCATCGCCCCGTACGGCGCCTACACGGCGGCCGATGGCGGGCAGGTGCTGCTGTCCGTCCAGAACGAGCGGGAGTGGGCGGCGCTGTGCGAGCGGTTCCTCGAGCGTCCGGACCTGGTGGACGATCCGCGGTTCGCCACCGGATCCGCGCGGGTCGCCCACCGGGACGAGCTCAACGCGATCATCGCCGAACGGTTCCGGCGAGCCGGCGGCGACGAGGTCATGGAATCGCTGGACGAGGCGGGAATCGCCAATGCCGGGGTGAACGGCGTCCCCGAATTCGTCGCCCACCCGGTGCTCGCCGACCGCGGACGCTGGCACGACGTGGACCTTCCGGGCGCCGTGATGCAGGCCCTCCAGCCGCCGGCGGACCTGGCCGGGATCCAGCCGCGAATGGATCCCGTGCCCGCCGCCGGAGAGCACACCGAACGAATCCTGACCCAACTGGGACGCACCGCAGCGGAGATCGACGCCCTCCGCGCCGACGGCGTGATCTGACCGAGCGAGGAGGGGCACAAAGTGAGCACCCTGGACATCCTGTCTTCCGACGAGCGCCTCGTCGTGGAGACCGTGCGCGCCTTCGTGGACGACGAGGTCAAGCCGTCCGTCCGGGAACTGGAGCACGCCAACACCTACCCCGAGGCGCTGATCGAGCAGATGAAGCGGCTCGGGATCTACGGCCTGGCGATTCCCGAGGAATATGGCGGAAATGCCGTCTCCCTGCCCTGCTACGTCCTGGTCACCGAGGAACTCGCACGCGGCTGGATGAGCCTGGCCGGTGCGATGGGCGGCCACACCGTGGTCGCCAAACTGCTGCTGGACTTCGGGACGGAGGAGCAGAAACGCCGCTACTTGCCGAAAATGGCGACCGGCGAGGTGCGGGCCACGATGGCGCTGACCGAACCGGGCGGCGGCTCCGACCTCCAGGCCATACGCACCACCGCCCGCAGGACCGACCGGGGCTACCTCGTCACCGGCGCGAAGACCTGGATCAGCAACTCCAGGCGCTCCCGGCTGATCGCCCTGCTGTGCAAGACGGACCCCGAGGCCACGCCCGCGCACAAGGGCATCTCGATCCTCCTCGTGGAGCACGGGCCCGGCCTCACGGTCTCCCGCGACCTGCCCAAGCTCGGCTACAAGGGCGTGGAGAGCTGCGAACTCACCTTCGACGACTACCGGGCGCCGATCGACGCCGTGCTCGGCGGAGCCGAGGGCAAGGGGTTCGCCCAGATGATGAAGGGGCTGGAGACGGGCAGGCTCCAGGTCGCCGCCCGCGCGCTCGGCGTCGGCCGGGCGGCGTTCGAGGACTCGCTCGCCTACGCGCAGGAGCGCGAGTCGTTCGGCAAGCCGATCTGGCGGCACCAGGCGATCGGCAACCACCTCGCCGACATGGCCACGTCGCTGACGGCGGCGCGCCAGCTCACCCTCTACGCCGCGCGGGAGGGCGAGGCGGGACGGCGGGTGGACATGGAGGCGGGCATGGCCAAGCTGTTCGCGTCCGAGACCGCCATGCAGATCGCGCTGAACGCCGTCCGGATTCACGGCGGCTACGGCTATTCGACCGAGTTCTGCGTCGAGCGGTACTTCCGCGACGCCCCGCTGATGATCGTCGGTGAGGGCACGAACGAGATCCAGCGCAACGTCATCGCGAGCCAGCTCGTCAACCGAGGCGGCCTCGATTCGTGAGCCGGACGGCGGCTGAGCCGGCGTCCGGGCAGGCCCGGCGGGACCGCGGCGGTTGTCAGGGCGTCCATTCCGGGTCGCGGCCGAGGTAGCGGAGGAGGGCGGCCACGTCGTCGTCACCGGAGTGCTCGATGGCCGCGGCGTACGCGCCGTACTGGCGCAGCGGCTCGACGATCTGCCTGGCGACGTCCAGCAGCGGGCGGGCCAGGCCGGGGGTGAGCGGGGACGGCCGTCCGGTGGCGACGGCGATGTCCCAGGCGTGGACGGCGGCGTCCAGCGCGGCGGCCCCGGCGCCGACCTCGGGCTTGAGAGACCCGGGCGGGACGGGCACGGACACCGATTCCGCGTCGCGGTCGACGGTGGCCCAGGCGGCGGCGCTCGCCGACACCGAAGGCTCCAGGAAGTCCATCGGCGACCCGTCGAGCTTGCCGGACGGCTCGAAGGGGTCGTAGTGGGGCCCGGGCTCGCCGGTGATGCAGGAGGCGTAGGCGAGCTGGTCGCCGGCCGCGTGCTGGACGACTTGGGCGACGTTCCACTCGGAGCACGGGGTGGGGCGTCCGAGGTCCTGGTCGGAAAGGTCGCGGACGGCGCCGCGCAGCGCCTCGTGGGCGGCGTCGAGGACGGGCCAGCCGGAATCGATGATCTCGCTCATGCCGTCCAGTCTAGCAGAACGGAATGATACGTTCCACTATTCGGGAGGGGGTGGTGCCCCGGCCGCCCGCGGGGAGGAGTGGAGAGCACACGGGCGGCCGGGGAGGTCTCACGGCTTGCCGGACCCGACCGTGTACCCGCCCGAACCGCTGTTGGCGTGGACGCGGTACCGGAAGGTGTCCGGGTCGCCGTGCTGAGTGGTGGAGCTGCCCTGCGCCTGGCCGTCCGTCCGGATGGGGAGCGCGCCGCCGGGGTCGCCGGGGCCGGCGCAGCTGCCGGTTCGGATCCGGCCCGTCACCGCGCCCAGCGGGTACCGGGTGCTCGCATACAGCGGTCTGCGGGCCATGTGGCACTCCTGGGAACAACGGGGGCAGGTGGAGAGATGGGAGTCCATTCGCGGGTCTCGGAATGGCGCCCACGTTGAAGGGTGGCATTCCGGGAGGCATATGGGGCCTGCTAATTCTGCATAGCCTCCGAGCTATGCCCCCGGAACCGGGGATACGAGCGGCCCGGCCGGGCACGTCCTCAGGCGGCGGGGACGTCGATGATCTGGGGGCGCGCGTCGGGATTGTCGGCGAGCCAGCGCTGCGTCGCGATGTTCCGCTGGACGATCGGCCGGTAGAGATCGTGGAACGTCCGGTGCAGGATGTCGATCTCGCCCGCCGGCATGCCGGCGGTGCGCCAGCGCAGGACCCGGTAGGCGTCGGTGACGTGGTCGGCGAGCGCGACGACGGTGATCCCCTCGGGGGCCAGCCAGGTCGGCGACGCGAGCGCGATGGCGAAACCGGCCGCGACGAACCCGACCATGACGTTGACGTCCGCGCCGGCGTACCGGAACCGCGGCGTGAACCCGGCCGTCTCGCAGGCGGCGCGCAGCAGGGCGGTGCCGCCGTCGTCGCCGCCCTGCGGCGGGATCCACGTCTCCCCGGCCAGATCGGCCAGGCTGACCCGGCTCCGCGACGCCAGCGGATGGCTGGACGCGATCGCGATGCCGCACGGCTCGATGGTGATGACCCGCTCGCTGATCCCCGGCGGGCACTGTGGGGCGTGGTGGTCGGCGACGCGTCCCATGAGGGCGACGTCGACCTGGTCGTTGGCGAGCCGGCGGGTCAGGACGGCGCCGGAGTAGTCCAGGGTGGTGCTGATCGTGCGGTGCGGCAGCTCGCTCTCGAGGCTGCGCAGCCACTCGCCCAGCAGGATGTGCGGGTGCGTGCCGAGCCGGATGCCGGTCCGGGACCCGTCGCCCGGCACGGTGGCGAGGAGGTCGTCCACGTCGGCCAGCACACCGCGGGCCCGGGCCAGGACGTGCCGTCCCAGCGCCGTGGGGGTGATCCCCTGCGGGCCGCGGACGAACAACGGCCCGCCGAACGCGTTCTCGATGCGGCGGAGCTGGTTGCTGAGTGTCGGCTGGGACACGCCGAGGCTCGCCGCGGCGCGCGTGATGCTGCCCGTTTCGGCGACCTGGCACAGCACCCGCAAATGGCGCAGTTCCACCTGCATAGCCGTGAAGCTATGCCGAATTGACTAGGCCCCGCAAGTGCGACGTGAATTTCACATTTCATTCTATAAACACTGAATGCTTCTGTGGCGCTCGTCCTTAAATGCGCATGCGCCGCGACACTGCGTGATGGACGATAAATGTCACGACATCACCATGACATCCCTGCCTTTTCACGTGCGGTCCCTGCACTATCGAAAGCCGTTCGTCCCTTCCGGGACACCGATGCGATCAGATGACTCCGGCTTCGGACAGCCAGCGCCACAGTTGCGCCTGGTCGACGACGGTGACTCCGAGCTTCTCGGCCTTGCCGGTCTTGGCGGCGCCGACGTTGTCGCCCGCGAGCAGGTAGTCGGTGGTGGCCGAGACCGACGAGGCGGTGGTCGCGGCGGCCTGCTCGACCAGGCGCGTGACGTCCGGACGGCTGATCTTCGCGCCCGAGCGCGGATCGATGAACGCGCCGGTGATCACGACCGCCTTGCCCTTGAGCGGGGAGTCGCCCGCGGCCATCGCGTCGACCGGGCGGTCCTCGTCGAGCACGTCGAGGTTCACGCCGCGCTCGCGCAACGCCGCGATCTCCTCCTGGACCTCGGGGCGGGCGAAGAAGGCCACGATGCTCTCGGCGGCCTTCGGGCCGATGTCGCGGATCGCCACCAGGTCTTCGACGGTCGCCGCCGCGACGTCCTCGATGCGCTCGTAGCCGGCCAGGCACAGGCGCTTGGCCGTGCCCTCGGACGCCATCGGGATCGCCAGCCCGATCAGCGCGCGCCGCAGCCCCATCCCCGTGGAGGACGCGATCGAGTCGACCATGTTCTTGGCGCTGACCTCCCCCATCCGCTCGTAGCCGAGCAGCTGCTCGGCCGTCAGGTCGTAGAAGTCGCTGCGCCGCCTGAGCACGCCGTCCTCGGCGAGCTTCTCGATCCAGGTGTCGCCGACGCCCTCCATGTCGGCCGCCGGGCGCGACGCCCAGTGCATCAGCCGCCGCGTCGCCTGCGCCGGGCACTGCAGGTTCAGGCACCAGCGCTCCTCGCCGGTGCCGCGGACCTCCAGCTCCGAGCCGCACGACGGGCAGCGCTCCGGCGGGATGATCTCGACCTCGCTCCCGTCCCGCCGCTCCGGCAGCGAGCGTCCCGCGAACGGGATCACGTCGCCGCGCCGCACGACCGCCACCGTGTCGCCGATCTGCAGGTCGCGCTCGCGGATCAGGCGCGGGTTGTGCAGGGTGATGTTCTCCACCGTCACGCCGCCGACGAACACCGGCGCGACCTTCGCCCGCGGCGGGACGCGTCCGATCTTGCCGACCGGCCACTCGACCGACAGCAGCGTCGTCAGCTTCTCCTCCGGCGGGTACTTGAACGCGATCGCCCCGCGCGGCTCGGCGCTGTTGAAGCCCGCCGCGTCGAACGCCGCCGGCTCGTGCAGCCGCACGACCGCGCCGTCGATCTCATAGTCCAGCCCGTCGCGGCGGCCGCCGATCTCGTGGATCGCGTCCATCACCTCTTCGACGGTCGTGCACACGTACCGCGCGACCGGCTCGAAACCCTCCGGGTCTTCTATCGCGACGCCGTCGCGGTCGGTGCCGAACGCGAAGAACCGCAGCACCCGCTTGGCCTCGGCGGCCGCCTCGGGGTCTTTCAGCACCAGCGTTCCGGCGGCGCCCGACCGCGGGTTGGTCAGCGTCCGGTCAGGGTGGGCCTCGTTGTAGGCGGTCCACACCGACCGGAGCATCACGGCCTCGCCGCGGACCTCGATGCGCCCCGGCAGCTCGATCTCGGTCGGCAGGCCGGGGATCACGTGCCGCACCTTCTCGGTCACCAGCTCGCCGACCGCGCCGGTGCCGCGCGTGGCGACGTAGTCGAGCTTCCCGTCGGTGTAGACGACGCTGAGCGAGAGCCCGTCGAGCTTCTCCGACACGCGGAAGACCTGGCCGCCGAACCGCTCGCAGAACGTCCGGATCTGGTCCTCGCCCGTCGCCTTCGCCAGCGACAGCATCGGACGCGCGTGCCGCACGGTCGGCCCGGCCAGCTCCGCCGGAGCGTTGACCTTGCCGAGCGGGCTGTCGGCCGGTTCCAGCTCCGGATGCTCGGCGACGAGCGCTGCCAGCTCGTCCTTCAACGCGTCGTAGTCGGCGTCCGGGACAGGGCTGTCGCCGGCGCCGTAGTACAGGTCGTTCAGCCGCTTGACCTCGGCGGTCAGTTCCGCGATGCGTTCTCCAACGTCCACCCCTCGATTAAACGCGATGACACCGACACTGTTCATCACCCGTGATTGCGGGGACCGGCGCGCGGACGTTCAGCGGAAGGAGCGGCGGTAGGCGGCCGGGGTGGTGTTCAGGGCGGTGTGGAAGCGGCGGCGGAGGTTGACCGCCGAGGAGAGCCCGACGCGGGCGGCGATGGTCTCGACGGGCAGGTCGGTCTCCTCCAGCAGGGCCCGGGTGGCGGCCAGGCGGCGTTCCAGCAGCCAGCGGGCGGGCGGGACGCCGAGCCGGCCGGTGAACTGGCGGGTGAGGGTCCGGGGAGAGACGCCGGAGTAGGCGGCCATGTCCTCGACGGTGATCTGGTCGTCCAGGCGCGAGAGGAGCCATTCGAGCAGGGGCGCCAGGGAGTCCGGCATGGGGCCGGTGGTGGGGAGGGGAGGGTACTGGCGCTGGCAGCCCTCGCGGTGCGGTCCGGCGGCGAGCTGGCGGCCGATGCGCATGGCGTGGGCCGCGCCGTGCTCTTGGAGGACCTGGTGAAGGCAGAGGTCGAGGGTCGCGGCCGATGCTCCGGCGGTGGCGACGTCGCCGTGGTCGACGTAGATGACGGTTCCGTCCGGGACGACGCGCGGGTGGCGGGCCGCGAGCTCGTCGGCCAGTTCCCAGTGGACGGACGCGCGGCGTCCGTCCAGGAGACCCAGGGCGGCGGGGATGAAGACCCCGGCGGCGACCGCGACGATGCGGGCCCCTCGGGCATGGGCGTCGGACACCGCCTGGAGGACGGCAGGTGAAGGGACGAGCGTCCAGCCCGCGATGACCACGGTGTCGGCGTCATCGAGGGCTTCGAGACCACTCTCCACCTGGATGGGGACGCCGAGCGTGGTGGGGAGGGAGCCGGGACGTTCGGCGCACAGGCCGAAGCTGTAGTGCTGGGGGATGGCGGGCCCGTGGTAGCCGAAGACCGCCGAGGCGGAGGTGACCGGGTAGAGCTCCTGGTTCGGGGCGACCAGAGCGACCACGCGATGCGGGCTGGACGGCGCCGGCGGCGTTTCCGGGCACTCCGGGGGCAGGGGCATGGCGCAAATGTACCCAACGATGTCATATAGGACACCAGCGCCCTGACCTGGAAATATCCAGAATTGGGGATCATGTGGACGAGGAACTTCACCCTCTATTTCGGGGCCCGCACGATCTCGCTGCTCGGCGACGCGATGATGCCCGTCGCCTCGGCGCTGGCGGTCGGGAAAGTCTATGGGATCGCCGGCGTCGGCTACGTGCTCGGGCTCTGGACGGCGTCCGCCGTGCTGGTCATGGTGTTCGGCGGTGTCGTCGCCGACCGGATCGGCGCCCGCCGCCTGATGATCGTCGCGGACGCGATCAGGGTCGTCACCCAGGGCGTGGTCGCCGTCGCCTTCCTGGACGGCGCTCCGCCTTACGCCCTGCTCCTGGCGATGGCGTTCCTGTCCGGCACGGCCGCCGGGCTGTTCGAGCCGGGCGTCAACGGCATGGTCCCCTTGGTCGCCAAAGACCCTCAAAGGGCCAACGCGACGCTGAAGATCGCCGAGGCGCTCACCCACCTGGCGGGCCCCGCACTGGCCGGAATCCTCATCATCGCCGCCGGACCCGTCGTCGTTTACACAGTGGACGCCGCGACATTCCTGCTAAGCGGCGTATGCCTCCTACTGATCCGGGTCGCAATTCCCAAGCCGTCACCCTCCAACGTTTTCAGCGACCTGCGGCGAGGTTGGGAGGAGTTCAGGGCCAGGAGCTGGATGTGGTCGGTCATCCTGGTCTGGGTGTTCTGGGGCGTCCTGGTGATCGGCCCGTCCGTGCCGCTGTCGTCGCAGGTCATCGGGGACGACTACGGCTGGGTGATGGCGGCGCTCGGCCTCGGCACCGTCCTGGGCGGGCTGGTCGCGATCAGGCTCAGACCGCGCCGGCCGCTGGCGGCCGGGGCGATCGCGGTGAGCGGCTACGTCCCGGTACCGCTGACGGTCGCGCTCGAACTCCCGCTCCCGCTGCTGATGGCCGGACACCTGCTCGGCGGCTGCGCGCTCGCGTTCTGGTCGGTGATGTGGTCGACCAGCGTCCAGACACAGGTCGCGCCGGACGTGCTGAACCGCGTCAACGCCTACCAGATCGCCGGTTCCGTCGCAGGCATGGCCGCCGGCCAGGCCCTGGCCGGCCCGGCCACCACCCTGGTGGACCCACGCACCTTCATGCTGGGCTCGACCGCGGCGACCGTCGGCATAGTCGCCGCCCTCCTGCTGATCAAGCCGGTCAGACGGCTGGGCCGGGAGCCTCGAAATCCCGAACATCGCCGTGTGGCCGGATGTCAGAGGCGGACCTCCCGCCGGGACTTGACGCCGAGCTTGCGGATCACGTTGGCGACGTGTTCCTCCTCGCACCGCTCGCCGCCGCGGCGCCGCCGGTGGCGCGCGCGAAGTGCGCCCGGCACGCCGCCAGGGCCGCCTGCGGCAGGGGAGCGTCGAGATCGTCGAGCCCGGAGCCGAGGTCGGTGATCAGGGCGCGGGCGTCCTCGACGCGCCCGCTCGCCAGGTACGCCTCGACGGCCTGGGGGCCAGCTCGCCGGCCCAGGCCCAGATCCGCTTGGCACGCAGCAGGATGGCGCCGCGATCGGCGTAGGTGCAGGCCGCGTCCACGTCACCGCGGCTCAGCGGCATGGTGACCATGCCGCCGATCGCGGCGATCGCGACGGGAATGATCGCGGAGTCGGGCCGTGCCATGCCGGTCGCGTGGAAGCAGGTCTCGGCCAGGTCCCAGTCGCCGTGGGCGGTGGCGAGCCAGCCCCTGACCAGGTGCACCTCGCAGGTCAGCGGCAGCAGGTGGGCGTAGGTCTGGACGAGCCGCTCGGCCCGCTCCTCCAGCCCCGTCCAGTCGCCGCCGAGCCAGTCCAGCCTGATCCGCGTGGTCTCGGCGGTGCCGACCACGTAGGGCGCGCCCACCTGGGTGGCCAGGCTCGTCCCGGTGCGCAGGTACTCCCGTGCGCGCTCGTAGTGCCCGATCCACGAGCACGAGTCGGCCAGGTTGCAGTGCGCCCGGGCGAGTTCGCGGGCCTCCTCGACGTCGAGGCCGAAGCTCGCGGGCAGCAGCTCGATGCGGCTCCACGATTCGGGATCTGCGCAGATCAGCCTGCGGTTCCCGGAGGTCTGGCGGGCGCTGACGGACGCCGGCGCCGAGGCGGTGGCGGTCCCGGCCGCGTGGTCGGCGCGGGTGCGCGCGCACTGGCGGCTGCTCACCGCCGCCCGCGCGGTCGAGCAGCAGGTTCTGATCCTGGCCTGCAACGCCGCCGGCACGCACGAAGGCGTGACGCTGGCCGGCGCCTCCCGCGTGGTCGACCCGTGGGGGACCCTCCTGGCGGAGGCGGGCGAGGCCGAGGAGATCCTGCGCTGCGACATCGACCCGGGCGTGGTGGCGCGGATCCGCGAGGAGTTCCCCGTCCTGCGCGACCGCCGATCCGTGCGGTCGGGTCCGCCGGGACGAGGCGCGCCGTCGAGCGTCCTCAGTCGAGGAACTCCGCCGTGGTGAGCCGGCGGCGATCGACCTGGAGGTGGAGGACGTCGGCGCGGGCGTAGTGGCCGGTGGGGTCGAAGTTCTGACGTTCGGCGCGGACGGCGGCGGGATCGATGTCGGCGGTGACGAGGCGTTCCTCGTCCGAGACCGGAGGGGCGATCCACTGGCCGTCGGGCCCGGCGATGGCTGAGCCGCCGTCGTACCGGGACTTCCGTTCGGCGAGCTGGTCGTAGAAAGGAAAGTCGGTCGGGATATCGGCGTAGGAGAACAGGGCACCGGCGGCCAGGGAGTAGACACGGCCTTCGAGGGCGATGAAGCGGGTGATGTCACCGGTGAGCCTGGACGAGCCAGGCCAGACCGAGACATGCAGGTTCTCGCCTTGTGCATAGAGGGAGTGCCGGGCCAGCGGCATCCAATTCTCCCAGCAGATCAAGCCACCGACCGTGAGGTCGCCGACCTGATGGGTGCGCAGCCCGTGACCGTCGCCGATGCCCCAGACCAGCCGTTCCTCGTGCGTAGGCATCAGTTTGCGGTGGACGCCGACGATCGCGCCGTCCGAAGAGATCGCGACAAGGCTGCAGTAAACAGTGCCGCGGACGCGTTCGGTAATGCCCAGATAGGTGAATACCTTCAGATCACCGGCGGCCTCGACGATCGTGCGTAGTTCGGGACCGTCGAGCTCGACGGCGGCGTCCACATAAGCGGCATAGGCGCGCTTCTGGTCGGGATCGTTGAACCGGGCTCCGCCGGTCTGCTCCACCCAGAACGGATAGCCCGAAAGGAACGTCTCGGGGAACGCGACCAGCTCAACATTGTCCGCAGCCGCCCGCTGAAGAAAGTCCACCACCTTGGCGACCCCGGCGGCGGAGTCGAGCCAGGGACATCGAGCCTGTGCTGCAGCGACACGCATACCGGTGATCTTCCCAGAAGCACCCCCGACCCACCACAAGCCACCCAGCGACGCGGCGTCACATGTCGAGTTGACCTCAACTCTGGTTGAGGTGGCAGCCTGCTGGACATGAGCGAAGACAAAGTGGTCATTTATGAGGAGACCGGTGCCGACCCCTGGACCGACGTCATGACCGTCCAGAACGGCAGCGGACGCACACGCGTGCGGGCTGTCGGCAAGCAGGAGGAGATGGTCGAGCTGGTCACCCGGCTGGTCGGCGAAGGGGTGACCCAGATCGAGATCTGCGGCGCGTTCGGTGCGGTGTGGCACGCCGCAGCCGGGCGGGCGGCCGATGGAAAGGTGCCCGTCGGGGCCATCTACTACGGGTTCGAGTCGCTGACCGGTGTCGCCTCGTACAAGTCGCGTTTCGAGGCCGGGGACGTCCTTTCGGAGGCGTTCATCATCGTGCACGAAGGCGCCGACCCCTCGGGCGACGTGGTGACTCACGAGAGGGCCGACGGCGGCAGGACGACCTTCGTGGCGGTTCCCGACGAGGCCACCGCCGGTGAGGTGGCCGAGACAATGGCCGACGACCTGCAATTGATCGAGCTGTACGGCGCCTCCGGCCCGGAGGGAGCCGAGCCCGTCATCCGTGCAGTGGACGGCCGAGTACCCGTCGGCGTAACCGCGTACCGGCGTTAGAGAGCTCGGGAAGCGCCTCACGCCTGACAGTGCGTTGAGTCCGTGATCAACGATTGAGCGCCATCATGGGGATACGTGCAATGGCTGGTCTAATGGGGCGATGCGAGTGGGTTCATCGCAGTGGAGGGTGCCTGGATATACCGAGTTGAAAGAGCTCGGGGCAGGTGCTCAGGGACGTGTGGTGCTGGCGCGTCGTGATGAGTCCGCTGAGATCATCGCGATCAAGTATCTGGCCGCGCGGCCCGACGTGGACACCCGTGCTCTGAGAGCGTTTCGCGGTGAGGCGGAGACGTTGGCCCGGGTGACTGATCCGAACATCGCCCGATTGCACGACTATGTCGAATCGCCTGGCGGTGAGGCCGCCATCGTCATGGAGGCGGTGGACGGGGTCTCCCTGCGGCGGCTGCTGGACGATCGCGACGCGGCCCTTCCCGCGGAGGCCGCGCTGGCCGTGCTCAAGGGCTCCCTGCTCGGTCTCGCGGCGGCTCATGCCGTCGGGGTGGTGCATCGGGACTACAAGCCCGCCAACGTGATCGTCGATGCCGCCGGACGGAGCAAGCTGATCGATTTCGGGATCGCCGTGCTGACCGGTCAAAGCGGTCAGGCGGGGACGCCGGGATATATGTCGCCCGAGCAGTGGCGTGGGGAGCCCGCGACCCCGGCCACCGACCTGTACGCGGCCACCTGCGTTTTCGTCGAATGCGTCACCGGACGCCGGCCGTTCGGCGGTGGTGATGTGCACACGCTGCGGGAGCAGCACCTCACCGCGCCCGTTCCGGTCGACGACGTTCCCGAGCCGTTGCGGCCTCTGGTTGTGCGCGGCATGAGCAAGACGCCGTCCGAGCGTGTCTGGGACGCCGCCGAGTTCGTCGCCGAGCTGGAGACGACCGCGGCCCGGGCGTACGGCCCCGGCTGGGAGCGGCAGGGCCGGGCCGGGCTCGCGGCCGCCGCCGCGGCGCTGGCCACACTGTTCCCGCATGCGATCGCCGGCTCGGCCGCCGCCGTGGGCGTCAAGGGATTGCTGGCCAAGATCGGCGGCGCCAAGACGGCCGCGGCCGTGGCCGGTGCGGCGACGGTCGCGATCACCGCCGCCCTGCTGCTGTGGCCCTCGCCGCCCTACCGGCCGGCCTGGGACACCGGCGCGGTGATTCCGGTCGAAGAGATCCGGGCCGCCCCCGGGGGATTCCTGGCCGCGGGCGGTACGCCGACCGGACGGTTCGAGGTCCTCAAGCTGGATGCGCAGTCCGGCGCGGTCCAATGGCGCCATCCCATGAGCGACCTGCGTCATGGCTTCAATTCCCATCTGCAGGTTCAAGGGGACACGGTCGTATTCACGCAGAAAGCGGGCCAGCGTCTCAACGTCGAACAGATCGTCGCCGTGGACGTCCACAGCGGCCGGGTCCGCTGGCGACATGGTCAGGCCGGGCTCTATCTGTCGAACATCGTCCCCCATTGGTGCGGGACAGGAAGGGTCTGCTTCGGTGTCACGGACACGACACGGCCACCGAGCACGGCCACCGACCGGATCCATATCCTGGACGGCTCGAATGGCGCGAAGTTGTCGGAGTCCGCGCCGCTCGGCTACATCCCCCTGGGAACAGGCCTGCGCGACTCGATCGACCACAAACAGATCGTGCGGACCACCGTCGACGGCAAGGAACTATGGCGGCGGCCAATATCGGAGATCTTCGGCGATGTGAACCCGCTCGAGCTCAGCGTGGCCGACCGCAAGGACGGCGGCGGGCCTTGGAGATCGATCAGCTGGTCCTATCACTACGACCTCCAGTACAAAGACGGCCGCTATGTCGGGGAGATCGGTGCCGGCGGCAAGTTCATTGAGGCCGAGAAGAGATGGCGACTCGATTACGCCACGGTCGCCGCTTTCGACGGGGCCACCGGCAGAAGGCTGTGGGCCGAGCCCGGCACCACCGTGTTCTGCGGCGCGCTCAAGTTCACCATCGAGCATCCCGTCCGGTGCCGGAAGACCGGCTGGATGGACGTGTCCGCCGGCGGGAGCCCCGAGAAATGGCGCTTCAAGGACCTCAGCGTGACCGTGGAGGGTTTCGATCCCGCGACCGGTGAGACACGCTGGTCCTGGCGGGCCGGAGCGGTGCCCGGACTCGGCTTCAGCCTTCCCGACGACATCGAAGGCGACAGAAGCGTGATCCGGATCGACGACCGGACCTACCTCATCCGGACGCTCCACTCCGGCAGCGTCCTGCTCGACCTCGGCTCTGGCCCCCGCCCGGTCCAGGACGAGCCGACGGGCTGGTGCTGGTCCGACGACCTCGTCGCCAAAACCCAGAAAAGCTCCGGCGAGCGTCCCTACTGGACGGACCCGCAACGACGCTGGTGGCCCTGCGATTCCCGCGGCGGCGAAACGAAACTGCCAGGAAGCATCCCCGAATTCGCCGGCGCCCGCTCCGGCGACGTTTTCGCGTGGCCGGGCGGCAGCGGCGTCCAAGCCGTCCATGTGGACTGAACAAGGCCCCAGGACACCCTCGGCTTCGTCCGACGTTTGTGCGGGACGTCGGTCAATGGCGCGGTGTGGTGGCGGATTCCTCGGCGAAGACGAGTTCCAGGGCTGAGACCGCGTGGGCGCGGTGTTCGTCCAGGGACGCGATCGCCTTTTCGGCGTCGCGGGCGTGCAGGGCGGCGAGCATGGCGCGGTGCTCGTGATTCACCCGCTCGCGGTTCTCGTGGTCGCTGTAGTAAAGCGAGCGGTAGGCGTCGGTCGCCTCCCACAGCAGGCGGATGTGCCGGACGAGACGCGGCATTCCCGAATACTCGAACAGCGTGAAATGGAGCAGCCGGTTCGCGGCGGCCATTTCGGCGACGTCGCCGGCCTCGCTGGCGCGCTCCACGCCGCGCTGGATCTCTTCGAGCCGGTCCACATCGGCATCGGTGACCTTGTCTACGGCGCGGCGGACGGCCTCGGCCTCCAGGATCTCCCTGATCCGGTAGACCTCGCGCAGGTCCTCCATGGAGAGGGAGACGACGCCGTAGCCGCGGTGCACCTGGTAGGTGACCAGGCCCTCGCCCTCAAGGATCTTGAGCGCCTCGCGCAGCGGGACGCGGCTGACGCCGAGCTCCTCGGCCAGCGCGTCCTGGCGGATCGGGTCGCCCGGCCGCAGCTCGCCGCTGGTGATGGCCCGCCTGATCTCTTCGAGGACGAACTGCTGGGCCGTCGGCGGGCGCCGGGGCCGCTTTCCCGCGGTCATCCGGGTCACCCCCCTCCGGCGTCTGGATCTTGCGTCAAGGATTCCACATCTCGGTCGCGTTCTCCGGCGATCCGGGCGCGGACGGCGGCGGCGTCCTCGTCCAGGCGCGGCGGCGCGGTGCGGTACCGGGGCGGCGTGGCGCTCAGCCGGACCGGGTTGGCCACCTGCCCCACCGGGTGCGGCCGGCGCGGGTCCCGCAGGGCGACGCGGGGGGCGAGGCCGAGGCGGGTGGCGAGGTCGAAGGCGCCGGCGACGTCGTTGATCGGTCCGCACGGGACCTCCGCCGCGGTGAGGGCGGCGAACCAGTCGTCGGCCGTGCGCTCGGCGAGTGCGGTGGTGAGCTCGCATTTCAGGGGCCGGCGGTTCGCCACGCGGGTGCTGTTGGTGGCGAACCGCTCGTCGGCGGCGAGGTCCGGACGGCCGAGCGCCGCGCAGAGCGAGCGGAACTGGCGGTCGTTGCCCGCCGCGATGACCAGCGGCCGGTCCGCGGTCTCGAACAGCTCGTACGGCGCGATGCTGGGATGCTCGTTGCCCATCGCGGCGGGCACGACGCCGGCCGCGACGTACGCCGAGGCGTGGTTGACCAGCCCGGACAGGAGCGACGACAGCAGCGAGACCTCCACCCGCTGGCCCTCGCCGGTGGCGTCCCGGTGCCGCAGCGCGGCCAGGACGCCGAGCGCGGCGTGCAGGCCGGTGATCACGTCGACGAGCGCGACGCCGACCTTCATCCCCTCGCCGCCCGGATCGCCGGTCACGCTCATCAGCCCGCCGACCGCCTGCACGATCAGGTCGTAGCCGGGCAGGTCCGCGCCGCCGTCCGCGCCGAACCCGGTGATCGAGCAGTAGACGAGCCCGGGGTTGGCCGCGCGCAGCTCCTCGTGGCCGAGGCCGTGCCGCTCCATCGTCCCGGGACGGAAGTTCTCCACCACCGCGTCGGCGCGGGCGGCGAGCGCGCGGGCCGTCGCGGCGTCGGCGGGGTCGGACAGGTCGAGGGCGATGGAGCGCTTGTTGCGGTTGACCCCGAGGAAGTAGGTGCTCTCGCCGTCCGCGAACGGGGGTCCCCAGGACCGGGTGTCGTCGCCGCCGCCGGGCCGCTCGATCTTGATCACCTCGGCGCCGAAGTCGGCGAGCAGCATCGTCGCGTACGGCCCGGCGAGGACGCGGCTGAAGTCGACGATGACCAGGTCGCGCAGGGCTCCGGTCATGCCCGCGCGCCGGGGGCCGTGCCGCCGCGCCCGCGCCCGCCCCGGCCCCACATGCCGCTGCTCTGCATCCGGTCGGCCCTCCTAGCGATCTCCGCACATGGACGTACCGCCGGGACTCTAGCCACCGTTGATTGGAGAATCAATACTGGATCCAAAATAGATTCTGTGCTTCGGTAGTGCCCCGAGCTTTCGTTGAGGAGGGGCCTGGAATGACCGGCCAAGCGGTTCGTCCGCTGGAGCTGTTCGGCGTGGACGATTTGCTGACCGAGGAGGAGCGGGCGATCCGCGACACGGTCCGCGCGTTCGGCGCCAAAGAGCTGCGACCGCACATCGCGGAGTGGTACCGATCCGGCGAGCTGCCCGCGTCCGAGCTGGCCGGGAAGCTGGGCGGCCTCGGCCTGCTCGGCATGCACCTGGAGGGCCACGGCTGCGCAGGGGCGGGCGCCGTCGCCTACGGCCTGGCCTGCTTCGAGCTGGAGGCGGTCGACTCCGGGCTGCGCAGCCTGGTGTCGGTGCAGGGCTCGCTGGCCATGTACGCGATCCGGGCCTACGGCTCGGACGAGCAGAAGGACGAATGGCTGCCCGCGATGGCGGCCGGCGAGCAGATCGGCTGCTTCGGGCTCACCGAGCCCGACTTCGGCTCCAACCCGGCGGGGATGCGCGCCACGGCCCGGCGCGACGGCGGCGACTGGGTGCTGAACGGCACCAAGATGTGGATCACGAACGGCGCGGTCGCCGACGTCGCCGTCGTGTGGGCCCGGGCGGACGACGGCGTCCGCGGGTTCCTCGTCCCGGCCGGGACGCCCGGTTTCAGCGCGCGTGACGTCGCGGAGAAGCTGTCCCTGCGCGCCAGCGTGACGAGCGAGCTCGTCCTGGAGGATGTGCGCCTCCCCGCCGACGCGATGCTGCCCGGCGCCCGCGGCCTGTCCGGACCGCTGGGCTGCCTCAACGAGGCGCGGTTCGGGATCGTCTTCGGCGCGCTCGGCGCGGCCCTCGACTGCCTGGAGACGACGATCGCCTACGCGCGGGAGCGGACGGTGTTCGACCGTCCGCTCGCGGGCTTCCAGCTGACCCAGCAGAAGCTCGCGAACATGGCGCTTGAGCTGGGCAAAGGCATGCTCCTGGCGATCCGGCTCGGGCGGCTCAAGGAGGCCGGCGCGATCACCTCGGAGCAGGTCAGCCTCGGCAAGCTCAACAACGTCCGGGAGGCCCTGGCGATCGCGCGCGAGTGCCGGACGATCCTCGGGGCCAACGGCATCACCCTCGAATACCCGGTGCTGAGGCACGCCAACAACCTGGAATCGGTGCTCACCTACGAAGGCACCAGCGAGGTGCACAGCCTGGTCATCGGCAAGGCGCTCACGGGCGTCGCCGCGTTCTCCTGACCCCGCACGACCCCCACAACCTGCACTACCAGCACTACCTGCACGAACGAGCCTTGGAGGCCGGGATGCGTACTCGTCGACTGGGTGCGGCCGTCATCGTCACGTCCGCGATACTCACCGCCGCCGCCTGCGGCGGCACCTCGGAGACCTCCGACGCCGGGGTCAAGCCCGCCGAGACCGCTCCCGGGCAGCGGACGGCGGGCAAGGTCAAGGCCCCGCCGAAGTTCGCGCAGCCGGGGACCATCACGTTCTGCTCCACCTTCACCAACCCGCCGCGCTCGTTCACGCAGGACGGCAAGCAGGTCGGCAGCGAGATCGAGCTCGGCCAGGCGCTCGCCGCCACCCTCGGCCTCAAGCCGAAGTGGGTGCAGGTCCGGGTGGACGGGCTCGTCGCGTCCCTGCTCGGCGGGCACTGCGACATGATCGTCAGCCAGCTCAAGATCGTCCCGGAGCGGGACAAGACGGCGTGGCAACTGCCGTACTCGATCGCCGCGACGCAGCTCGTCGTCGGCGCCGGCAACCCCAAGAAGATCAGCGACTTCTCGTCGCTGGCCGGGAAGAAGATCGCGGCGCCGGATGGCAGCGTCGCGCACGGCCTGCTGGAGGACATGAACAAGAAGCTCGCCGGGAGCGGCGGCAAGCAGATCAACATCGTCCCGCTGGCGGGGACGAGCGAGCTGTTCCAGCAGGTCGCCGCGGGCACGGTGGACGGCGCCGCGACGACGTACTCGGCCGGGTCCTTTTACCTGCGCAAGGCGCCGGGACGGCTGGAGCTCGCCGGGCAGCCGTGCCTGTCGGACGTGAAGGCCGGCGGGAAGATGGGCTTCATGATCGCGAAGAACAACCGCGATCTGTACACCGCGATGGAGCAGGCGATGACCGCCGTCCGGGGGAGCGGTGAGTACCGCGACATCTTCCACCGGTACGGCCTGGACAAGGAGACGCTCGACGCGGCGGAGACGTCCAAGCCCGTCGCGTGCCTGCCGGCGGAGAAGACTCCATGAACTTCGACTGGCAGTTCCTCGTCGACCACATCTTCGCGCTGAGCCCGCACTACGGGGTGGGCCTGCAGCGCACCATCTTCATGGCCGTGGTGTCGATGTTCTTCGGCGTGATCCTCGGCATGCTGGTGGCGCTGGCCCGGCTGTCCAAGATCGCGCCGATCCGGTTCCTGGCCGGGATCTACGTGTGGCTGCTGCGCAGCATCCCCGAGCTGGTCATCCTCATCCTGCTCTACACCGGCGTCGCGGCCGCCGGGATCTTCAAGTTCAGCGACCTGACCATCGCCGGGATGACGCTGCCCGCCGCGATGCAGGCCGCCATCATCGGCTTCACGATCCGGGAGGGCGCCTACATGGGCGAGATCTTCCGCAGCGGGATCATGGCCGTCGACCACGGGCAGGTGGAGGCGGCCAAGGCGCTCGGCCTGAAACGGATCCCGACGCTCCGCCGGGTCATCCTGCCGCAGGCGATGCGGGTGGTCGTGCCGCCGATGGGCAACCAGTTCACGATCATGCTGAAGGCGACGTCGCTGGCGAGCGTGCTCGGCGTCCCGGAGCTGCTGCTCACGACGCAGACCTACGCGGCCGAGACGTTCCGGGTGTTCGAGCTGTTCATCGGGCTCGCGATCAACTACCTGATCCTCACCACGGTGTGGACGTTCATCCAGTCGCTGATCGAGGCGCGGCTGAACCGGCACGAGGCCGACGCCTCCTCGGGCGGCCTGCTCGACCGCGTCCGCCGGGATCTCCTCGGGAGCGCCGGGCCGCAGAAGGAGGCCGCGTGATGTCGCCGTCGGCGGAGAAGGGCCGCGTGGTGTCGGACGAGGTCGTCATCGAGGCGAGCGGCGTGCACAAGTGGTACGGAAAGCTGCACGTCCTGAAGGGCCTGGACCTGACCGTGCACCGCGGCGAGGTCGTGTGCCTGATCGGGACGTCCGGGTCGGGCAAGAGCACGTTCCTGCGGTCCATCAACCATCTGGAGTCGATCCAGAAGGGCCGCATCACGGTGAACGGCCGCCTGATCGGCTACCGGAAGGGGGACGGCGACGGCCTGGTCCCCGAGCGGGAGGACCAGATCGCGTCCGCGCGCCGGGGCATCGGCATGGTGTTCCAGAACTTCAACCTCTTCTGGCACATGACGCTGATGCAGAACGTCATCGAGGCGCCCATGCGGGTGCTCGGCCTCTCGCCGGCGGAGGCGCGCGAGCGCGGCGCGGAACTGCTCGAACGCGTCGGCCTGTCGGACAAGGCCGGCGCCTACCCGCGCAAGCTGTCGGGCGGCCAGCAGCAGCGCGGCGCCATCGCCCGCGCCCTGGCGATGCGGCCCGAGGTGATGCTGTTCGACGAGCCCACCAGCGCGCTGGACCCGGAGACGACGAGCGAGGTCCTGGACGTGATGGAGGAGCTCGCGTCCGAGGGCATGACGATGGTCGTCGCCTCGCACGAGATGGGCTTCGTCCGGCGGGCCGCGCACCGCGTCGTGATGATGGCGGACGGCGTCATCGCCGAGGACATCGCCGCGTCCGAGATCGACGCGAGCGAGGGCCGGATCCGCGACTTCACCACCAGGCTGCACTGAGCCGGAACACGAGGAGCGAAGAAATGCGGACCGGCGCGGCCGTGATGGCCACCCTCCGGCACTACGGCGCAGACACCGTCTTCGGCATTCCGGGCGTCCACACGCTGGAGTACTTCCGCGGGCTGACCGAGCAGGGGTTCCGGATCGTGCTGCCCCGGCATGAGCAGGGCGCGGCGTTCATGGCGGACGGCTACGCCCGCGCGACCGGACGTCCCGCCGTGTGCTGCGTGATCAGCGGGCCCGGCCTGACCAACGCCGCCACCGGCATCGGGCAGGCGTACGCCGACTCGGTGCCGATGTTCGTGCTGGCCAGCGTCACGGCGTCGCACACGCTGGGACGCGGCCGCGGGCATCTGCATGAGTGCAAGGACCAGCGCCTGATCGCCGAGCCGATCACCGGGCTCGCGCTGCACGCCGGTTCGGCGGACGAGCTGCCCGAACTGCTCGCCCGTGCCTGGGGCGCGCTGACGTCGGGGCGTCCCCGTCCGGTGTACCTGGAAGTCCCGATCGACGTGCTGGCCGAGGAGGTCGGGGACGGCTGGCGGCCGCTGCCGCCCGTCCGGCCCGAGGTCGAGGCGCCGCCGGCGGGGGCGCTGGCCGAGGCCGCGCGGCTGCTCGCCGGGGCCGAACGTCCGGCGGTGCTCGTGGGCGGCGGGGCGGCGGGCGCGAGCGCGCAGGTCAGGAGCCTGGCCCGGCGGCTTTCCGCGCCGGTGCTGACGACCGTGGCGGGCAAGGGGATCGTCCCGGACGACGACCCGCTCTGCGCCGGGCAGGCGCTCAAGCGGGTCGCGGTGCGCGAATGGCTCGCCGACCGCGACATCGTCCTCGCGGTCGGCACGGAGCTGGCGTCTACCGACACCACCGTGGACGTCCTGCCGCTGAAAGGACGCCTGGTCCGGATCGACGTCGATCCGGCGCACCTCCCCGGCGACTACCCGGACGCGCTGTGCCTTCAGGCCGACGCGGCATGGGCGCTCGACCGGCTCCTCGAACAGCTTCCCGCGAGAGAGGACTCCGGGGCGCAAGCCGACGTCCGTGAGCTGCGGGCGCTCGCGGCAGCGGCGGCGCCGCCGTACCGGGGATGGCACACGCGCGTCCTGGACGCCGTCTTCGCCGGAATCCCGGAGAACGCTCGCGTCTACAGCGACATGACGCAGCTCGCCTACACCGGGACCCAGATCGTGCCGATGCGCGCCCCGCGCCGCTGGCTGCACCCGTCGGGGTTCGGGACGCTCGGCTACGCCGTCCCGGCCGCGGTCGGCGCAGCCGTCGCCGACCCGGACGCCCCGGCCGTCGCGATCGTGGGCGACGGCGGCCTCCTCTACACCGCGCAGGAGATCGTCACCGCCGCCGAGCTGGGCCTGCCGCTCGTCGTCGTGCTGTGGAACAACGAGGCGCTCGGCCAGATCCGCGACGACATGATCGCGCGCGGCATCGAGCCGGTGGCCGTCACGCCCGCGACCCCGGACTTCTCCGGCCTGGCGGCCGCGATGGGCGCCGGGGTCGAGGCGCCGGAACGGCTGGCCGACGTCCCCGCGGCGATGGAGCGCGCGGTGCGCCGGCGCGGGCCGGTCCTCGTCCGGCTGGACGAGGACGTTCTGGGAAGGGAGCAGCGGTGAAGGAGATCGTCCACTACATCGACGGAGGCTTCCGGGAGGGGACGGGCGCCGAGCTGGTGGACGTCAACCCGGCCGCGCCGGGCACCGTCCTCGCCACGGGCCGTGCCGCCGCCGGAGCGCAGGTCGACGCGGCCGTGGCGGCGGCGAACCGGGCCGCGCCGGGCTGGGCGGCGACCCCGTTCCGGGAGCGCGCCGCGGTGCTGGTGCGCGCCGCCGCGCACATCCGCGCGCACGCCGACGAGTGGGGCCGGGAGCTGTCGCTGGAAGAGGGCAAGACGCTCGTCGAGGGTGTCGGCGAGGTCCGCCGCGCCGCCGACATCTGCGACTACGCCGCGTCCGAGGCCGACCGCCCGACCGGCGAGCTGTTCGACTCGCCGCGCGCCGGCGAGCGGATCATGGTGGTGCACAAGCCGGTCGGGGTGGCCGGGGTGATCACCCCGTTCAACTTCCCGATCGCGATCCCGGCCTGGAAGATCGCGCCCGCGCTGACCTACGGGAACGCGGTCGTGTGGAAGCCCGCCGAGGTGGTGCCGCTGCTCGCGATCCGGTTCGCCGAGGCGCTGGACGCGGCCGGGCTCCCCGCCGGGGTGCTCAACCTGCTGCACGGCGGCGCGGACGTCGGTTCCCGGATCGTCGAGCATCCCGGCGTCAACGTCGTCGCGTTCACGGGCTCCACCGCCGTCGGACGGGCGCTGATCCGGCGATGCGGCGAGCTGGCCAAGCCGGTGCAGGCCGAGATGGGCGGCAAGAACGCAGCGATCGTGCTGGCCGACGCCGACCTCGCGGCCGCGGCGGCGCAGATCGTGCCGGGCGTGTTCGGGGTGTCCGGGCAGCGCTGCACGTCCAACACCCGGCTCGTCGTGGAGGACCGGGTGGCCGAAGACCTGCTGGCCGAGGTCGTCCGGCTGGTGGACGGCCTGGACGTCGGCGACCCGCTCGACCCCGGCGTCCGGATGGGCCCGCTGATCACCGCCGCCGCGCGCGACACCGTCGGCCGGGCGACCGGCGAGGCGCTGGACGGCGGCGCCGAGGCGCTCGCGGGCGGCGAGCCGTACACGTCCGGGCCGCTCGCGGAGGGATACTTCGTCCCGCCGAGCGTGCTCGCGCTGCCCGGCCCCGACCTGCCGCTGTGGCGGCGGGAGGTGTTCGGCCCGGTGCTGGCCGCGGTCCGCGCGGACGGCCCCGAGCACGCGCTCGCGCTCGCCGACGACAGCGAGTACGGCCTGTCCGGGGCGATCTTCACCAGGGACCTCGGCACGGCGCTGCGGGCCGTCGACGAGTTCGACGTCGGCGTCCTGCACGTCAACTCCAACTCGGCCGGGGCCGATTTGCACGTCCCGTTCGGCGGGGAGAAGGCCAGCGGGTTCGGCGCCAAGGAGCAGGGCCGCGCGCCCCGCGACTTCTACACCCGGACGACCACGGTCTACCTGCGCGGATGACGCGGATGACCGGCGGGCGAAGTGATGGAGGGACGGACGGATGACGCGGATCGCAGTGGCCGGGGGCACGGTGTTCGACGGCACTGGGGAGCCCGCCGCGCCGGGCGACGTGCTGGTCGAGGACGGCCGGATCGTCGACGTCGGCCCCGGCCTGGACGGCGCCGCCGACGAGCGGATCGACGCGACCGGCATGACGGTGCTGCCCGGCCTGTTCGACTGCCATGTGCACGTGTGCTCGTCGGGTCTTGACCTCGTCCAGCGGCTGGAGCGCCCGTTCTCGTACCAGTTCTACGTGGCGGCGCGGAACCTGTCCCGGATGCTCGACATCGGGATCACGTCCGTCCGCGAGGCCAACGGCGCCGACCTCGGGATCAAGCGCGCGGTGGAGGACGGGCTGATCGACGGCCCGCGGATGCAGATCGCCATCACGATGATCAGCCAGACCGGCGGGCACGGCGACGGGCGGCGGCCCTCGGGCCTCACCGTGATGTACAACATCGCGCATCCCGGACGTCCGGACGCCATCGCCGACGGCCCGGACGAGGTCCGCCGCAAGGTCCGCGAGATCGTCCGGGCGGGCGCGGACGTCATCAAGGTGTGCACGACCGGAGGCATCCTGTCCGCCCGCGACCATCCGCACGACGCGCAGTTCGTCCCGGCGGAGCTGGAGGCGCTGGCGGACGCGGCGCGGGCGGCCGGCCGCCCGTTCATGGCGCACGCGCAGTCCCCGGTGGGCATCAAGAACGCGGTCGCCGCGGGCGCCAGGTCCATCGAGCACGGCATCCACCTGGACGACGAGTCCATCGAGATGATGGTCGAGCGCGGCTGCTGGCTGGTGCCGACGCTGGTCGCCGGGCAAGCGGTGCTCGACCTGGCGGCCACCGGCGTCCGGGTCAGCCCGATCGCTGTGGCCAAGGCCGCGGAGGCGGTCGAGGCGCACAAGGAGTCGTTCGCCCGGGCGGTGCGCGCGGGCGTCAAGATCGCGATGGGCACCGACACGGGCGTCGGCCCGTTCGGCTCCAACCTGGAGGAGTTGCCCCTCATGCGGGACGGCGGCATGACGCCCGAGCAGGTCCTGCACGCGACGACGGGATCGGCGGCCGACCTGCTCGGCTTCACCGACCTCGGGCGGCTCCAGCCGGGCCGGGTCGCGGACCTCGTCCTAATCGAGGGCGACGCCACCGACCTGGACGGCCTCGCGGACAGGGTGCGGCTCGTCATGGTGGGCGGCGAGATCCGGCGGCGGGTCGCGGCCTGATGGCCGGGCCGCTCGTCGTCCGGAACGCGGCCCTGCCGGGCCGTCCTGCGGCCTCGATCGCGGTGGCCGCCGGACGGATCGCCGCCGTGGGCGACCTCGCCGGCTGCCGGGCCGCCGCCGGGCCCGGCGCGACCGAGATCGACGCGGGCGGCGGGACGGTCCTGCCGGGGTTCATCGACGCGCACGCCCACCTGCTGAGCCTGGGGGAGGCGCTCGACGTCCTGGACCTGCGCGGGCTGCCCGGCCCGGACGAGGTCGTCCGCGCGACCGCGCTCCGCGCCGCCGATACCCCGCCCGGTGCCTGGATCAAGGGCCGCGGCTGGACCCCGGAGGGCGTCCAGGACAACCACCTGCTGTCCCAGGCGGTTCCTGACCGGCCGGTGCTGCTGAACCGGTTCGACCACCACGGCGCCCTGGTCAACGCGGAGGCGCTGCGCCGCGCCGGGATCGGCCCCGGCACCCCGGACCCGCCCGGCGGGCGCATCCTGCGCGGCGCGGACGGGCGGCCGACCGGCGTCCTGCTGGAGACCGCGGCCGACCTCGTCCGCGCGCGGATCCCCCCGCACGGCGCGGCGGACCGGCGGCGCCTCATGCGCTCCGCCGCCGCGCACTGCCTGAGCCTTGGCCTGACCGGCCTGCACGACGCCATCGACGACCTCGCCTGGATCGACGACATCCGCTCGCTGCTCGACGACGGCGAGCACCTGCCGCGGATCTTCGGAATGGTCCGGGCGCCCGCCGAGGGCGACCTGACCGAGTTCGTCGGCGACGTGTTCACACATCACCCCGACCCGCGCTTTGAATTGCAGCGGTTGCGGCTGGTCTTCGACGGCGGGCTCGGCGCGCGCGGCGCCCTCTTCGACGAGCCGTACCAGGACGACCCGGACAGCACCGGGCTTCAGATGATGCCCGAGGCGCGCCTGCGCGAGGCAGCGGACGCGGTCCTGGCGCACGGCCGCGGGTTGTGCGTGCACGCGATCGGCGACCGCGCGAACCGGATCGTCCTCGACACCCTCGAAACGGCCCTCGCCGGACGGGACGCCGACCACCGGTTCGTCATCGAGCACGCCACCGTCGTCGGGCCGTCCGACGTCCCGCGCCTCGCCCGGCTGGGGCTGATCGCGTCCGTCCAACCGGCCCACCTGCATAAAGCGATCGGGTACCTCGCCGACCGACTGGGCCCGGAGCGGGCGCGGCACGCCTACGCCTTCCGGACGCTGCTGTCCGCCGGCGTCCGGCTGGCGCTCGGGACTGACTTCCCGGTCGCCCCGCCCGACCCGCTCGGCACCCTGCACGCCGCGGAGACACGCCAGACCCTGGACGGGTCACCGCCCGGCGGCCTGTTCCCCGACCAGCGGCTCACCCGCGGCGAGACCGTCCACGGCGCGACCTATGAGGGCGCCTACATGGCCCGCCGCGAACACGACCTCGGCGTGGTCTCCCCAGGGCACCGGGCCGACCTGGTGGTCTTCGACCGGGACCTGTTCGCCCTGGACGCCGCCGACCTGCCCGCCGCCCGCCTCCGGTACACCGTCCTCGACGGCCAGATCGTCCACGCCGAGCCGTGAGCGCGACCTCGCTGTCGCGCTCACGACCGCGGTCAGCTGTTGATCAAGTCGAGCAGCCGGCTGACCATATTGCTGGTGCGTTCCATGACGTCTTTCGCGTACGCCTTGGCGGCGGGGTTGACTCCCTTCTTCAGCTCCACTTTCGACATCTCCACCGCGTTGTGCTGATGGCCGAGGAGCAGGTTCAGGAATGTGGTGTCGAAACCGCGGGCTTCGGCCTGTTTCAGTGCCTTCATTTCGGCCGGGCCGATGGCCGGCAGGCCGCCGTGGGCGGCGTGGGCGTTCGCCGGGCCCTGCACCGTGGTCGGCTTCGACCATGCGGTGAGCCATGACGTCATTCGCTGCATCTCACCGGTGCTGTCCTTCACGACGGCCGCGGCCAGCTTCTGGACGTCCCCGCGCCGGGTGCGGTCGGGGGCCAGCCGGGCCATGTCGAGCGACTGGCGACGGTGCGCGATCATCATCTGCAGGAACATGACGTCGTCGGCGTTGTGATCGGCCGATGCGCTCTGCTTCGGCTTGTCCGCCGGATCGCTCGCCTTCGACGTGCCGCCGCACGCGGTGAGCAGCATGACGAAGGCGAGGAGCGTTCCCGCGAGCACATGGTGCCGGGACCGGGCGGCGGCCGGGCGGGGGC